>CAZCEN010000220.1:0-5807 GCA_964497205.1 uncultured Sporomusaceae bacterium
CTGTCGAGTAATGGTCCCGAAATTTTCTTCTGGTATCGGCGACTATCAGAAGGTGTGCACGAGCATTCCCTTGATGGGTCTGAGCTGAATCCACACGGACAGGGATTTAATGCACAGATAAGCATTATTTTAGCGGGGTAAGATAGTGTAGCGTTAACCCTTGAAATAGTAACCTCCCCATCCTCAAGCGGCTGACGCAAAACCTCAAGCACCGTCCGGGGAAACTCGGGTAATTCGTCCAAGAACAATACACCATTATGACTTAGAGTAACTTCCCCTGGTCTAGGCATTGTTCCGCCGCCAATCATTCCCGCAACTGACACAGTATGATGCGGACTCCTGAAAGGCCTGTCAGTGATTAAGCCAATATTATTTTTAAGCATACCGGCAACACTATAAATTTTTGTTACTTCCAAGGCCTCCTGCGGCGTCATATCAGGTAATATAGACGGAATACGCTTAGCCAGCATAGTCTTGCCTGACCCGGGCGGTCCTATTAACATAACATTATGGAAACCGGCAGCCGCAACTTCTAACGCCCGCTTGGCCACAATCTGGCCTTGAACATCAGCAAAGTCGAGCGAGGAATCTATATTTTGACTTAGCGGTAGTTCTGGAGATACCGGAGTTATTAAATGTTCGCCAGTAAGATGACCAACAATTTCAGCCAAAGTTTCCGGAGCATAAACCAGCATCTTCCCGGTTAACAATGCTTCCTGTGCATTTTCCGGGGCAATCATCATTTCTGAAATGTCATTTTCTTGACAATTGGCTGCTATTGATAATATTCCCGAAATAGCCCGTAGTCTGCCTTCTAGCGATAATTCGGCGGCAAATACTTGCGTCCGGCAGTTTGCCGGGTTAATTTGCCCACTTGCGGCTAGTATGCCTATGGCTATCGGCAGATCAAGCCCAGAACTGTCTTTCTTAATATCTGCCGGGGCTAAATTTACAGTAATTCGCCTTGCAGGAAATTCAAACCCGCTGTTTTTGATGGCTGCCCGTACGCGTTCCCGTGATTCCCGTACGGCTGTATCAGGCAAACCCACAATATCAAGGCTGGGAATGCCATTTGCAATATCAACTTCGACTGTTATTAATATACCATTTAAACCTAACGTTGTTGAACCAAAAGTTTGCGCAAACACTGATTACCCCCACAAGTTAGCTGCCAAACGCATTGATAATATGATTTAAGCGAGCGGCATCTTGAGATTGAGATATATGTACCTCTAATATATCAAACCTACAGGCAGCATCTAACAGTCCGTGCTGATTAAGAAAACATAGCGCAGTATTAATTATCTTATGTTGTTTTTTTCTGTTAACAGCTTCAGCAGGATACCCATATATTGTAGTTCGTCTGGTTTTAACTTCGACAAAAACTATACAATCTTTATCTTTCGCGATAATATCTACTTCGCCAGTCTTCGTCCGATATTTAGTGGTAATAATTTTGTAACCAATACTGCCCAAATATTTTACTGCGGCTTGTTCGCCCTTATCGCCAAGATCAATGTGGTTCATGTTATCCTCCACGATTGACGTTACTTAAGTCGTCTGCCCAGTTGCTGATCCAAACGGTAAATATATGCCAAAACTTCCGCCACCGCTTGATATAGCTCAGGCGGTATTTCTCTGTCTAACTCAACAGCCATAAGCATAGTTGCAAGAGTCTTATTCTGATATATTGGAACGCCGTGCTCTTTAGCCGCACTCAGAATCTTATCCGCGACACCGCCTGCTCCTTTAGCCACCACCAAAGGAGCTTTATTACCCTCAACATCATATTTGAGTGCAACTGCTTTAGCTATCTTGTCACATTCTTGATCTGACACAATATCTCTCCTTTGTAAGATCGCAGTTACCCTATTAAGCCAATTGCTTCAACGGCCGCCTTTACAGGCGCAAAGCTTTTGCGGTGGTGAACACATGCCCCGTATTGGCTGAGTGCATTCATGTGTTCCTCTGTACCATATCCTTTATTACGGCTAAAACCGTACATCGGATAACCAGAGTCAATTTCGTTCATAATTTGATCCCGCTCAACTTTAGCAATAATCGAGGCTGCAGCAATAGATGCGCTTAGTTGGTCACCACCAATAATTGATTTATAAGGCATCTTAAGCTTAGGTAACGGGACGGCATCTATAAGCACAGCTTGCGGTACTGGTGCTAGTTCAGAAACTGCCTGATACATTCCTAAAATGGTCGCCTGGTAAATGTTAATGTCATCAATTGTCTCGACACTGATAACACTGCTGCTAACAGCGATAGCGGTGTTTTTTATTTGTTCATATAGCTTTTCTCTTTGCCCGGCTGTAAGCTTTTTAGAATCATTCAATCCTGGCAAATAGCAGTCTAAGGGTAATATAACGGCTGCTACTACTACAGGGCCTGCCAGCGGTCCTCTACCGACCTCATCAACACCTGCAACCAGCGTATATCCTTGGGCACATAACTGGCGTTCATTTTCAAATAAAGTATGTAATCTTTCCTTTTCTTGTTGAACTTTTTGCTGGTTACTTTCCCACTTCGTCACCAGCCGCTTAACAGAAAGTCGTACGTCGTTTCTTAGTGTCTCTATTATATCTAATGTAATATTTTTTTGTGATAACAACGACGTAATCTGTCCGACTGTCATTTTTGTGGTGTCCAAAAAATACTACCTCCAAACTATAATTGGTTTAGTTATTCTTGATAAAAGGGACAAATCCTCCTAAGTGGCAATAATAAAAACGGCCAACAAATTGTCAGCCGTTCTTTTTTGTCCTGATAGAAAGTATAACTTTCGCCTGGATAAGGGCAACATCGACTTCCGCTTTCGCCAAAGGCTCGGCGCAAGCCGTGTTTTCTTTATAACTCAAGCCTCAGTAGCCGTTTTCTCTACTGATTATAAGGAATATCTAGAGTAAACCGCCCAAGTTTCCCTGACCGGAAATCAGTCAATATAATTCTTCTGACTTTCTCGTAATCTACTATACCGCCGCTTCTTAAGCAACCTCGTTTAGCACCTATCATTGCCAGCAACTCTTCGGTATCTTCCGGTAAATCCTCTTGTTGCAATTTATAACGCTCACATAAACGGTCACTATAATTTTCTTTAAGTAATTCTACAAGGCTAAAAATAACCTTTTCCATATCATAAATATCATCTTTAATAGCTCCTGTAACTGCCAAACGAAAGGCTACTTCCTGATCATCCATTTTAGGCCAGAGAACGCCCGGTGTATCCAACAATTCCAGGTTTTTACCTACCTTTAACCATTGTTGTCCGCGCGTTACTCCGGGTTTATCACCAGTCTTGGCCGTTGCCGTACCTAACAGGCGGTTAATTAACGATGATTTTCCCACATTCGGGATACCTAAAATCATTGCTCTTACTGCCCTGGCTTTTATTCCCTTTGCAGTAAGCTTAGCTATCTTTTCACTTGCCTCCTGCTCTACCTTACTTACCAGTTCTTTGGTTCCCTTGCCGCTGGAAGCATCCAAAGCAACCGTTGTAAATCCCATACTACGGAAGTGGCTAATCCATTCAGTTGTCCGAGCAGTTTCGGCTAGATCAGATTTATTGAGGGCAATCACCCGCGGTTTAGCACCAATTAGCTCCGCAATGACAGGATTAGCGCTGCTTGCAGGTATACGAGCATCAAGTAATTCAATCACTACGTCAATAAGACCTAACTGCTCACGTATCATACGCTGAGCTTTGGCCATATGACCAGGAAACCAGTGAATGTGCATAAATCACACTCCTTCATCAAAAACACAGATACTATATTGTTAGTTACGGCAATGTTTTTATGTGGTCAATCGGCCAAAAAACAGTGACCGCCTTACCTTTTATCAGCTCTAAGGGGACAAAACCAACATCTTTAAACCGACTGTCTTCCGAATTATTGCGGTTGTCACCCATTACATAGATATGCCCTTCAGGCACTGTGACTAATGGATAAGAGCCACGGGTACGTTCTAATATGTAAGGTTCATTTAATAGCTGACCATTTAGAAAAACCCTGCCATCCTTAATCTCAATGGTATCACCGGCGACGCCGATAACGCGCTTAATAAAATCCCGGCTCGGGTCGCGCGGGTAACGAAATACCAGTACTTCACCCCTTTCGGGTGATTTAAACCGGTAAATAAATTTATTAACAACAAGACGTTCACCATTTACTAGTGTTGGCCGCATTGACGGCCCCTCAACCATGTATAATTCTACAATGAAATACCGGATAAAAAACGCCAATACTATGGCTATGAGAATAGAAATTATCCAGTCTTTTATTTCTTCTCCCAGGTTAGCACTACTCACAGCCTTCCTCCTTCCAAAATATGATGCACTAGGCATCATCTATACGGAGATATGAAGAAAAGGGACTGAAATCAGTCCCTAGTAGGTCATATTAGCGTTTTTCTTTGATACGAGCAGCTTTACCAGTAAGGTTACGGAGATAGTAGAGCTTAGCTCTGCGAACAATACCGCGACGCATTACTTCAATTTTTTCAATACGAGGAGAATGTACCGGGAAAGTACGTTCTACACCTACATTATAAGACACGCGTCTTACAGTGAAAGTTTCGCGTACTCCGCCGCCTTGACGGTTAATAACTACACCTTCAAAAACCTGGATACGCTCACGGCTGCCTTCAACAACTTTTACATGCACACGCACGGTGTCGCCTGCTTTAAAGGATGGGATGTCCTGGCGCAGTTGTTCTTGTTCTAAAATTTGAATAATATTCATTTGTTTTCCTCCTTATATCAGACGTTCTTACCATACGCAGAGGACCGTCCGTATTACACAAAAGGTATTATATCATATATTACCCAACAACTCAACTAAGATTCCCTTTGAGCTGTGGAAAATGTTCAAATCTTTATTCAGCCCACCAATGCTCGCCTAATAGCCGGTCAAGTATAATGGCTACTGCCGCACGAACAGGCAAATGGTTGTACGGGCCAGGGCCATAAATTGGCTCTAATATGTAATCAAACTGTTTCATTACCGAGTTTTCCATTCCCCAGCCAGTGCCAAACAGAAGTAAACATGGCCGCCCTGTCTCTTCTAGTTCCCGCTGCAGCTTCTTATAGGAAACAGTATTATCATACTTACGGGCATCAGTAGTTACAATTAAGGGTTTTATACCTTCTTTAGCCGTAATATAATCGACCGCAGCCTGAATATCAGGAAGTATTTCTACTATACTTAACGCTTCTTTGCGGTCAGGATTATATTGTCCGCCATAACCTTCCTGCCAATAGCTGACAATTTCTTCAGCTAACGCTTTCTGGCTGTCAAGCGGATGAATAATAAAGTACTTTACCAAGTCATATGTCCTGGCAGTACGGGCAATATCATGAATATCAAAATTGGTAATTGCCGTTGTAACTATTGCATTATTTTTATTGTAAATAGGATAATGCACCAAACCTAAATATACAGGCAATGCCATAGTCAGCCTCCAGCCTGCTCAGACTTTACTTCTTGCAAAAGTTTTTGATCACGTGGACTTAACTCCACTCCATCTAATAAATCCGGCCTGCGGACAAATGTTGCTCTAAGTGATTCTTTCCGCCGCCATGTCTCAATTTTGGCATGATCTCCCGAAAGGAGTACTTCCGGTACCTCCCAGCCGTTAAACTCACGCGGTCGTGTATATTGCGGATACTCAAGAAACCCATTATAAAAAGAATCATGTTGAGCACCGTCTTCTGCGCCAAGTACTCCCGGAATCATCCGGGCTACTGCATCGGTAATTATCATAGCAGGCAATTCGCCGCCAGTTAACACATAATCACCAAT
>CAZCEN010000221.1:0-5797 GCA_964497205.1 uncultured Sporomusaceae bacterium
TATAATCAATATTACAATTGTGGTTACTGCTGCCGTTGTAGTCAAAGCCCTGAGCGGTCCCATAAATTCATCGACAACCGCTGTAACACTGAGGGTCCATTTGACTCCCGGAATAGGGGTATAGGCCAGATATTTTTCCTGTCCCGCAAGCTTATAATTTTTAATACCATTTTCGCCCCGGCTGCCGGCTGCATAGGCATCTTTAATTTCTTTACTTAAGGATTCATCGTTTAATGGATTATACTGCATAATATAGTCTTTGTTAGGATGCACCACCGTCATACCATCCGGGGCAAAAACCGCGGCGTAGCCCGTCTGGCCTACTTTAATCGCACTGACAATTCGGAAAAATTCATCCATTTTCACATTGCCGCCGATTATCCCGACTACTCTGCCATCTTGCCTAATTGGCACAGCCACAACAAAAGCCATCTTGCCGTCGGCTTTACCGATTAACGGATCAGAAATAACTGGCTGCCCGGAAGTTAAAAGTTCTTTGTAGTACGCTCTTTCCTTAATACTGCCGGAGGTTCCTACCGGGGAATACCAATTGCCGTCCATGTCAGAAACCCACATAGCACTAAAGCTGTTTAGCCGTTTGCTTTCACTGCCTAAGTATTTGACAATGGCCGCCTTATCCCCGTTAATCAATACCGGAGAGTTTGCCAGCATTTCCATTTCTGTCTTCCGCATATCAATCCAGGTGCCCAACTCATTGGCTGTAACCTGTGTAGTCCGGCCTATTTCGGATTCTAATTCTGTTTTTATTAACTTTTCACTATTAAAATAGTTTAGTACCGTTACTGTACCAAGGGAAAAAACAATAACGGCGACCACCATGGCAATCAAAAGAGTTTTTATGCTTTTCACAATTTCCTCCTAATCTTACTCTATTTGGCAACTATTGCCGCTATTTTTGGATAATATTGGTAATGCAAAAGTAAGGCTTAGCATATAAGCATAAGCCTTACTTTTTATATAAAAGAGGGGTTAACTATCCAAAAATAGGAACTAAGTCCTATAGGAAATGCAAGCCGACGATGAATATAATTCCGGAGAAGATCAGGGCAGTTACACAGTAGCCCATGATGTCACGTACGCCAAGTCCGGCTATTGCGAGTGCCGGCAGCGCCCAGAACGGTTGAGCCATATTCATCCATGCTTCGCCGTAGGCAATAGCCATTGCGGCTTTACCAAGGTCGCAGCCAAGTGCTTGCGCAGCAGGCATAACGAACGGTCCTTGTACAACCCAGTGACCGCCGCCCGAAGGAACAGCAAAGTTAATCAAGGCCGAGCTGAAGAACGCCATTACCGGGAAGGTTTCAGCGGTTGCTACGTTAACAAACCAGTTAGTGATAATCCCGCCCAGACCGGAATGTTCCATCATAATCTGAATACCGGCGTAGAAGGGGAACTGAATCATAATGCCGGCTGTACCTTTTGCCGCAGCGCCGATAGCCCGGGCATAGGCCATAGGAGTTCTATGCAGGATAATACCTACTGTTAAAAACATCATGTTAACGGTATTGATGTTGATATCAAAACCTTTAGCCTGGAAGTAAAGACCAAGATAAACAAAACCAAACAAAGCAACAATCCAGGCCATAATGGTGCTTTCTTCAATTCTCTCAGCCCAGGTAGCATTAGGGCCTAACACCCGAAGGGTGGAAGCGGTATCTTCCTGCAGTAAAGCAGGGTCTACAGCCACAATGTCTTCTTCTTTCGGCAGCATCATACGAGCAATAAGCGGTACCAAAATAATTAGTCCAACAGTAATGAAGATATTGTAAGCAGTAAAGATAGTTTGAGAAATTGGAATTAGGCCAATCAATTTTTCCATTGGATTGCCTTTAGTTGCAGCAACTAATGGAACCGAAGCGGAAAAACCGCCATGCCAGGTTAAGAAGCCCATATAGGCGGTAGCAATCAATAAGCGATAGTCGGATTTAGGAATCCGGCGAGCCACTTCTCTAGCAAACATAGCGCCTACAACCAAGCCAAAGCCCCAGTTAATAGCACAAGCTACAGCAGAGCTAAAACCAACAAGCATAACGCCTTGCGCAGGAGTTTTAGCTACAGAAGCCAAGCTGCTCATAGCCTTTTTAACAGGACCAGAGCTTGCTAAAGCATGGCCGGTAACCAAAACCAATGCCATTTGCATGGAAAAGCCCAACAGGTTCCAGAAGCCGTCACCCCACATTTTAAACATTTGTACGGGGGTGTTAGGAGTCATTGCAACACCCAGGCCAAAGGTGATTACTGTCAGTAATATTGCAAACACTAGTGGGTCAGGTAAAAACTTGTTTACAATACTGGTCAGGAATCTTGAGATAGCACTTACCAAACAACTCACTCCTTAATAAAAATTTTGATTTCAATAATATATAACGCAAGAATCATGCCAAGCGAAAAAAAGATTTGCCGGAAAATCGGCAAATCTACCTAAAGGCTTGTCGTATATGCTTTTGGCTAACCGCAGGATGTTATTTTTATCACTATCTCCCCTTGCGCACTTTATTAGACATGCGCATTTTTTTGCGCACAATCAGACATTTTTTGCGCACTTTACTCCAATTGATACTCTTCGATCTTGTATAACAGTGATCGCCTGCTTATCCTTAATTCTTTTGCCGTCTTGGCTTTATTGCCCTGATTGCGGTCTAGGGCTTCTCTAATAAAATTACATTCTACTCTTTTCATCATTTCTTTTAAAGGCTGCCCTTTAGGCTGCTTAATATCGACAATTACTTCGTCGACGGTTTTGTAGCTATCTCTCAGGTTGTCAGGCAGATCTTCAGAAAAAATCATACTGCCATTACTCATTATGACCGCCCGTTCAATAACATTGGCTAGTTCCCGCACGTTGCCCGGCCAGCGGTATCTTTCCAAGATTCTTAAAGCCGCCGTATCAAATCCCATAAGCTCTCTGTTATTTTCCCCGGCGAATTTTTGTAAAAAGTAGTCCGCCAACAGCCCAATGTCCTCTTTCCGCTCTCGAAGCGGCGGTGCCGACAAGCATACGACATTCAAGCGATAATACAAATCCTGCCGGAATTCACCCCGTTTAATCATCTCTTCCAAATTACGGTTAGTTGCAGCAATAATCCTGATATCTGTTTTGATGGTTTCGGTTCCGCCCACCCGCTCAAATTCGCGCTCTTGCAATACCCGCAGCAGTTTTACCTGAAGGTTTTGCGATATCTCTCCGATTTCATCAAGAAATAAGGTACCTTGGTTTGCTAATTCGAACCGTCCGGCCCGCCGCATAGCCGCTCCGGTAAAAGCCCCTTTCTCATGCCCGAACAGCTCGCTTTCCAGCAGGCTCTCCGGCAATGCCCCACAGTTTATTTTTATAAACGGCCCGTTCCGGCGTTTGCTGTTATAGTGTATGGTATTGGCAATTAACTCTTTACCTGTGCCGCTTTCGCCGGTAATCAGCACAGTGGCATTGCTTTGCGCAATCTTATCAATGGTTCGGCAGAGTTCCTTCATTTTCGGACTGTTTGTGAGTATACGGTCAAGACGGTAATTATCTAAAAGCTCCTGGTTTAAGACAGTAATGCGTTCTGCCATCTTCCGGATTTGCATGGCCCGGTTTACCAGAAGTTTTACTTCTTCGATTTCGAAGGGCTTAATCAGATAGTCAAATACCCCAAGCTTAATTGCCTCAACGGCCGTTTCTACCGCGGCATAAGCGGTCATCAGGATGACAGTCACCTCCTGACGAAGGTTCCGCATCTCTTTGAATGCCGTCAACCCATCCATTTTTGGCATACGAATATCCATAAGCACCAAATCGGGCTGAACACTCTGAAACTTTTCTAAAGCCTCCTGACCATCTGCCGCACATTCTACCTGATACCCTTCCCGCTTGAGCACAGCAGACAGCAATTTGCGCACACTATCTTCATCATCGACAACTAATACAGTATAGTTACTCATGTTCTCTTCCTCTCTGATGTACGACAGGTAATTTTATGGTAATGGCCGTACCGGCACCTACCTGACTCTTTATATCCACCTGCCCGTGATGGGCACTAATAATGCGCTGCACTACCGCCAAACCTAACCCGGTGCCTGTTGGCTTAGTAGTAAAGAAGGGATCAAAAATCTTATCTACATCCTCAGCGTTAATTCCGCTGCCTGTATCCGTAATTTTTACGTAGACAAAATTACGTTCTTCCTGCCACGTGGAAACTTCGATTTCGCCACTATACTCAATAGCCTGAACGGCATTAATAAACAAATTCAAAAATACTTGTTTAAGCTGTTCTGCGTCGCCTTCTACCCAGGGCAGCCCCTCTGCGAACTGTAGTTTTATTTCAATTTTATGCCTAATACTTTTATTTTGAATTAAAACCAGGGTTTCCTGCAGTATGCTATTAATATTTACCAGTTTATAATCGGTTTTGTAGGGTCTGGCAAAGTGAAGCAATTCCTGAATTACCCGGTTTACCCTGTCTACTTCTTTGATAATTACAGGCATATATTCTTTGCGTTCTTCCTCATCATCGGTACTTTCAAGGTATTGCACAAATCCCTTGATGGCCGTAAGTGGATTGCGTATTTCATGGGCAACCCCCGCCATCAGTTCCCCTAACGAAGCCAGCCGCTCGGCTCTGTTGATCTGAGCCTGCAGGCGATGGTGCTCGGTCAAGTCCTTAAATACCAGAACAGCTCCAATAATTTGATCCCCGCTGTCTTTTAACCGGCTGATGTTTATACTCATATGCATCGTTTTTTTATTGAAAGGGCAATCCATTTCCAGACCCAAGTGGTTTGTACCTGTTGCTAAGGTATCAGCAAGAAGAGTCTTTAGCGACTCATTCTGACAAAAGACTTCGGCAAAAGATTTCTCTATTATGATTTCCGGAGTAAAGCCGGTCATCAGTTCAGCCGCCTTGTTGATACTGGTAATGTTGCCATTGTTATCAACCGTAATTACTCCATCGGCAATACTATGCATTATGTTTTCCGTCAGGGTACTGGCGTTAACCAAGGAGCGTGCCATGTGGTTAATGGCTTCACATATTTCCCCCATTTCCCCTTCCATCGGACGCAGCTGCCTATGCAAATCAAACTTGAGGTTTTCCAGTCCTCTTTTGATTGTTTCTACATCATGAGCAAAACTGTAGGACATCCAGAGGATTAACGTCAAACTGATGATAATTCCCGCTCCCAGGGCAAGATAAATGTTATAGTCCATTACTGCCATCTGGGCGCGAATGTCATCGGTAAACTCATTTGTCCAGATATACCCAATGACGGTTCCGTTACGCTGGATCGGAATCATGCAATTCATGATATTTCCCCTGACAAGCCGGCCTGATTCCACCCGCTTCTTGCCAATATCCATAACTACCCGTCCGGGGTGGCTGGATTCTATGCTAACACCGACCTTATCTGCGTAATGTTCACTTGGCCCGTAGGTAATGATAGCATCAAGTTCTTTATTATAATAGCCTGCACCTACTCCGGGATTCGCCTTTACAACAGTATCGGTATAATTTTTCAATGTTTCGTTTAATATTTTGATCTTAGTCTGGCGATCAGCATCTAAAGCTCCTTTTTCCGTCAAAATTTGATTATAGCCATCGCCAAGATGGTTATCCAAGAGCGCAGCAATACCAAACAGTTTGATCTGCTTTTCTTCCAGCAAAGCTTCCTCTGCTTTCAGTTTGACTACATAGCCGGTAAGAAGCATTGGGATGCTTACCATAAGCAAGGTAAATAATATCATTTTGTTTCGTATGGTCTGAGGAAACAGATTTTTCATAAAGCCGCCCCTTGCATTAAA
>CAZCEN010000222.1:0-5728 GCA_964497205.1 uncultured Sporomusaceae bacterium
GAAAAGAAACTAGGCAATTATGATAAACAAATAGAAAAGCTGGCGGAAGACATCTACAAATTCGATGTGGATGCCAAAGGCTATCCTTGTGACTTCTATGATGGAGCCGCTACAAGTAAAGCAAATGATGTTTCCTTGTTTTATCTGGATGTGGAAACTATGGAGAAATTAAGTAAAGTTAATGCGAATTGGTCTACACCCCATAAAAATGCTGTCAGCATTTTAAGTAATATGCCGGAGAATCAGCACGGGTTCTATCCGCAAACTTTTAAAATCGATACTAAACAATATATTTGGCCTTCATCCATCAATATGGTTGAAAATTTATATACCGCAATTGATGTATATAAAGCTGGGAAAAGTACTGGTTCTTTTGTAAACTTTTTAAAAACGCAAATAAAGCAAGGAAAAATATATAATCACTATAATTCTGACGGAACACCCGCCGATCAGGATGAGTCTACCGCTGTATATGCATTAGCCGCGCGGTTTTTGGTACTGAATAATGAATTTGAGGCAGGCGAATGGTGCTACCGCCGGACACTGGATTTTCAAATTAATGACAAAAACGCCTTTGCGGGTGGTTTTGGCGAGCCGGAGACCGGACTTGTTTATGCCTTTGATCAATTAGAAGCACTTTTAATGCTGAGGACGGTGGAAATCAAGAATGATAGCCAATGATATGTTCATACGAAAGGATATTCTTTTCTTTAATGTCATGCTGGTATTTATTTTGGCTGTTACTGCGATTATGTTGCTGTATGCGCCGAGTATGGGGTCTTTTAACTTGTTTATCCCCTTTGCCTGCATGCTGTTCAACATGAATCTTAGTTATACCTTAGGCTTACAACGAGGTTTGATGGCAGCTATTGTCCTCACCTTTGCTTTTGGTAGTTATATTATCTATGAAACTTCCATTGTTAACCGGATTGTTGAGGTTAATTTTGCATATATTTCCTGGCTGTTCTTTTTTCCACTCAGCAGCATATTGGCAGGCCAGCTATCGCTGGTTGTTTCCAGATATAGACAAGAGTTGGAGAATAAGAAGAATCTAGAGCAATTGGTAACGCTTGATGCTTCGACCGGTTTATATAACAGTCAGGGGTTTTTCCGGAAACTGGATGAGGAATTTGTCCGTGCCAAGCGGTATAAAACCTGTTTCTCTATTTTGTTGATCAGAATATCGAATTTTGATGAGCTGCGGCTAATATACGGGGAACTGGACTCTATAAAAATTTTGCAATCGGTGGCTGAGAAGGTAGAAGCTCAGACTCGTTTCTCTGATATTAAAGCATTGATTAGTTCTGACATGCTCAGCATTGTACTTACTGAGACCAACGAAGACGGGGCTAGAGTTGTTATAGAAAAATTACATCAGGCGTTAGATCGTATCACGACAGAGATTAAGGGGACCAAGAAAGTTATTCGTATAAAACCGAGCATTGGGATCTCCAGTATTCGAGAGGGCGATGCGGACGTCCTGGAAGCCTACGAACGAGCTAAGGAAGAACTTAACTATGACAGAGGCTAGAAAAAGAGTCGGTATACTTTTTTTATTGGTTTTATTTACAGTAACTATTTGTTTGCCGGCAAAAAGTTATAGTAGCGCTCCCAAGTTAAAGACCTTTATTATATACGACAGTCCAAATCGATTTGGCGGCAGCTATCCCTTAGTGAATGCTCTAATCGAACATCTTGGGCATTTTGAATTAACCTGTCAGGCTGTATCGGTTGAAGAGTGGAGGCCGGGGGCGCTGCAGGATGCACAATTAGTGGTGTTTGTGGGATTAAAAGATACATCTTTACCGCAGGGATTGCTGCAAGAAATGGCCCAGGCTCAACGAGTAGTCTGGTTTGAAAAAAATATCGAACAAATGGCTTCCTATTTACACTGGCAAGATTTTAACCTGGAAGGATATAGTAACGGTTGGTCATTCGTTAATTATAAAAAAGACGTTTTTTTTAATGATTGGATGCATGTAGTTATCACGCAGCCTGGGCAAAGCGCGCAAGTTTTTGCCACCATAAAAAACATAGCGGCAACCAAACCGCTGGCATGGCAGCGCGGCAATGTGTTTTATTGCGGTTTTTTGGATGTCGATCAGAGCTATATGATTATTCTAAGTGGATTACTTCATCAGTTTATTCCAAATCAAAATCATAACCATGAGCCGTCGCATAAAGCACTACTTCGTATCGAAGATGTCAGTCCGCTGGTAAACCCTGAAGCGGTGGAAGCGGTTATTGCCACTATAGCAAAGTATAATATTCCGTACTCCATCGGGGTTATTCCGGTAGGAGTCACGGCGGATGATAAGTATATTTATTTGCACGACCGCCCGAAGTTGGTGAAAGTGCTTA
The DNA here is from genome assembly GCA_964497205.1 of uncultured Sporomusaceae bacterium. GTDB lineage: Bacteria > Bacillota > Negativicutes > Sporomusales > Sporomusaceae > Sporomusa. Next base: position 2,362 of record CAZCEN010000222.1, read on the forward strand.
AAGAAGCGCAGGACAATGGAGCCAGCATTATTATGCATGGCTATACACATCAAAATAAGTATTCACCCAAAACGGGGGAAGGTTATGAGTTTTGGAATGCACGTGATGATAAACCAATGGAAAATGATGAGGTCTTTACTAAAGAGCGGATGGAAGCCGGCATTGAGGAACTTGTGCGATGTGGGTTAATTCCTGTTGCTTTTGAGCCACCGCATTATGCGATGAGTCATACCGGCTACCAAGTGTTATCCCAGTATTTCAATATTTTTTCCGGTCAAATTCAGATTTCCGATAAGAGTGACCAAATTTCCTTATCGCTTCCCTATCTGACGACATCCACCTATTTAAATGGCATGATGGTCATACCGGAAAATATGGGTTACTACGACGGAAAGACGTTTTTAGTTGAACACATGTTGAGGAGTTCGGAGCAAATACTGGATATTCAAGATGGGTTTGCCTGTTTTTTTTATCATGGTTATTTACCGCCAGTTAAACTGCCATCCATTATTGAGGGCTTGCGCCAGCAAGGTTATGCATTTATTGATTTACGTCAGTTTCCCATTCAGGTTCAATCGCAGAATATAAAAATAACCGGACAGGATGGGCAACTAAAGGTTGAGGTAGATGCCAAATTGCAATCCTCCTGGGGAAATTCTGCTATATCTGACGGTTCTTTTGAAAAAGTTGGTTTTGTTCATATAATGCTGCTATTACTCATTTTGGCTATATTTGGCGGTATCATTGCGCGCCTGAGAGCGAATGCCAATAGACATTATGAGGGATGACCAAACAATAGTCATGGTATATTGCGGAAATAGGGAGTGACGGCTGTTTGCAATTTGTAGATAACTTATTTATTGCCTCTCTTATTGCTACCTGGTTGATTCTTTTTTATCATGTAGCTTTAACCATCGGCGGCTATCGGCATTTTGTTAAGACTTTGACCTCAGCGGAGCCCGCTGTCGAACTTACAGAATACCCTATGGTAACTGTACTGATTCCGGCGCATAACGAAGCCATGGTAATCGGCAGGACAGTGGATGCTATGGCACGATTAATATATCCGAAAGACCGATTAGAAATTATTGTTGTTAATGATTGTTCCACAGACCGGACAGGAAAAATTTTGGCAGAGAAGTGTCAAAAATATCCCCAGTTAAAAGTAGTAACTCTCGCTCCCCCTTTAGGGGCTAAGGGTAAGTCTAATGCCTTAAATAACGGCCTTAAGGCGAGTAAGGGAGAATATATCGTAGTATATGACGCAGATAATACGCCGGAACGTCGCGCGGTTCTATACCTCGTGCATGCTATCTTGCAGGATAAGAAGCTTGGCGCTGTTGTCGGCAAATTTCGCACTCGTAATAAAGAGGCTAGCTTATTAACCCGGTTTATTAATGTAGAAACCCTGAGCTTCCAATGGTTATTACAAGCCGGCCGGTGCCACTTCTTTGGGTTGACTACGATCCCAGGTACAAACTTTATTATTCGCCGGTCTCTGCTGGATAGTATGGGTGGTTGGAATATCAATGCATTAACGGAAGATACGGAGCTTACCATCCGGATATATGACAGCGGGTATCGAATTTTTTGGTTACCACACGCGGTCACCTGGGAACAAGAGCCCGAAACCTTACGGGTTTGGTTAAAGCAGAGAACCCGCTGGGCACAGGGGAATATGTGGATTATTGGGCAATATCTTTTAAAATTGTTTACGTTAAAAGATCTAAGAATTAGTGCCGATATCATTTATTTTACGTTTACGTACTTTGTATTTTTTGTTGCTATCATTGTATCTGATTTGATTTTTGTTTTAGGCTCACTGGGGCTTACGCAACTGACGGTTACAGGCCCTTTCAATATTATATGGTTGTTAGCGTATGCTCTCTTTATTGCGGAAACCTACATATCTCTTTCTTTGGAAAGAGGAGAGGGAAATGCAAAAAATTTGGCATTAACTGCATTAATGTATTTTACTTATAGTCAACTTTGGATCATCCTGGTTTTCCGGGCGAGTTATCTTCTGCTCAAACGAAAGCTAACAAAGGATTCTAGTTTCCATTGGTATAAAACAGAGAGGAGTTCATTATAATGAGCAGAAGTGTTAAACAAAAAGCATATTCAGTAGTATCACTACTGTTAGTATTGATTGTTTTTTCGTTTGTTCAAATTGGACAGGCGGCGCCGTTACCGGCGTCTCCAACAGATAGTTATATTCTGCGGTTATTTAATGAAAATACAGTTTTGCGTAACCCTAATGATGGTGTTTCCGGTTATTTCGATATTTATTCAGGAAGTACCATTACGGAACCTGCCATATTAGATCTTTGGTATTCGTATTCTCCGACAACCAAAGCGGAGCTTTCTTTTATTACCGTTTCAATAAACGGAGTTCCGGTTTCCAGCCGGCCCTTAGAACCAACAAATGCACCTATGATTAACTGGCAGGTGGCTCTGCCGGCCAACCAACTTAAAAGCGGATTTAATGAAGTAAACATTTCGGTTGTTCACCGTTCTATTGATGGTTTGTGCCGGGATATTGATAATGAAGCCAACTGGTTTATTATTAGACCTGAAACCAGGATTAGTTTTAAAATAAACCGCAGCCCTTATCGCTTAGCTAATTATCCAAGTCCTTTTTTAGATGAATATCTTGCTTCGAAAGTAAATACTGTCTTTTATCTTCCCAATGATTTTGACCCGGTTATGCTAGAATCAATTTTTAACGTAGCGACAGATTGGGGAACACGCGGTTTAGCCGGTATTCCACAGCGCCTGGAAGTGCGATTGGGCGAACCCGGTCAGGTTCCTGCGAACGAAGTTGTGTTAGGATTGACTGGTAAATGGCAAGCCAATCAGAGTTTCCCACCGAAGACGGCAGTGTTAACTTTGGATACTCTTCCTACCGGCTTTCACCGTCTTTTAGTCACAGGCGATGATTCTACTAGTTTGGCAAAGGCGATGAATGCGCTAAGCAGACCTCAATTAGTAAAGTCGTTCTATGGGCAGCAAATGGTCTTATCGACGAATTTGCCTGTAGACAAGCAGGGTGCACGCAAAAAAGAAAATGGTGTATATACGTTAACCGATTTAGGGTATCAGCAAGATATCACCGCAGCAGGTGCGTTCCATCAAGAAGCAATTATTAATGTCCCCAGACCGTCTAACTACAAAGTAGGGGAAGGTTCTTATGTTGAATTGCATTTTCGGCATGCCAAGATACTAGACCCCAAAAAGTCGGCTGTTACGGTTTATATTAATAATACTCCTGTTCGATCTGCTGCTTTACTGCCGGAGAACGCTGAAAACGGAGTGTTGAAAGTGCCTATTCCGCTCTCGGAACTGAGCAAACCTTCTTGGCGGGTAC
>CAZCEN010000223.1:0-1192 GCA_964497205.1 uncultured Sporomusaceae bacterium
ATCAAAGATAACGGCATTGGCATCCGGGAAGAAGACCAGGAACGGATTTTTTGCGAATTTGAACAGGTAGACAGCTCTTATGGACGACAATACGAAGGAACCGGGCTAGGGCTGCCTTTATCCAAAAAACTGGTTGAAATGCATGGCGGGCATATTTATTTATCCAGCAAACCGGGAAAAGGAACCGAAGTCATCTTCACATTGCCGCTGGATGTGGAACAGTATTTGGACCGTTCTGTTTCTATAGCGGCCGGGGAGGAAGTATAGTGGGGAAAGTTTTGGTTGTTGATGACAATATACAGAATTGCGAACTGATTGAAGATATACTGACGACATGGGGTTATCGTGTCGTGAAAGCCTACCAGGGCGTAGACGCTATTCAATCGGCAGAAACGCAGCTGCCGGATATCATTTTACTGGATGTCATGCTGCCCGGAATGAACGGTTTTGAGGTATGCCATGAACTTAAACGTAATGAGACAACACAAAACATACCTATTATTATGCTTACGGTATTAAATGATTTAGAAGACCGGCTGCGGGGGCTAAAGGTAGGGGCGGATACCTTCTTATCGAAACCCATCAATTATAATGAACTGAAATACCTGATTTCAACGTTTATCAACCGGAAAATGACAATTGACAGTATGGAAAACTATAAGCAATTAGTCGACGTCTTTTTAACCATGATTCAAAATTTTGATCCTTTACTATATACGCGGGCTTGTATCACACATAAGTACTGTGACAGAGTAGCCGGTCTGCTTTTCTTAGACGAACAGCAGCGTACAAGGCTTTCGGTTGGCGCCTTTTTGCAAGACATCGGCTATATCGCAGGTCCTGCTGCCATAGATCATCAAACCGCAGGTGCGCAAATTTTCCGGCCGCTAAAGATGAGTAAATGGCTAAACATTTTAGTTCAGTACCACCATGAACAGGCAAACAGCCCTCACTTTCCCCAGGAATTAGCTCTGGAAAGAAATGTTTTGTCCGAACTAGAGATATTAACAACAGTCAATCGGTTTATTGATTTATGTGTTGTACAACCAGACCGTGAATTGGCGGCAGATTTGCTGCAGGAAGAAGCGCAGCAAGGGTGCTGGAATACTGTCGTGGTTGAAGCGCTGCATCAATTTATTAAAGATGAAAAGCTTATGGAAAAACTGGCGATCGCCAATTAAATTCTTTATAG
>CAZCEN010000223.1:1292-5713 GCA_964497205.1 uncultured Sporomusaceae bacterium
TTATAGTTACTTAGTAAAAAATATAACTTTTTTATCAACAAAAATATTTTTGCACGCAATTACGAAAATAAAGTCTTCTCTCAATGTACATATTGCAGATATTCTTAATTAACGTTACTTAATAAATATAATATTTTTTTATAAAATACAGTGTTTTTACAATTGATATAAATAAAAGTATATCAAAAAAAGTCAAAGATTAGTACACTCTAGAAAAACATGGAATTATTTGCTAAAATAATTTCGTAGTATTCAAAAAATTAAAGGAGGATGTCAAAATGTTGGGAATAATTATTGCATCAGTCATTGTAGTCATCGTTGCCCGGTATGTGCTGAAAAAGTATCCACCCCAGCCGGTACTGTTTGTGGGAGGACTGGCAATGATGTTCATTGCGGTTGCTCTTAACATGGGGAGTATTTTACCGGCCAAACAAAGCACTGGCTTAATCTGGTTAGATACGTTTGAGTTCATCAAACAAACCTTTAGCAGCCGGGCTGCCAACCTTGGCTTAATTATTATGTTAGTAGGGGGTTTTTCCAAATACATGGACGCTATTGGTGCCAGTACCGCCCTGGTAAAAATAGCTGTAAAGCCACTGCAAAAACTTGGATTACCCTATGTAGTTTTGGCTTTAACCTCTGTTTTAGAAAATTTTCTTGCCATGTTTATTGGCAGTGCATCAGGTTTCGGTCTTTTGCTTATGGTCACTATGTTTCCTGTATTGGTAAACCTCGGAGTTAGCCGTTTAACAGCCGCTGCGGTAATCGCTACAGCATCCGCTCCGGGCTGGGGACCAGCAGCGTCAGATAATATCTTTGCGGCCGAGCTTGCAGGTATGGATATTATCCCTTATTTTTTCAATTACCAGGTTCCGGTAGGTTTATGTACAGTCGCGGCTATCGCTATTGGCCATTTTTTTGTGCAGCAATGGTTTGATAAACGAGAAGGTCACGGTTTTGAGAGTGCCAATGTGAATATTGATCCAACTAAGACGCAAGAGGAAATACATGTTCCAGGTTTTTATGCATTATTGCCAACAATTCCTTTATGCTTAATTCTGTTTTTTGGAACCGTTGTCAAATCCGTAAAAATGGACATCGCCTTGGCCACTTTTCTTGGCGTAGCATGTACTATGCTTATTGAATTCATTCGCAACAGAAACGGACTGAAAATATTTAATGATTTAAAAAGCTTTTGGGATGGTATGGGCTTGCAGATGGCAGCGGTAGTCACATTAGTGGTAGCCGGTGAAACTTTTGCTAAAGGCTTAATGTCTCTGGGTGCTATTGATACTATGATTAATGCTGCGCAAGGTGCCGGTTTTGGCGGCATCGGGATGATGTTCGTAGTTGTAGGAATTATTATCGCTTCTACTCTTGTTATGGGATCAGGAAATGCTCCGTTCTTTGCCTTTGCTCCTTTAGCTCCGAAGGTAGCGGAACTTTCAGGAATTCACCCTGTATTGTTGTTGCTGCCCATGAACTTTGTGTCTAACTTGGCTCGCTCTTTATCTCCTATCGCAGCCGTTATGATGGTAGTCAGCGGCGCTGCAGGTGTATCACCTGTATCTTTGGCAAAGCGTACTTGTATACCGATAGCCTTAGGTATCGTAGTTAATATTGCTGTAACAATGATACTTTTCTATAAGTAAGTAAATGCGAGTAACTATGTGCTTATCATGAAAATATATCATCAGGAAGGGGACTAATTACATGGAATTAAATAAGGAGAACCTAGTAGAACGATTTATACGATATACTTCATTTGATACGCAATCAGATAGCAAGAACAGCCAGTGTCCTAGTACTCAAGGGCAAATGGTTTTAGCGATGCATATTGCGGAGGAACTGAAAAGTATCGGATTGGAAGAGGTGCAGGTAGATAAACATGGTTATGTAACAGCTACTTTACCGTCTAACTGCGGTCAGCAATTACCCGTACTCGGATTTATTTCCCATCTGGATACAAGCCCGGATATGGCGGGCACTCCGGTTAAACCTCGTCTAGTTAAGGCTTACGATGGCAAGGATATTGTATTGAATGCTGAAACAGGCATTGTGTTATCGCCTCATGATTTTCCGGAACTGGAAGCCTATGTGGGGCAAGAACTATTAGTTACTGATGGTTTAACTCTGCTGGGCGCTGATGATAAGGCGGGGATAACCGCAATTATTAGTGCTATGGAATACTTGATAAAACATACAGAAATTCCACATGGCAAGGTACGGATTGCTTTTACCCCGGATGAAGAAATTGGTCGTAGTGCGCAGCTTTTTGATGTAAAAGCGTTTGGTGCTGATTTTGCCTATACTGTGGATGGGGGAGAAATTGGGGCAATCGAGTATGAAAATTTTAATGCCGCTAATGTCAATGTGAAAATTCAAGGACGAATTGTTCATCCTGGAACAGCTAAAGGTAAGATGGTGAATGCGCTTAGCATTGCTGCTGACTGGCAAAACATGTTGCCGGCGGGTCAGCGCCCCGAATATACAGAAGGGTATGAAGGCTTTTTCCATGTGAATAAATTGAGCGGCAATGTAGAATCTGCAATAATGAGCATCCTGGTGCGGGATCATGACCGTCAGTCTTTCGAAAAGCGCAAAGCTTTACTGGAGTCAATGGCCCAAACTTTTAATCTAAAGTACGGTTCAGGGACAATTGAACTAGAAATCCATGATTTATATTACAATATGCGGGAAAAAATCCAGCCGGTAATGCATATTATTGATTTAGCTTGTGAAGCTATGGCGGCTGTTGGGGTAGAACCTAAGATAAAACCGATTCGTGGCGGCACAGATGGTGCTCGTCTATCCTTTATGGGTTTACCTTGTCCTAACTTGTTTACTGGTGGACATAACTTTCATGGCAAATTCGAGTTTTTGCCAATACCTTCATTAATAAAGTCAACTCAAACTGTAGTCGAAATTATTCGTCGTGCAAAAACAAAATAAATAAGGCATAAAGAGATTTCTGCTTTCGGTTATGACTTAGTGGAGCTATTGGGCTTCGTAGAAGGTTACTCACTTTCCGCGAAGCCCTTTTTTTATTGCTTTTATAACCGCCTCACGGAAGCTACCATTTGTTCAAAAGTATAATATAAGCAGGGTTTTTTAGGATTTTCCTCTAAAGGTAACGAGATTAAATAAAGCGAACTAGCCATAGATATTTTTAAAGTGAGGTATATCCTAATGAATATAAATGAGCTGGAAGAACGGTTATTAATCTATAACTTGTTGGGAAGTATTTACAGGCAAGGAGTAACAGCCGATATAGTAAATTTTTTGGCCGATAAAGAAGCAATGGATGATGTAGCGCAGCTAACTGACCATAGTTTATGGAAGCAGGGCATTATACGTTTACAGCAGGAGACGAACGATAAAATTCAGGAAGGTTCTTATGTAGATGAATTGAACGAGGAATATATGGAATTATTTATTGGTCCCGGACATCTGGAAGCACCACCTTGGGAATCTGTTTATTTAACACGGGAACGCCTGTTATTCGGTGAACCAACTTTTAAGGTAAGAAACTTTTATCATTCTTTTGGAATTACTTGCAGTACCGGCGAAAATGAGCCTGATGATCATATTGGTTTGGAATTATTATTTATGGCTAAGCTGATTGAAAAAACATTAGCGCATATTGCAGAAAACCAATCGATCAAACAGGAACTAATGGGCCAAAAAAAGTTTTTGGAAGAACATATTCTTAAATGGGTACCGGCGTTTTGCAGCGATTTGCATAAGGCCGCTAAACAAAAGTTTTTCCGTCAATTAGCTGATATTACACTAGGATGGCTTGAAGCAGATTTGACCTATTTAGAAGGAGTTTTACAGGATGGCACACTTTCAAATTAATCACAACCGGTGCATAAATAGTTTTAAAAATTCGACGTGTAATTTATGTGCGCAAAGTTGTCCCCGGCAAGCCATCTCAAACCATGTAATCGATACTGCTCGGTGTAGCGATTGCGGACTTTGTTTATCTGTTTGTCCCACACGGTCTGTTGAATCGGATATTTCCTATCATAAGCACCTGTCGGATGTTTTACCATCTAATGACATCCTGTTTCGCTGCCGAGAGAGGGATAAAGTAAGTGAGTTTCCCTGCTTAGGCTTTCTTGACAGCCGAAGTCTCTGGGCGCTAGCCCAGGAACATAGGGTGATAGTAGATTTACAACATTGTAGTAAGTGTAATTTAGTAGTAAGTAAAATGCTCCGCCAGACTGTAGCGAAGTGTAATGATATCTTACAGCAAGAAGATAAAGAATTAATAGCGATAGACAGTCCCCGCGAAAGTATCTCAAAACAGGCAGAAAAAATAAACCGCAGAGACTTTTTCAAGCAAATTTTAAAAACAACACTCGACACGGTTGAGATAATTACTGCGAACAATCTGGAAGAAAAGTATATTGCGTACC
>CAZCEN010000224.1:0-5706 GCA_964497205.1 uncultured Sporomusaceae bacterium
CAGCTTGTCCTGATTTGGCGCAACAGAGGGAGTTGTTCCGGCTGCTGCGGCCAGCCGGAGTATTATTTAATCTTGTCGTATTTTACTTACTGTTTATCTGGGCAGTCGATAAACAATTAGTTATTCTGTTCGGGACACTGCTGGTCCTGAAAGAAATCGCCCATTTTCTTTTTTTACTGCGGTTTGATCGCCGAACTATCCAGCCCATGATTAAATTGAAGCAGGGCCTGGATGAGGTAACCCAGGGAAACTACCTCGTGAAGGTAGAGAATAGTTTGCCCAATGATATGGCCATTGTCCTTGATTCCTTTAATCAAATGACAGCCAAACTCCATGAAGGGGAACGGCTGCAGGCCGAGTATGAGGAAAATCGGAAGGCTCTGTTGGCTAATATTTCTCATGATTTAAAGACTCCTATTACGGCCATTCAAGGGTACGTAGAAGCTTTACTGGATAGTTCGCCGGGAACCGGGGTAAACCGAGAAAAATATATCCGGACGATTTACCACAATACGGTGTATGTAAATAAATTAATTGATGACCTGTTTCTTTTTGCCAAACTAGACATGCAGAAGCTTGAGTTTCAATTTAAACGGACAGAGATCGGGGCTTTCATGGACGACTTGATGGAAGAGTATGGTTTTGAATACCACGAACGAAATATAGTTTTTGAGTACCAAAACTCTCTGAAGGAACCGGTTTGGGTGGACCTGGACGGTAAACGGCTGCGGCAGGCCATCAATAATATCTTAAACAATGCACTAAATCACGGACCTAGTCAGGGCCTTGTCCTGGAGGTTAGTCTATCAAGACAAGGGGAATTGATCTGTCTCGACATCCGGGATAACGGACCGGGCATTCCTGCTGAGAAACTTCCGTTTATCTTCGACCGGTTTTACCGCATTGACCAGGAACGGCCCAAAGAAATTGCCGGCACCGGCCTGGGGCTGGCAATCGCCAAGGAACTGGTTGAGGCTCACCGAGGGAAGATTACAGCTCAGAGCGTGGATCAGGAAGGCTGCTGTTTTTCCATTAAACTGCCGCTAAGTGAGGAACGGGAAGAGGAGACGGACAGATGAAACAAATCCTGATAATTGAAGACGATTTGGATATCGCAGAATTGGAGCGGGACTATCTCCAGCTAAACGGTTATAAGGTTGATATTGTTCAGGACGGACTGACCGGGGCCCAAAAAGCAGCTTCCGGTGTTTATGACGCGATAGTGGTGGATTTGATGCTGCCGGGAAAAGATGGCTTTGACATCATCCGGGACATCCGTAAGAACCAGGAGATTCCAGTTCTGGTGGTATCAGCTAAGACCGAAGAAATTGATAAAATTCGTGGCCTGGATGTAGGTGCCGACGATTATTTGACTAAACCCTTCAGCCCGGCGGAGCTAGTGGCTAGAATTAAGGCGCATCTCAACCGCTACCAGCGGCTGAAAGGCGCTACTCCGGCCCGAGATATTCTACAGGTTAAAGGCTTGGAAATTAATATGGCATCCCGCAAGGTATGGGTAAATGACCGGGAAATTCAGCTCACCACTAAGGAATATGAGCTTTTGTTGTTCCTGGTCTCCAATCCCAATATCGTCTTTAGTAAAGAGCATTTGTTTGACGCCATCTGGGGCAATGATAATTTTGGCGAGGTTGCCACCGTAGCTGTTCACATCCAGAAAATCCGCAAAAAGGTGGAAAAGGACCCGGCCAATCCTGAACTGATTGAAACCCTCTGGGGAACGGGGTATCGCTTCAATTCTGTTTAAAATATTATTGCAAACATGTTACGGCAGTCTATTTCTCTTTAAAGAAGAGGAGGAATAGACAACAACATGTTAGAAAGAAGACGTGAGGTCATCCGGAGGTATTTATGATAAAAGATCGTTTCGGCATAGGGGAAATGTCAAAATTACATAATATTCCTGTTAAGACCTTGCGCTATTATGATGAAATTGGGCTATTCAAGCCGATGGAGGTTGACGGCAATAATAGCTACAGATATTATTCGATTGACCAGTTTGAGCAACTGAACACCATCAAATATTTAAAATTTCTGGGGCTGCCACTTAAAGAAATACAGAGACATCTGGAGATACGCGATGCAGGGTTGTTTTTAGAATTGCTTAAGAACCAAAAAGAAACAACTCAAACTATCATCGAACAACTGGAATTGGTAAGAAACCAATTCCATAAACGGATAGAGGAAATAGAAGGGTTTCTGAATAGAGAGTTGATAGCGGAGCCGCTTATGAAGACATTGCCATTGCGTATGATAGTCAGTCTTCATGAGCCGATCTCTTCTGAATATGAGTGGGAACTTGCGTTAAGGCGACTAGTAGAAAAGACTAATGGAAATCCGATGCTGTTTATTGGCAGAGTAGGGTTAACCGTTTCTCAAGCGAATTTACGTAGCAAAAAGTTTGACGAATACAATTCGGTGTTCATTCTCTGGGAAGAACCGCTCGATGAAATGCAAATGGTAAGTTATTTGCGGGAAGGCGATTATGCATGTATTCATTATCGCGGAAATCATAGTGTCTCAAAAGAGTATTATGATCGGCTAATGCAATTTATTGATGAAGCCGGCTATGAAATTGAAGGGGATTCAATAGAGCGGACGGTCATCAATCAGTATATAACCTGCGATAAAAGTAAATATATTACGGAAATACAAATTCCCGTCAAAAGGACCTATTGACACTCCAGTTACTGGATACTTTACAATTGATCTATCAACGATAGCTATGAAAAGCTGTCATATATGCAGGTAAGAACCAGGGGAGTTCAATTCGGTTTTGGGTTGGAGGTTACTATGCGATATTCTGTGGATACATCTGTCTTTGAAATCAATCCCAACATCAAGTTTGGCATCTTAATAGGTAAGAACATAAGAAATTCAGAGACAACGCCTGGTGATGAAGGAAGATTAAGAGATGCTGAGAGAAGGATGCGTGAAAACTTTCGGGCTGATCAGGTGAGAGAACTGCCCAATGTATTGTTGTATAGGGAATTTATGACCAACGCAGGTATCAACCCAAATAAGTTTCCCCCTTCTGTAGAAGCAATGTTTAAAAGAATTCTTAAAGGTGGGACGCTGCCAATTATTAATGCGGTAGTTGATTTATGCAATGCTGTATCGATAGAGCGGACTATATCGTTGGGAGCACATGATTTAAAGGACATACAGGAGAATCTTGAAGTTCGTTTTGCCAGGGAAGGAGATAGATTTCTTCCTTTTGGTGCCACCGAATATGAAAATGTAGACAAAGATGAGCTGGTTTTTACAAGCGGAAATACCGTTCAAACCAGGAAGTGGATTTGGCGGCAAAGTGAATTAGGAAAAACTACAATTAGTAGCACGGATATTTTCTTTCAGCTTGTGGGCTTTGAAGCAGCTGACCTTGCCAAGGCCATGGAGGATATAGAAAACTTAGTCATAGCGAGGTTTCAAGGGACATGCCAAAAGCACATTGTTGATTTGAATAATAGATACATTGACTTTTGAAAATTTACAACTATTTGGTTGTCATCCGTAAATGATCAATCATCCCCTAAATTCTTAGCTGGATCATGGCTTGCAAGAAATATCAGATACCTGTGAGCTATATTACTGGAGATGAGAAAAAGTAGAGAGCCAGAATGTCTCGATTGCAGAGATGTTCTGGCTCTTTACTATGAAGTGCTATTACAAAGGTCAATTGGACTTAAAACTAGGTAGGAGTATGAGGATAGGCGTTTGTGATTTGGGAAAAACACTACTTTTGGTTATGAATTTAATACAAAAGTTAAAATTAAAGATACATTCATGAAATAAATTCAAGTAAATAATGTATACATGTAAATAAAAACGGAAAAAATGGAGGATTTTTCTAATTTATGTATAACATTTACAGTTATCGTAATAAACTTAGTTCAGGTGGAGTTTTCACTCCATTTGAGGCTAAGTTTCCTATCCGGGACTTAGCACTTTTAAACTCCGTCTAAACCCCGGAGGTCAGGGAGAAGAGAGAGTCGTAGAGTGTTAGTCATCGGATAAATTTATATGAGGAGGCGTTTGTGTTGACCAAGAAAACAATATGTTGGCTGGTTGCGCTTGTTTTGGTAATGGGTGTTGCCTTAACCGGCTGTGGCGGAGCCAAGAGTACTTCGGGGACAAAAAATGCTTTAGTGTTCGCCCAAGGTTCAGATCCCCGCGGCCTTGATCCGGCGTTTGTAGATGACGGGGAATCTGCTAAAATTCTGACCCAGGTTTTTGAAGGATTGGTGCGTTATAAGCCCGGCAGCACCGAAATCCAGCCACTGTTAGCTACCGAATGGAACACTAGTGCCGACGGTAAGGAATGGACATTTAAGCTTCGTAAGGGAGTAAAATTCCATGATGGCACACCCTTTAATGCGCAGGCAGTAAAACTGAGCATCGAGCGTCAACTTCCTCCTAAACGTACAGAAGATATGCCTTATGCTGAATTTACTTATGATGGGGTTACGAGTGTAGAAGCACTAGATGAGTATACGGTAAAAATTACTTTGGAAAAACCATCGGCAGCCTTTTTAGCTAATATGGCTATGCCGCTTTCAGCGCAAATCGTAAGTCCGGAAGCAGTGAAAAAATATGGCGACAAATTCATGGAAAATCCAGTAGGTACCGGGCCCTATAAATTTGTGAAGTGGGAAAAGGGGCAGCAAATTGAATTAGCTCAGTTCGATGGTTACTGGGGCGATAAGCCGAAAATGCCAACGGTTATTTATAAATTCACGAAAGAAAACTCCGTTCGTGCCTCTGACTTGATTACCGGCGCTACCGATATTATGGACGGCGTAGATATCAACGATTTAAAAATGCTGCAGGACAAAGGTATGAAAATTGTTAAAGAGCCTGGTATGAATATCAACTATATGGGTTTTTATACTAACAAAAAGCCTTTTGATAACCAAAAGTTGAGAAAAGCGATCAGCATGGCTATCAATCGCCAATACCTAGTTGATTACTTGTATCAGGGAAATGCCCTGCTGCCCAACTCCATTCTCCCTAGCTTTATTCCTGGTTACTCTAAAGATGTTAAGCCATATGATTTTAACCCGGAAGAGGCTAAGAAATTGTTAGCAGAAGCCGGTTATCCCAATGGATTCGAGTTTACGGCTATCACCTATTCAAATCCTCGTCCTTATAACCCGGCCAATGGTGAAAAACTGGCAGCAGCTATTCAGGCTGATTTAGCTAAAATTGGCGTGAAGATGAACATCAAGTCCTATCCCTGGAAGGAATACAAGCAGGTTCTGTTTAATGCAGAAGGCGATGCGTACTTCTATGGCTGGATCGGCGATAATGGCGATGCAGATAATTTCCTGATGTTGTTAGACTCTACGCAAATTAAGGGAAGTCTGAACTCTTCCAAATACTCCAATCCTGCGCTCGACAAGTTGTTGGAAGAAGGCCGTGCCTGTTTGGATCCTGCGAAACGGACAGCTATTTACGCAGAGGCTCAAAGAATTGCGGTGGAGGACGCCCCCTGGGTACTGTTAAGTCATAACATGGATATGGCCGCGTACCGGCCAAACGTAAAAGGATTTGCTTTGCATCCGACCGGGGTTCACTGGTTAGATATTGTGAGCAAAGAATAAAAATATGAGTAAGAAGGTGGTTTCATGGCGAAATCACCTTCTTTTGCGAGCAAGCGGTTGTAATTGAATGCAAGAGGTGGAGAAT
>CAZCEN010000225.1:0-5673 GCA_964497205.1 uncultured Sporomusaceae bacterium
GACTAGGAAACGGAGGGATAAATCTTGGAACAAATCATTGCATTTTTAACTGCTAATCCCACAGGTGCGTTTGCTACGGTAGATAATGGGTTACCGCGAGTTCGGCCTTGGGCATTCATGATGGCGGAGAACGGAAAGCTCTGGTTCTGCACGGCTAACAACAAGGATGTATATAGAGAGCTGCAAGCAAATCCCAACATGGAGTTTACTTCCTGGCAAGGCTTTAACATCCTGAGGCTTAGTGGCAAAGTGAATTTTAGCCAAGATGTAGAGATGAAAAACAAGATCCTCGAAAATAACCCGGGGGTCAAATCAATGTATAAGAGTTCGGAAAACCCGGTGTTTGAGATATTCTGTCTTGAGCATGGGAAAGCAACCATGGGTGGAAAAACATACGATTTTTAATACTTTTTCCATTGGTTATAGGGAATGCTTGAAAATAATGTGCAGGCATGTTTTACTGTGCAGTCTACGCATAAATCTGTAAGCCGTGCGATTTTTTTTGCACGGCTTACAGATTTTATGTATTACGTCGGCGGGGCGTATGAGCGATTCTATGCCTTTTTTACATTTGGTACACTTGACAATAGAAGCGGTGTATTTTACTATTATCTTAAAATCAAGATTAATTCTATAAATTGATCAAGCTTGGGGATTCGAAATGGATAGAGAGAGTAACGAGCAGGTTCTTGCGCTGAAGCTGTTTACTGTATTAGCACGTACTCATAATACCCTTATGGAACTAGACCGGCGTGATATCAGGCGGTTCGGGTTGAATCAAACGGAGTTTGCTGTACTTGAACTCCTATATCATAAAGGACCACACCCGTTACAGCAAATAGGGGAGAAGATTTTAATTACTAGCGGGAGTATCACCTACGTAATTAACAAGCTCGAGAAGAAAGAACTATTAAGGCGCAACCCTTACGAGGAAGACCGGCGTATTATATACGCTACGTTAACAGAGCGGGGCCAGGCATTAATGGAGGAAATCTTTCCCCAGCACGCAGAAACTCTAACAAAAGCGTTTCAGGGATTGACGGTGGTAGAAAAACAGGTAGCTATTGAGTTGGTTAAAAAAGTGGGTTTATCCAACAAGTATGACTAAAAAAAGTTTACTGGAATATCTTGAATTTAAGATTATTTAAAGATGCTTAATGGGTTAAAAAATAAAAATTAATTAGGAGGCAAAGAAATGATTTTAAAAAGCTTAGACAAACACAGGGAATTGGGTATTTTGTTACTTCGTTTGGGGATAGGGCTTATGTTTGTATATCATGGTTGGCCTAAGATTTCAGGGGGAGCTGAAACTTGGGTGAAACTGGGATCAGCTATGAAGTTTATGGGTATTGGTTTTGCACCTGCATTTTGGGGATTCATGTCGGCGGCAACTGAGTTTTTTGGTGGAATTTTCATTGCTATCGGTTTATTAACTCGCCCGGTTGCCATGATGCTTGCTTTTAACATGGTAGTTGCTGTTGTGCTAAAATTTAGTACTGGAGCTGGTATGGGCGGAGCTTCGCAAGCCATTGAGGTTGGCATTGTATTCCTAAGTCTGATCCTGATTGGACCAGGAAAGTATAGTGTAGATGCACGTTGTCAAAAATAGCAGCAGGATAGGCCTGGAATGAGTATTCCAGGTCTTTTTTATCTAATTATAGCTTCCTGCAGAAAAAAAATATCTTAAATTCAAGATAAATTTGTGATAAAACAATTGACCAGTCTTGTCCTGTTGTGGTATCATCTGTTTGTGATAATGACAATCATTATCAATAACAGATCGGAGGTAGAAAGAAATTGAAGAAGCCCATTACTCTAATGCTATCTTTACTAGTCTCAGCATCACTTGTGTTCGCGGGCTGCGCATCTACGAAACAAACGGCGGCACCACAAACTGGTCAGCCTGAATCTAAAGAGGTTAATGTCTATACAGCGAGACATTATCCTGGAGTAGATGACGCTATCTATAAGGCCTTTACAGATAAAACTGGTATTAAGGTAAATATCATAAAGGCTAGTGGCGAAGAATTGGTTCAACGTATTAAAACCGAAGGTAATAGCAGTAAAGCTGATATATATATCACTTCTGACGCAGGCAATCTGTATCAGGCCAAAGAAGCCGGCCTACTACAGCCTATCAATAGTCCTGTTTTAGAAAAGAACATCCCCGCTAACTTTATTGACAAAGATAAGATGTGGGTAGGACTTACCATGAGAGCCCGTGTCTTAGTTTATGCCAAAGATAGAGTAAGTAAAGAAGAACTATCTACATATGAAGATTTGACTAGCCCTAAATGGCAGGGCAAAGTTCTGGTCCGGTCATCGAATAATATCTATAATCAATCCATGCTAGCTTCCTTTATTGAGATAAATGGGGAAGAGAAAGCCAAAGAGTGGGCTAAGGGTTTGGTTGCTAATATGGCAAGACAACCTGAAGGCGCGGACAGAGATCAGGCTAAGGCAGTTGCTGCAGGCAAAGGTGATGTAGCCATTATGAACTCGTACTACCTAGGACAGATGCTTTCTTCTAAAGATCCGGAAGAAGTAAAGGCTGCGGAAAAGCTAGGTGTATTCTTCCCCAATCAGAATACGACAGGTACCCATGTTAACGTGAGTGGTGCGGGAATTGTTAAAACCGCTCCCAATGCTGCCAATGCGCTAAAACTTCTTGAATTCTTATCAGAAGCTGAAGCCCAAAAATCATTTGCCGAAGCCAGCACAGAATATCCTGTTAATCCTAACGTAGAGCCATCGGAGCTTCTTAAGTCCTGGGGAACGTTTAAAAGACAGGACATCAATCTGTCTAAGTTAGGTGAAAACAACAAAAAAGCGGTTCAATTATTTAATGAAGTTGGCTGGAAGTAAGGATAGTAACAATAAAGTGAACAAGCATGAGCTTCTCCTCATGCTTGTTCTAATTTAGACAAGATTCAACTCTAGTCATTATGGAAGTGATTTTAGATTGTTTAGGTTAAAAAGCTTACTATCGGAAACCAACGTCTGGAGTGGCTTGGCATTTGTGATCATCGCCGTTACCATTATTCCAGCGGTAAATATAATGTTTGGCGTCGTAACTGCCGAAACGGGAAACTGGTCGCATATAAAACAATACTTGCTTACCGATTATATAGTAAATACCGCTATCATATTTGTGTTTTCTGGGCTGCTGGCTTCTTTGGCTGGGGTTAGTCTTGCTTATATAATCACCGTCTTTGATTTTCCGCTAAGAAACTTCTTTCGGTGGGCACTCCTATTACCTTTGGCAATTCCGGCTTATATTGGAGCCTATACATATAGCGGTATGGTAAGCTATACCGGTATTATTACGAAGTTATTAACGATAGTAACAGGAAAAATGATTTTAGTGGATATCATGTCAGTGCCCGGAACTATATTTATTTTTACTTTTTTTCTGTTTCCCTATGTTTTCATAATGAGCAGGGCATTTTTGGCCAAGTATACTGCTCCCCTCATCGAGAGCGCAAGAAT
Source organism: uncultured Sporomusaceae bacterium (assembly GCA_964497205.1). GTDB lineage: Bacteria > Bacillota > Negativicutes > Sporomusales > Sporomusaceae > Sporomusa. Next base: position 3,490 of record CAZCEN010000225.1, read on the forward strand.
GCTCGGCAAAGACTATAAAGAGATATTTTTTAAAGTTATACTTCCTGTCTCACGGGGCGTGATTGCCTCCGGCTGTGCGCTTGTATTGATGGAAGTGGCTAATGACTACGGTGCTGCAAGTTATTTTGGTGTCAATACTTTTAGTATCGCCATATTTAAAGTTTGGTTCGGGATGGCGGACATAAGTTCAGCCGTACGGTTATGTCTCTACTTAATGGGGTTTATTGTTGTAATTACCCTGTTAGAAAAGTTTCTCCGGGGGCAAAAGCGGTTTGCTATTACAACCTCTAAAGTAAGAATTTTGGCACCATATCGGCTAACGAAAACCAAAGGATTGTTAGCAAGTTTGTATTGCTTCACCATATTTAGTCTGGGTTTTTTAATACCCTTTCTGCAATTAGTCGCCTGGGCAATGCTAACTTATGAAGAAGTACTTGAGCCAAGCTTTTTTGAGGCGACGGTAAATACCTTTATTGCGGCTGTTGTTTGCGCTACAATCATCGTAGTTTGTTCAATTATCATTACGAACAGTGCCCGGATTAACCGTAGCATGATAGCAAAGATTGCGGCGAGGCTTACAGCTGTAGGCTATTCCGTGCCAGGAGCCGTTTTAGCCATTGGAGTTTTACTATTGTTTTTGTGGCTAAATCAATTTACCGAAAGTTTTTGGCAGTACTCTGTGATTACCAGTTTGTATATGCTGTTTTTCGCCTATATAGTGAGATTCTTAGCAGTAGGCTGTGGTACACTTGAAAATGGTTTCGAAAAGATCGGCAAGACATTCTTTGAGGCTTCCCGGACACTAGGTTGTGGGGTAACTAAAACTTTCTTTAAGGTAGATTTAAGAATGATTGTTCCCTCCTTATTAGGAGCCTTTTCTCTGGTATTTGTTGATATGGCTAAGGAATTACCGCTTACTTTGATACTGCGTCCATTTAACTATAACACTCTGGCAACAAAGGTATACGAATATGCTCACGACGAGCGCATTCAGCACAGTGCGCCGGCAGCGCTTATTATTATAGCTATCTGTTCTCTATCGGTGTATTATTTGTCCAGGGCAGAAAAGGAGTGAAGCAAATGTTTCTAGAGATGAAAGACATCTCATTTAAATATACTGGCAGCAATACATACGTACTAAGGAATTTTAGCCTTTCGGTAGAAAAAGGGGAGATCGTGTCTATTGTCGGGCTTAGTGGCAGTGGTAAGAGCACGGTAATCCGTCTGATAGCAGGACTTGAGATGCCTTCGTCAGGCAGCATAGCGATTAACGGCAGGCTGGTGTGTGACAAAGCTACTTTTATTCCACCGGAAAAAAGAAAAATCGGTATGGTTTTTCAAGACTATGCATTGTTTCCGCATTTTACTGTCTATGAAAATATAGCTTTTGGTCTGTCGGGCAAGCCTAAGAAAGAGCGAGACGAGCGGGTTGATAAATTGTTAACTTTAATTAACATGCCTGAATACAAGGATAGGTACCCTTATCAACTAAGTGGTGGCCAGCAGCAAAGGGTAGCAGTTGCCAGAGCCTTAGCTCCAAAGCCTGACTTGCTTTTGATGGATGAGCCATTTAGTAATATTGATTTTGAACTAAAGCAGAAAATGCGCCTGGAAATCCGGTCAATTTTAAAGGCCGAAGCGGTAACCTGTATTTTCGTTACACATGATAAGACAGATATAGAAGATATGGCTAACCGGATCATTACGATTTCGCCGCAGTAAAGAGGCCGCAGGCAACGGGTGACAAGCATAAAAAGCGAGACCTTTAGGATGACAATAATAGCCATACTAAAGGTCGTATTAATTGATGATCGCCAACAACAGAGGCGGATGAACAATCATCAGTAGGTTGACTTTGTTTTTCCCATCGGCGCCAATATAATTGGACTAGGGTTTGCCTTTGATTTATGCAACCATTATTAAAAAGTGCTTAGAAAGCACATACTAATAATGGTTTTTTTTTGCACAGAAATAATGTAATTAGACAAATAGTTTCGGATATTATTAAAACTTAAAATACAATTTTTCATCTACTGTATCTACTTTTTGCTGGTAGATGATACAGAACAAACCTTTGAGGAGGATTTATGACGGGGAATCTAGCTCAATATGCTGAGATACTAAAAGTACAAAAACAGTACCACGAGCTTCAATATGCGCATTGGTTACAGTATCAGTTTCTGA
>CAZCEN010000226.1:0-5182 GCA_964497205.1 uncultured Sporomusaceae bacterium
TTTTATAGTTTTCGGGACGCACTTAATGATATTCATGTAAAACATTTTTTAACTTTTGCCCCTCCTTCCGTTGCCATTATTCCGGATACTTTGCAATGAACCAGTTCTTTACTATCTGGGTCAAAACAATATAACAAACCAGCATGATAGCCAGTAGCAGCCAGAACAGTGCCGGAAGCGGGACGAAACCGATCAGGTCTCCCAAAGGCGAAACCGTTAGCCATGCACCCAAGGTGACGACGGCCAGTGATCCGATGATCATGGGCCGGCTGGCCCAACTCTTAATGAATGGAATTTTTGTGGTGCGGATGACGTGGATGATCAGCGTCTGGGTAAAAAGCGACTCCACAAACCAGCCGGTGTGGAATAGAGCTGGATTATTCCAGCAATCAAACACATAAATCATAATAAAAAAAGTAGCATAGTCGAAGATAGAACTGATCGGACCGATGAAGAGGATGAAGCGCTGGAGGTTGCCAATTTCCCACCTGCGAGGCTTGATCAGCCATTCGGCATCTACTTCGTCGGTGGGAATAGGAGTCTGCGAGAAGTCATACAGCAGATTATTAGCAAGCACCTGGATCGGTAACATCGGCAAAAAAGGCAGAAATGCACTGGCGCCCACTACACTAAACATATTGCCGAAGTTAGAGCTGGCAGCCATTTTAATGTACTTGATAATATTGCCGAATACTTTTCGGCCTTCCCGCACTCCCTGTTCGAGTACCAGGAGATCATTTTCCAGCAGTATGATATCTGATGACTCTTTGGCGATGTCCACGGCACTGTTTACGGAAATACCAACGTCAGCAGCTTTCAAAGCCGGAGCGTCATTAATTCCGTCACCCATAAACCCCACCACACGACCATTGTTCTGCAGTGTATGTACAATGCGTTCCTTCTGAATTGGAGCCAGCTTGGCAAAGATACTGGTCACGCCTACGGCTTCGGCCAGTTCCGTCTCGTTCATTGCCTCGATTTGGGAGCCAAGCAGGATGTGTTCAACCGGCATACCCACCTTGCCGCAGATGTATGTGGTGACAATTTCATTGTCACCGGTAAGGATTTTGACATCAACTTTTAGATCATGGAGCCGCTTCAACGCCTCCATCGCACTTTGCTTGGGCGGATCAAGGAAGGCCAGGTAGCCAAGCAGTATCAGTCCTGATTCATCACTCACTGTGTAATGGGGTTCGTCACTATCACCGGCAGGCATGACCTTGTATGCAATCGCCACAACGCGGAACCCATTCGAGTTCAACTCCTGCACAAGCTGCTTGCGCTTCGCCTCGTCATCAGGTTTGATCGCTACTACCTTGCCTTCAATTTCAACAGAAGGCGAAAGACTCGTGATCTCTTCCACCGCACCCTTGCAGATGAGGATATGCTGGTTTTGTTTATCCGCGAGGATCACCGACATACGGCGGCGCTTAAAGTCAAACGGGATTTCGTCAATCTTGCGGTAATCCGTTTTAACCTTGAGATCCTCTTCCAGGTGTCCATAGTCAAGGATCGCTTCGTCCATCAAATTTTTCAGTCCGGTGTGGTAGTAGCTGTTCATGTAGCCGTACTGCAGAACCCGTTCGCTCTCCACGCCGTTCACATCCATGTGCTTCTCCAGCACAATCCGGCCCTCGGTGACGGTGCCGGTCTTGTCAGTACACAGTACATCCATGGCGCCGATGTTCTGAATGGAGTTCAGCCGTTTAACGATAACCTTCTTGCCTGCCATTGCAAGAGCGCCTTTGGACAGATTGACTGTCACGATCATCGGCAGCATCTCGGGGGTCAATCCGACGGCCACAGCCACGGCGAACAAAAAAGCCTCTAACCAATTATGTTTGCTCAGACCATTGATCAAGAACACGGCGGGAACCATCACACCCATGAAACGGATCATCAGCCAGGTAAATTTATTGATCCCCGTATCAAAACTGGTCAATTCACGCTCCCCAACAATACTGGCAGCCAGCGATCCAAAGTAAGTCCTGGCGCCGGTATGGATAACGATGGCGGTTGCGGAACCGCTCTCCACATTGGAGCCGAGAAAACAGATATTGGGCAGATCAAGCGGATTCTCAATTTCTACGGGGGAGACGGCAGCAGTCTTTTCTACGGGCAGTGCTTCCCCCGTAAGAGTTGCTTGGTTGAGGAATAAATCTTTAGCGAAAAACACCCGTACGTCGCCCGGCACCATATCCCCGGCGGCCAATCGAATGAAATCGCCCGGCACCAGATTATGAAGCGGGACCTCTTTCTCCTTGCCGTCTCTTACTACCGTGGCCTTGGTACTGACCATGGCCTTGAGCTTCTCAGCGGCGTTGTCAGCACGCATTTCCTGATAGAATCGCAGCACCACACCCAGCAAGACCATTGCCATAATAACCACTGTCGCCCGCATATCGCCGGTTGCAAAGGAAACTACCCCCAGCAAAGTCAACAGGATAACCAACGGATTCTTGATATTCTCCAATAGACGCACAAGGGCGGACTTGCGCTGTTCTCGGGCAATCTCGTTCGGCCCATATTGTTGCAGGCGCGACTCGGCTTCCGCAGTAGTAAGACCGTCTGAAGCAGATTGCAGCGCAATCAGAACTTTGTCGGTATCTGCGCGGGCATTTTGTATGAGTTGATCGGAAAATTGTGTTCTGTCCGTTTGCAGATGAGTAACCATTTTCCACCTTCCTGTCGCGCAAGAAACTGATTGCACTCAATTTTCCATAGGAGCGTTTTGAAAAAAGCCAGGGCTGTCCTGCAAGTTTATCGGTTCCTCTGCTTCCTGTTCTATTTAACGGAATATACCTGGCAAAAGCTTGCCGGCCTCTTTCTTAATACTTTCTTCCCCGCGCTTTTCGGCCTCTTTCTTAATACTTTCTTCATTAACTGCCGGCCGTTCCAACGGATTAAGCCGCTCCAATACCTCCCTGGACAACTGTTCCGGATAAATGGTTCCAGCAACCGTCTCCATAGCAATGCCGGATAGTTCTGTTTCTGCGCCCCGTCTAACGAAATGGCCGGTCATCTTCAGAAACGGGATCCCATAGGCTTTGCCATCACGCATTAAAAACGTTCCCTGCGTCACAGCCGTTTCGCCCTTCCCGCTAACGTGTCCACTGAAGTCAAGCGGTCCTTGCACATCCTTGTCCGTTAACCGGGAACTATCTAGGCCCTGTCCGGACGCATCCAGTTCGTAACTTTCATTACTTGTCTGAACCTCCCCTGCGGCCCCTACCGTTCCTTGATAGACGGAACCGGAAACATCCTGCAGCAACAAACTACTGCCAACATAGCGGAAATTCCCAACGATCCCGTTCACCGGCATATTGCTAAAGTGGCTTGCGGGATACTGAAGCTGCCAGAAATGTCCGGTTCAGACAACGGTCCGACTACTCTTAACTGGCAGGCTACCGGCCGTTGCACCGTTAGACCGGACATAAAAGCTCCCGGATCAACATCGGGAACGGAAAGGGCCGCATCAATGCTTGCCACGCCTTGCGGCCAAGACAGGGTCCCTTGCCCGGCTGCCTGCTGGCCGGAAATAATGAAATTCATGTTTTGCAGTTGAATCTCGTCCTGGTTGCCGCTAAAGCGCCCTTGGCCGTCGGTGACAGTTCTCTTGCCGGCCAGATTTAGACCCGAAAAATCCCCTTCCGTCCGCCACTTCACAACGCCGGTATCATTTCGCTCGATTGAAAGACTGGCATCAATCCTCGCTTGGCCCTGCGGCCAGGATTGAGTTTCTTGCCCTGCTGCTTGCTGGTTGGAAATGACGAAACTCATTTTCTGCAGTTTAATCCCGTCCTGATTAGCGTTGAATTTACCTTGACAGTCAGTGACAGTCAGCTTACCGGCCAGTTTTGCGCCGGCGAAATCCCCTTCCATCTGCCACTTCAAAACGCCTTTGACATCCCGTTCTGTCAGCATCGTCAGCGTTGTTACTTTTCCGCCTTCCAGGCTGATCCCCTGCGCGGCCGGGATAGCATCACGGAAATCCAACAAATCAAAGTCTTTGCCCTTAATGGCGATCATAGCAAATTGGCCGTTATTCCAATCTCCGTTAATAGTCAGGCTGGCTTGACCGATTTTCCCTTTCAAACTGATGCCAAGATCCGGGTACGCGTGGAAATCGATTACCCCATTCGCCTCGTCTATCGTTTTTGATAACAAATATGCTTTGCCATAGATTTTTGCCGATACAATTTGCAATTTTCCCTGAAATTTATTTTCTTTGCTTTGATCCTCTTTGATAAAATTTTCCCAGTTCCAGTGACTTTTTTCTTCCTGCAACCAAATTTCCGCACCCTCCGCTGTTATGGTTTCGATACGCGATATGCCAAAGTTAGCCTTTGCCAAATCAGACCAACTGTACTGCAGCTTTACAACCGGAACCTGCGCCAACAATTCCCCTTGTTTGGAATAGAGTGATACATCTATAATACGGACCCAGCCAAAGAGAGATAAATCCACAGCGCCAACCTGAACTCGCCCATTTACTTCTTGGCTGTAGCGTTCCACTAAATAATTCTGCAGCGCCTGCCCCACCCGCGTCGCAAACAAATACCAGGAAACACTAAATAGTCCGATTAATACAACCAGAACCGTCAATAATCTCCGATGCCGGGTGAACCATTCTCTCATATTTCCACCTCCAAACTTACGTAAACGCTTGTCTAAATATCCACTTTTTACTCTCCTGAAAAATAAAAAACTACCAGAACGAACCGAATAAACCCGGTGCGGCCTGGCAGTCATGAGCCCAGTCTCCGCGGCTTTTAGACCCACGGCTTTGCGTCCTCGCCTTTCGGCGAGTTTGCTATCACTGTCTTGCACTCTTCAACAGAAACATTATAAACTATGCATTTTTATTTTCTAGATCTGAAATGATAATTCCTGCTGAGTTTACTTTTTTTGAATACAATTGTGAATTTTTCGATAATTTACATTGGAAAACCAAACTATCTTCACGCATGAATTTCCGCTGCCAAAATACGTTCCTTTAATTCTGCCATCATTCCGTCAAAAATAAAGAGATGGGCCGGCCAGAATGCGTACCAATAGATGCGTCCCCATAAACCATGCGGATCAAAAATCGCAGTCATACGTACGCGGACATATTCGCTTTCCGGCAAGACACGAAATTGGAGCCAGGCGTTTCCCGGCATCTTCATTTCAGCTCTGAAAC
>CAZCEN010000226.1:5192-5630 GCA_964497205.1 uncultured Sporomusaceae bacterium
GAAACGCAAAAGCCTATTTTCTTCGTAAGCCTCCACTCGCCAAAAATCAATCGGATCGCCGAGAGCAAGTTTCTGCTGACGACGCCGGCCCCGTTGAAGGCCCACGCCGCCAAACAATTTATCAATAAAACCACGAATACGCCACAAGAAATCCAGATGAAGCCAACCAGCAGAGCCGCCCAGTCTTTCGAGCACATGAAATGCAACAGCAGAATTGGACTTGACCAATATTTCCCGTTGTTCCAAAAACAAACCTTCTTTTTGACTGTACCGCACCGGCGATTGAACCGTCGGGGTAGCCGACAAGGCGCTCCACCAGACGGTATCGACTTGGTCAAGCTCCATCTTCTCAAGCGCCCGTCGAATAGCGATTTCCGGGGTAATCAATTCGATCTGTGGAAATAGCCTAATGGCATCATCAGTGGTAACCAGCACCTC
>CAZCEN010000227.1:0-3023 GCA_964497205.1 uncultured Sporomusaceae bacterium
CTGCAAATCTATGGATTCCTGTAAATCTATGGATTCCTGTAAATCTATGGATTGCTGCAAATCTATGAACTCCTGTAAAGATATGGATTCCTGTAAATCTATGAACTCCTGTAAAGATATGGATTCCTGTAAATCTATGGATTCCTGTAAATCTATGGACAGTATGCAATCTGCAAAGTGTATGCATTGTTCGAAAGCAATGCATTGCATGAATTGCATGGCGTACTAGCAAAAAGCAAGGTAATCCTCAAACAAAAGCTCGTAGATATGTTCCGAATCCAGAACATTCCTACGAGCTTTTCATATTTTCTAATTTCGATACACTACGAAATCATTAGCTTGGTTAATGTAGTTTGGTTAATTGGATTTGTGGTATAGCGCTCCTTTAACGCTCTATATACTTTTTCATGCGACATATACGAACATCGTTGACTGTATTTACATTGATCACAGTGCCAACAGGAAAGATATCCGAAGGTATCAAACAATTGTCCTGCATCACCAAATTCATTAATCACCCCTTGAATCATATCCGGCTGGTACATAGTACTTAGAAGGTCAATGGCCTCTTCCTCCGCTATGCCGTCGGCACGTGTCCCTAAGTAATCTCTTACACACTTGTAAAAACAGAATAGCCCCCTATCAAACATTTCCGGCATATACTTTGCCCGGTGCAGGAATTTGTCGAAAGTATAATAAGCGTTAGCAAAATCACCTTGACGATAGTAAAGCGCTCCAACAAATAAAACACTGTTGGCAAAGTACCATGGAACGGGAGCTTTAATCGCTATATTTAACCAATTTTCTACCGGAGCGCTGCCATTTTGCATTTTACCGAAGAAGTCAATTACTTCATCAATTTCTTTTGTTGATAAGGCCGCTAAATTTCTAATATACCGTTTCAACTTATTGTATTGTACATATTCATCTATTTCTTTCACATCATAGAAATGTTCGATTTCGCTCATGCCTGGCACAATAATATGAAAACTGGGAAATCCCAAAACTGAATTATCCCGGACAAAAACATGGTAGCCTAATTTTTGGACTAGCTTAAGTAAATAGTCGAGCAACTGTTTATTATTATATGTTTGCAAATCAATAAACTCGGTAAATTCATAGCTTGCTGTACCTTGGAAAAATCCGGCATGATAGTACCCAGAACCATTTACCAGTATTCCGAGCAAATTTTCATGTTCTTCCTCAACGGGAATTTTGTAAGAAAACTCTTTTACGCCCATCATATTGCGAATATCCTGTCCCTGTAACAGCTCAGTCAATGTCCGTTCAGCCGCTATCGCAAATATCGGATGAGCGCCAAATTTTACGAAATAACTCTGGTCATCCTTGTTAATAAAAATAACGCCTACTACCGGCAAGCCTTTGCCAAGTGAACAGTCTTTTAGAATGACAGTGAAATTTCCGCTTCTTTCAATTTCTTCAACCATTGCAAATATTTTAGGATATTGTTTCAAATATTCCAGCGGGATATCAGGCGGAGTCATTTTATCTATCAGTATTCTCATATTTACATAGCGCTCTAATACTTCTGATACGCCTTGCACCACCGCTTCTTCCGGCGTGTTACCGGCACACATTCCATTAGACATATACATTTTAGAAACCATCTTTATCGGAATATGCGATATGCGACTAGTAGTCATATCGAAATAGGGTAAGGCGATAAAATCAGCAGGAGTTTCCTCATAGGAAACTTGCATCCACTTTTTGAGCAATTCCTTAACATCCACGTTTTGCGGGACATTGGCAAGCTGAATCTTCGACCATTCTTCGCCGCTATTGATAAAATCCTCCATGCTAATCTGCTTCTCATCAGGAGCGTAGTAAAATCCCTGAAATTCCAGCGCCTCTTTACTCAAATCAAAATTTAGCCGAAAAAACGCTTGGTTTTGTAATCTTTCCATAAGTTCGGCGTAAGCACTTGCTAAAGCATATTCATATGTTGTCCCCTTACCGTTTGTCGATATCTGTGTGTTTTTAATAGTGACCGTAACTGAATAAAATCCATCAATAGAATTTTTCCAACTGGATTCAACTGTTAGAATATCTAAATCGGCAAGAATACTTCGTATTTTAGTGATAGTTTTTAACGGTAATTCATCCTTGTATTTACAGGCACTTAAGGTCATTCGTAATCACTCCATCCTTAATTTGCAACCTCAGTGCCAGTATATTCTTGAATACAAGATATGTTACTGAAATACAGTGAACATTATGGACACACAATGATTCCTTCTGCTTCCCTATTATAAACATACTTTTCATCTGTTTATAAATTTCATAAGAGGCAATGTCCGCCGAAGTTCAGCGTGCAGTCAGTCCGCCATCAACCGTCCATATAGCTCCGGTAACAAACGATGCAGCATTTGAAGCAAGAAAACAGACTACTTGTGCGACTTCTTCCGGATTTGCAATCCGGCCCAAAGGATAAAGATTTTTTAAAGATTCAACAAATTGTTCTGAATCTTTAGCTTCAGACAATTGCCTTTCCAGCATAGGAGTTGCCACATCACCAGGGCATATGCAATTCACGCGAATACCATATGGAGCTACTTCTAACGCTAATGCTTTTGTAAAAGCGATAATTGCCCCCTTCGCTGCGCAATAAGCTGTACATAGTAGATTTCCTTTGAGCCCGGCATCAGAAGAAATATTTATGATCGCCCCACTTACTGCCTTTCGTAATTCGGGCACAGAAAACTTCGTGATAAAATATGTCCCCTCAATATTTGTGCTTATGACAGAATGCAAATCCGCTACGGTAGTCTCAGCTATCGACTTTTCCAAGTAACACCCTGCCGAATTTACGACTATGTCCAAGCATCCATAATAAGCTACTGTACGCTGTACAATCTGCTGGCATTCGTCACACTTTGCAACATCCCCCTGAATAAATATTACAGCCGTACTTATTTCTTTTAGAACATTTAACGCCTTTTCCCCCTTGGTGGAACTACGACCATTTATTGCTACTTTGGCACCAAGCTGCAACAACAATTTAG
>CAZCEN010000227.1:3123-5548 GCA_964497205.1 uncultured Sporomusaceae bacterium
CTTGTTAATTCAGACGATATTTATGCTTGGATAAGGACATTTTGTGGTTAACTTGGTACTCAGACTATAAGACAATTGACTAAGACATGAAGTAACATTCATCTGGCTAAGCGAAATATGCTCGGGTACACATACCGATACAGCGGAAAAATTGGCAATTCCTTTGATTCCGGCTTTTACCATACTATTAACTACCTTCTGCGCCTGTTTATAAGGCACTGCGATTACCCCAATAGAAATATGCTGGGACCTAATCAATTTTTCCAAACTCGCAGGCGGATTTATCGTCAGCTGCATCCCCGGAACTTTGTAACCGCCATTTCTTTTATCCAAATCAACAATTGCAGCAAATTCAAACCCTGGCGGAAGCAGTTCCTGGTAGTTCCCAATACCGGTCGTCGGAATATCATTACCAACAAACATTGCCCGCCATACCGTATTATAGCCCATTATATGACCAATCCAGGACAGTAGATAATCTACTTCATAACCTACGCCCTTAGTACCAAACCCGCCAAAATAGGCTAAATCCCGCCGAATCACCGAAGAGGCAATCCCTGTCCGTTTGCTTAATTTATTAGAGGCAAACAATACTTCTCCCTCATCCTTCATCTTCTTTAAGGTATTATAGTATACCGCCATTCTGCCAACAGTCAGCTTGGATACATCTTCCCGCGCTTTAACCATTTCCTATCAACTCCTATAATGTTATTAAAAGAAAAAGGCATGAACTAGCAAAACATCGCCGGTTTCATACCTACGCTTACCTTTCGTTGTCTTAATTTTTATTACTTTCCGTTCTGCGCAAATTTCCTATTTGCGCCGTTCTTATCATAACTAACCAGCTTTTACCGCTTTAATAAAATAGCGATCATCGGCATCCAACACTTCTGTGACTTGATATCCGGCAACTATCAGCCATTTTCGCAAGGTTTCCCCCGACACCAGGCGATCATCTTTAACCACCTGACTGCCTTGATGGATAGCATTAACCTGCTGACGTGAAATATCATGCATAATAACTAACATTCCACCAACCTGCAGGTAATTGTGGACAAGGTTCAGAAACTGCTGTTTGTCCTTGATATGAGGAAAAAAGTTAAAGCATATCACGGCATCCATAGCACCTTCAGGCACAAACTCCATAATATCGGAAACAATAAAATCGATATTGCCCAGACTGTCATACTTTTCTTTGGCTTTATCCAGCATATTAGCGGAAAAATCGATGGCGGTGATTGAACCGGCAGAGCCAATCGCTTTCTTAATAAAAGGCAGCAATATCCCTGTGCCGCTGCCGGCGTCCATTACTTTTTCCCCCTGTCTTAACCCGGCCAATGCCACCAGCTCGGATATCTTCCTGGTATCTGCTGCGCGGGTAGTATCCCAGGAACTTGCCAGCATATCGAAAAATACTCTTTCATTAATCATAAATTTTCACCTGCCTTAAATAATCCTGGTACAGCCTCCAGCCTTTTTACCAAAAACGGGACAAATAGCATTTGAATTACAATTCCGGGTAAGCCCGTAGTAATTGCCCCGATAACAAACAGGACTGGCGTCAGGTTGACACCCAGCATGGCTATCATTCCAGCTACGGTTAAACCAGCCACTAACCTCCCGGCCGCCATAGCACCTAACAGTGACCAAATTAGCGGCAGCCGCTGCTGCCGGTAAAGATATCCGGTCACTGCCCCATAGGTTCCCAGTTCGGCTGCCATAATAGGCAACATCGGCATTAAAGGCGGCATACCGGTAGTCAGACTGCTAATAAGCGGCGTCAGCACCCCAACAGCCAGACCACCTTTCACCCCCAATAGCAAACCTGCTAGCAACACCGGGATATGCATTGGCAGGAATATTGATCCTGCCCCGCCGCAAAAGTGAAAGGCGACAGGAAGTATTATCCCAAAAGCAAGTAACACAGCAACATTAAGTAATTTGTGAGTATAGCTCATGCTGCACCTCTCCTATCGACTAAATTTTTTGCGTCAGGCTGACATAGTAGGAGCGTCCTGGTAAAGGATATCCAATTTGTTCAACGTATTGCTTATCAAAGAGATTATCGACGTAGAGGCTAACCGATCTTGTCTTATCGAGTTCACGGACTATTGCCAGATTGTGCGTTGTATAACCGCCGATTTCCCTTATGGTGTTATTATTATAGAGTGCCTTCTGTGAACTTACAAAGTTTACACTATAGCGCAGTTGCCACGGCTTGGCATCATAATTGTAGGCAAAGGCCGCTTTATGACGCGGCCGATAATCAAGCTCCCCGGCCAGCCCGGCATTGGTTAAGTCGGAACCCGCCTTAGCCGTATGCTGGTTGGTATATGTAAACATAATTTTATTGGCATCATTGAGCCGATAGACATTCTCCCACTCAGCGCCCCACACCTTGACCTTATCAATGTTGTAGCACCAG
>CAZCEN010000228.1:0-5480 GCA_964497205.1 uncultured Sporomusaceae bacterium
GCAAAGTAGCTGAAGCGGAAAAACTTGAAAGCGGCAAACCCATGACTTACGCTGATTACCGCATATTGAAAGTCGGTGGCTCCTTAGAACCAACCGCTCCTCAGCCCGCAAAGAAAACGTATTTCTGTTCCGTCTGCCATTACGTTTACGACGGTGCCACTCCCTTTGAAGACCTGCCGGACGACTACGTCTGTCCAATTTGCGGTAAGCCAAAGTCATTCTTTATAACTGAATAAAGCATTGGTCTTCTTAGCAGCAATGCAAACTTCAGAATTGGAAACTACCTTCACGATACAAGCTCAAATCTTTACAACTGTATACGTATAAAGTGCTCATTTGTTTTTATAAATAGAACCTACTATTTGTGCTGATTGATTGTTAATTAACAATCAATCAGCATTTTTCATTTACAAAGGTTCTATTTCCAGGGACATTTTAGCGTTTTTACCAATATCGTATTTTTATTACCGATAAAGAGACTTAACGCCGCATAGGCGATGCTAAAATTACTTTTAAAAGGATATTAATTACACGATTAGATAGTTTCTGTGTTTTCTATTTAAGGTAGCCACTTGTACATTGTATAAAGATAAACAAGTCGACTATTTTACTATGAAAATGATAGATTGCTTCACGGCTTAAAGTCCTTGCAGAGGGACGATAAAAACTACAAATTTATCGCACGGGGAGTGGTATTATGTATCTCAGCACAACAAAGAAAAAACGTCTTGTCGCGGCAGTAACTTTGTCCATCATCAGTTCAGCCAGCTTTGCTGCACCTGCTTTTGCATCTTCTGTTGGTACCGTAGATCATCCGATGCAGTATACGAGTTATACTGAGGATGCTAACGGAGATATCGCGCAAAAACGCACTGACGAAACTGGCGAAAGTGCCTATGTGGCACAATATCATGAGAATTTTGCTGATGCAATATACTATGCTAAAGGTGATCAAGGCGGTCGTACTATCACAATAGGCAACATGATTGTTGAAGGTATCGAGGGTGCTGACAGCACAACAACTACTGTCGGTACTGCAGGCGGCGCTGGCAGCGCACAAGGACTTTACAGTACGGGTATTAACAATGCTTCCATTCAAGTTGGAAATAATATGTACGCTTATAGAGGAAGACCTTCTGGTATTCTTGCTCTAGGTGCAGATGGTGGCACGGGCGGCACGGGCACCGATGGTACAGCGGGTGCAATTGCAACAACTGGCGACAATGGCAACAACGGCTATGCTGGCGGTGCTGGCGGCGCTGCTACAGCCTCTGCTATTGATATTGCCGATGGTTCCAACCTCACTGTTACCGGCAATCAAGTTAGAACTCTTATCAGCAATCAAGTTAGGGTAGAAGCAATAGGTGGTGATGGCGGTACTGGTGGAATCGGCGGTGCTGGTGGCACGGGCGGAAATGGCGGTATTAGCGGTTTATCCCAAGCTAGCGGCTACGTTACAGATAACACCAGAAATGTTTGGTCTAATGTTTATGGTACTAATACAGGCACCAATACTGCCAGAGACGGCATAACAGGAACAGCCGCCGCTGCTGGCGGCGATGGCGGCAATGGCGCTGCTGGCGGCGATGGCGGCAGCGCTACAGCTACCGGCATGAGTTTTGCTGCTGCTAAAGCGGTTACAGTATCCGTCAGCGGCATCAGCGTTGAAGCTGACGGCGGCAACGGTGCTGCAGGGGGGACAGGCGGTGCTGGCGGCATTGGTGGAATTGGTCAGCAAGGTTCTAATGGTGAAGATAATACTGCAACAGTATACCAACCTGGCTATACAGAGATTGAAGCTAGCTGGAGCGCACCGTCATCAGGAACATATGCTAGCTATTTTAATAATCTAAGTACTAGTAATGCAGCTTATGGCGGCGCAGGCGGCAATGGCGGTGCAGGCGGTGCAG
The DNA here is from genome assembly GCA_964497205.1 of uncultured Sporomusaceae bacterium. Classification (GTDB taxonomy): domain Bacteria; phylum Bacillota; class Negativicutes; order Sporomusales; family Sporomusaceae; genus Sporomusa. Next base: position 1,911 of record CAZCEN010000228.1, read on the forward strand.
GCGGCGCAGGCGGCAATGGTGGTGTTGGCGGCAATGGCGGCAATACTGATGCAGTCGGTTTTGCTGCTGTCAATAGCAGCTTAACGGCTACTTTGGGCAATGTCAACGTGGAAGCAGAAGGCGGCAATGGCGGCAATGGTGGCAATGGCGGCGCTGGTGGCAATGGCGGTGCTGGTGGCATCGGTGGCGAAGGCGGTATCGGCAACACTGAAACAGCATATTTTACAGGCTATGCTGCTGCATTGCGTTCTGTTATAACAGCTAAATCCCATACTTTAAACGATCCAGCGTATTCTCATACTCAGACTAAAGCTGCTGCCGGCGCTACCGGTTCTACCGGTTCTACCGGTGCCAACGGCATCCAAGGTAATGGCGGCAATGGTGGCTCAGCTTATGCTACCGGCATAACATTCACCGACAGCAAAGTGCTCTTAAACGTTGACAGCATTGAAGCAACTGCCATAGCTGGCAGTGCAGGCATAGGCAATTATGATGGTGTCAATGGTTTATACACCAGTGCGTTTGCTTATCAACAGGATGGCGGCACAGTGGTTTCCACATCTAACGGTGACTTGAGCATTACAGCTACAGCCAGGAATGCTTCATTATATAACGAAGCATGGGGCATTAAACTTATTAATAGTGCTGACTTGTCAACGACAGCCGCAGGCGGCATCAACGTTACCGCTAATGCTACTGACAACGATGCCAACGCTTATGGCATTTGGGTCGCAAACTCAACGCTTGCGATGAAAAGCACAGATGGTGATATCACCGTTACCGCGAATGGCCTAGGCGGCAACTTTGATTTATCTGTTGCGGCTTTAGGCAGTACTGTTAGCTTTGACAGCGGTACGAACAGCACTAATTTTGTTGGTGATGCCCAAATGGACGGCAGTACTCTTAACCTGAAATCCAACACGAATGTCAACGCTAATACTTCAGGTGATCCTGGTAACTTAAATTTGGTTAGCACTACTACAAATTTGACCAATAATCTGGCAACTTTAGCTGTAAAGAATGATTTAACTTTAGACGACAGCACCGTCTACTTCTATGATAATAATAACTTAGTAGACAAATACAACACTAATTCTAATTATCGTACAATCACAGTTGGCAATCAGCTGCTATCATCTGAGGAAAACACTAATACGCTTTACATGCGTACCAATGCCATGGGTGCTTACGGCGGCACTCCCCAAGCAGGTGATGTCATCAACGTAGCAGATACAGCTGAAGGTAACTACGATATCCACGTATTTGACCAAGGTATGCGCAACGGTTACAACAACGTAGCTTATGAAGGCAATTTCATTCAGGTAGATGCTGCTAAAACCAATACCGTAAACTTAATTACCAGTGCCGGTAACTCACCAACCACTACCGGCACTACCCAAACCCAATATGATAATGCTGTCTGGAATTACACCTATGATGTAACGACCGCGACTACTGACGGCATAACCCAGCTTGTAGAAGTTACGGCTAATACCGTTAACGCCTCCAATGCTCAATATGCAGCCAGAGATGCTAACAAAGCTGCAGCGACTGCTGCTGTTACCCTGTTCGGCGGTGACGAGACGCTGATGGAACGTATGGGTGATATCCGCGCCGATGAGAAAAACAGCGGTGTTTGGGCCAAATATAATGGCGGCAAAGCAACTTTCGATGATGCTTCCTTCAAATACAACGGTCTTGAAGTCGGCTTTGATCAGAAAGTCGGCAATTGGCAAGTAGGTATAATGGGCAGCTATGACAAGGGTGACAGCGGACTTACTAGCGGTGACGGAACAGTGAAAGCTTCGGCTGGCGCTTTGTACGGTACTTGGCAAAATGATAAAGGTCATCATGTTGATTTGCTGGCGAAAGTCGGCAAGGTCAAGAGTGAAAGCACTTCCTACGGCGGCACAATTCCTCAGGCCTTAAATGCGGACTTCAGCAGCACAGCTGTCGGCGTCAGTGCCGAGTATGGCTATCGCAAAGAACTGAAAAATGATGTCTTTATTGAGCCAATGGTACGTGCAAGCTATGTTAACTTGGGCAGCGATGATTACACTGTTACCACCCGCGATGGCAGCATGGATGTTACCAATGATGGCTTCAACACTTTCCAATTACGCGGTGGTGTTTTGATTGGTAAGAATTTGAGCAATGACTCTAATGTCTATGCCAAATTAGCTGTTCTTCATAACTTCAACGGCAGTGTGGATACTCACATTTCTGCTGACGGCAGAACCAGTGATTTCAGTGATGATATCTCTGGAACCGGCTTCGAATACGGCATCGGCACCAATTACAAGTTTAACAAAGACTCCAGCCTGTATGCTGACCTCGAACGCATCAGCGGTGGTTCTATCACTAAAAACTGGGGACTTAATGTCGGCTACAGATATACTTTCTGATAATATGCTTGCAAGCTGGTAAACATTAATTTTTCAAACACACAACAAAAAGGCAGCGTGGAAAAAATTCCACGCTGCCTTTTAATTTTTTATCTTATTTTACGTAGAAACCTCCTGGTTTTTCAGCAAGGTTGATAATGATATTTTTCATTTGAGTATAGTGGTCAAGAATAACCTTGTGAGTTTCTCTACCGATACCTGATTCTTTGTACCCGCCGAATGGTGTACCAGCTGGGAAAACGTTATAGGTGTTTACCCAGACACGCCCTGTTCTGATGCCTCTGGCAACCCTGATAGCCTTGTTAATGTCTTTAGTAAAGACACCGCCGGCCAAACCATAGATACTATCATTTGCCATAGCGAGCAAGTCTTCTTCGTTCTTGAATTTAATCACTACACCAACAGGTCCGAAGATTTCTTCCTGCGCAACTCGCATGTCATTGGTAACATTTGTCAATAAGGTTGGTTGCATGAAACAGCCTTTTGCAGCTTCGCCTTCAGTATATCTGGCGCCGCCAACAGCAACTTTTGCACCTTCCTGTTTGCCAATCTCGATATAGCTTAAAATTTTCTTCAATTGACGTTCATCAACCTGCGCACCCATTTGAGTATTCATATCAAGAGGATTACCAACTTTGAGCTTTTGGAAAGCAGGGATCACATGCGCCATGAATTCATCATAGAAGGATTCTTCCACGAAAATTCTGGAGCCAGCAGAACATACCTGTCCTTGGTTGAAGAGGATACCCAGTTGAATACCTTCAAGTGCCATTTTCATATCAGCATCTTTAAAGAATACGTTAGCAGATTTACCGCCTAGTTCCAAAGTAGAAGGAATAATCAGCTGTGCGGCGGAAAGACCAATTTCCCTACCTACTTCCGTAGAACCGGTGAAAGCTAACTTATCGAGGCCTTTATTGTGCTGAAGGAATTCGCCGCTCTTTGAGCCTTTGCCTGTAATAAGGTTGATAACGCCTTTTGGTACAACATTCTGAATAAGTTTCATCAATTCCAGAATACTTAAAGAAGTGCTGCTGGATGGTTTAAAAATGCTGACATCACCTGCTGCCAGCACAGGTGCCAATTTCCAGGCTGCCATCAAGAACGGGAAGTTCCAAGGGACGATTTGCCCAACTACGCCAATTGGTTCCCTCAGGATAAGGCT
>CAZCEN010000229.1:0-5480 GCA_964497205.1 uncultured Sporomusaceae bacterium
CAATCTTGGAAGGTGCATTAATGACTTCATCATTTGCCTCCTTAACAATCGGATTTGGCTTCTCAATTTGCTTATTTTTCCAAATGATTTCTATGCCCTTTTAAAAAGAGGTACTATTGATAAGGTTAGAGTAAGATTCTTTTGGAATGGAGACTACCGTCTTTTTGATAACGGATAAAAACTTGGTCAATTCTTTCTAAGTAACGTGAAATGATATTCATGATTGAAATTGCTTGTCGATAAAATCCCTCTGCTAATAATCTGACTATAATGAGTCAGGTGACGGTTCTTTGACTCATCGCTACTAAGCCTAGTGACAGTAATTCCAGCTTCAATTCGAACTAAGTTCACACTTTCTTTGTAATATTACATATCAATACTCTTTTTACCATTATAATACAAAAATCCTGCAAGGTTTGTTTTCCTTACAGGATTTGAGGGGACACGGGGACAGGTACATCGTCCCACTTTTTTAACAAATCGTTAGCCTAAGCAATTCTAAATTTCCAAGTTTCCTAACAGCAAGCAAATATTTTAGCTTTGTATTTTAACTATCGGGACATGGAACCTGTCCCTTTGTCCCTTTCTGACCGAAGTTAACTCCGGGTCATTTTTTATCAAGATACTCTTTGGCGTACATTTTGGCGCAAATGGGCATCTTTAATAGCAATTGCTATAAAGAGTCCTATTAATACAAGAAATCCCCCAATTATATGGTGCATGGCAAATGATTCATTTAAAATTATCACGGCAAATATTGCTGTAAGTATTGGTTGAACCAGTGTGAGTATGGAAACTTTTGACGAGTCGATATAGCCAAGAGAAAAATTAATTAAAAAGTATCCTCCGACTTGGGTAATTAAACCTAGACATAATAGGTAAATCCAGGATATAGACGAAAATCCATACAATTCACTTTTTGTAATAATACAGCAAATGAATAATGTTACGACAGAACCTAAAAATGTAAAAAAAACAACCTGCAGAGTACTATTTTTAAGTCGTACTTGTTTCACCGATAAAACATATAAAGCTAAAAATATACTTGCAATAATGGAAAATATAAAACCTCTGTCGACTTTCATTTCAACAATATTACTAATTCCAATTAACACGGCTATTCCAAGCATGGCTATACCATTGCCGATCCAGTGGAAATGATTTAGTTTTTCCTTGAATAAGATCATAGCCCCTATACCTACCCATATAGAGGAAAGATTTACAATCAATGTAGGAAATGTAGCATTAGAAATTATAACTGCTATGTTCCAAAAGACCAGTTCAAAAGCAAAAAACATTCCGCCTAATAAACAAATACAAATTCCTTTAAAACTCATGTTCTTATTCTTTGTTCTAATATAAAAAGGCAGTATAAATATTATGGCAAAAAATATTCTATAAAAAGCTGAAGAGATTCCATTGACATGAGCTTCTTTTACGAAAATTGCAGATACTGATATACATACTATTCCCAAGAATAATATTATCCAAGGGGCTTTCCTAACCGATTCAACGTTCATATTCACCCAACCATTTTCTATAATTTCCTGAATGATATATAAAGGGACGTTTCTGCTGTTTCCTAAGTTTTAGCAACAACGTTAAAAGTAAGACCAGTTATTCTTGCTACTTGTCTAATTGATATTCCCTCATCTTCTGTAAATTGCCTAATACCATAACCAGTTGCATTACAGCCAAACCGCCCAATCGCCGTAATCAAAGGTTCCGCTGCCGTGGTGCAGCTTGCCCTCCGCTTTAAGCTGCCGGAAAGCGTCGCGCATCCGGGTGAGGATTTCGGGGTGAATGTCCAGCGAATGGTGCGCCGGGAACACGCGCTTAACCGGCAGTGCCGCAATCTTCTCCAAGGAAGCGAGATATGCTGTCGGATCGGTGGACGGATAATAGGCGAACAGCGTATCCTTGTAAACCAAATCGCCGGTAAAGAGATAGCCGCGCTCCTGCTCCCAAAAGCACATATGTCCCGGAGAATGGCCGGGTGTATGCAATACCCGAATACTCCGGTTGCCGAGATTGATTTCATCACCGTCTTTCAAAATCCGCGTCGGCGCACCTTGAAAGAACTCATATTTGTTGATGTCAAAACCATCCGGCAGATCGCAGCGATCAACGACCATTTCCTTGATTTGCTCTGTCGTCAAGGGAAATTCACCGTTCAGCCAATTCAATTCCTCTGCATGGGCGTAAAAATCTGGGAAGTGCTTGTGGCCGCCGATGTGATCCCAATGGATGTGAGTAGCAACCGCTGTAACCGGCTTGTCCTTCAGCTTTTTCATTTCGTCATAGATGTTGCAAATCCCAAGGCCGGTATCAATCAGCAAACTACGCTCGGAACCGTTTAGGAGATAACTGTGCGATTCCTCCCAATGCCGATACTCGCTGATGATGGTTGTGTCCGTGTCGATGACGTCTATTGTAAACCAATCGTTCATATGGTCATTTTTCCTCCGAACTTTCAAGATAAATAGAATTTAGGTAATCCAATAATGAGTCAGGCGACGGTTCATTGACTCATCGTACTAAGCCCAGTTACAATAATCCCGACTTCAAATCCAACTAAATTAACACTTGACTTTGTAATATTATTTATCATTATTCTTTTACCATTATAATACAAAATCCTGCAAAGGTTTATTTTGCAGGATTTTTAATAGCCCAGCTCTTTTGTACATTTTCTGTCACTTTCCCAAATACATTACAATACACCCATACTGCATTAAGCAACAATAAGGCACTTGTCACCAAAAACACCGCACGAATTCCTAAATAAGCGGCCGTTTGCCCGCCTAAGACAGAGCCGCTAAACGTGCCTAAAAACTGTGCAGACTGATTGAAGCCAAAAATACGGCCAGTCACCTTATCTGGTGTAGTACGCTTAATCAGCGTATTAATTGACGGAAGCAGGGCCGCCGAAGAAAATCCTAATAAGAACCGTAGTCCCAGAAGCTGCCACTCGTTTTTCACAAAGGCCTGGGGGATAAATATACAACCTGCGGCGATAAGCGCTGCAAATACTACTTTATGCGGACCGATTTTATCGGAAAGTTTACCCATTCGCGGCGCGGCCAGCATGCTTGCAAACCCCGAAGCAGCAAACACCATACCGGCAATTAACGCCACATGACTAGTTTCGGGTATGAGCCCTTTAATATACACGGAGATAATAGGTTCAATCGAAAATAAGGCCAATTGCAAGATAAAGGTAGTAATGAACATAGCGACAAGCAAATGTTTATTCGGTATCAGCCGCCATACCTCCCTGGTATTGGGCGGTTTTTTATCAGACACAACAAAATTTTCTTTTACCAGGAACAATGTAAGTAGAAACGCAATACACAGTAAGCAGCCTGTTGATAAAAACACGCTGCGATAGCCAAAGAGTTCCGCCACATATCCGCCAATCAAGGGGCCTAATAACGAGCCGCCCACCATACCTGTGGAAAGTGTGCCCAGAGCCCATCCCGCCCTTTCGCGCGGCGTCTGGGTCGCAATGAGCGTAATTGAACCGGAATTGAAACCGGAAATTAACCCCATAAGTAACCGTAAGCCTACTAATTGATATACATTGGAAACAAAACCCATTGCTGATACAATGATTGCCATTCCTAGACTTGCGCGAAGCAGCATAGGCTTACGGCCATAACGATCTGCCGCACTCCCCCACAGTGGGGAAACCAGGGCCATCATAAGCCCTGTAATCCCAAAAGCAACGCCTGACCACATCTCGACCTCAGGCAGATTTGTAACACCTAAATGCTCAATATAAAGCGGCAGAACCGGTGCAATTTGGCTGAGCCCCGATGAAGTAGCAAAAGACCCTACCCAGCAAATACATAAATTTCGTTTCCATAATTCCATAAAAAGACCTCACTTAGACCTCTCAGCAGCCAATGCTTCGATACCGTGAATAAAAGTATTGATTAATTGATGATAGCTTTCATCCCGCTCAACAGGCTGCACGAACCAGCCAGCCGCTTCCAATGAAACAAAACCATGCATAAGGCTTCTAAGGCCCCTTAGCGCATGAGTGCTGTCACTAGCGTTCAATTTATATGCGCCGAGAACAATTGCAATGATATGCATCAATTTTTGAATAGCTTCCTTGACCGCCGCATTATCCCGATTAGGGCGCGCCACAATCGCACGGTACAAGCCCGGGCGCTCGTGCGCAAACCTGCGGTAGGCTTTGGCAATAGCCATTATGGCATCGCGCTTGCTAAGACCAATGGCCGCATCACTTAGTTTTATCCTAAGTTCTTGCATAGCAAAAACAGCGAGCCCTTGCTGCACATCAGACAAGCCGCCAATGTGGTTATATAAGGAAGGTTTACGCACGCCAAGATATTCCGCAATCTGCGTCAATGTCAGCGTTTCTAACCCGTATTGATCCGCGAGCAGCGCCGCTGTCTCAATGATCAACTGGTAACTTAGCCCAGCACGCAAAGTCATACTAACCTCCTCTTAAGAAAAACTAACTATGATAATAATATAACTAACGACGTTAGTTGTCAATTCACTTTACGGTAATCAAGGCGGATGTTCTTTTTGCTTCTCTTTACTGACCGTGACAAAAAGACGGTGGTATAGTTGACATTAGGAACGTTTCCTTTTTTGGTACTTTACTTTAAGAGCATTTAGGTATCATTAAACGGTGAGACGCGGAGACATAATCTCATTATTTTCCCCAACTACCAGACCTTCCTTTTTCCTCCCTCACTTGACTATAAGTCACAAAAATAATAAACTAGTTAATGATTAACTAGTTTATTATTTATACGAATGAGGTGACCCCATGAATGCAGCTAAATTAATTCATTTACTCTATCAAACTACGAGGGCTATTTCCCAAGGCGTAAATCAAGTACTGGCAGAGTATGGGCTATATAGTTCTGAATGGTCAATTATTGTGGCTCTAAAAGAAACTGGCCCGATCCCTCAGATTGCTTTGGCAAATTATTTAAACGTCGAGCCAGCAGCAATCTCAAAAACCGTAGTGAAGCTAGAAGAAAAAGGATTTGTAGAAAGAAAATCCGGAAATGATAAGCGTGAAAAAGAAGTCTCGCTGACTGAGAAAGCGCTTAGTCAATTTGCTATTTGGGAAAAAGCTATAGACAATCATAGGCAATGTATTCTAACTGGCTTGCCAGAAGAAAAACAACACGAATTATACGTAATGATCGAATCTATTTATTTGAATTCACAAAAATGTAAAAACTAATACTAATCATTACTTTGAAAGGATAATCAAATGACAACCAATGACGCAAAATTATGGACAAAGAATTTTGTTTTATTTACTATTTCTAACACTTTTTTATTCAGTGGCTTTCATATCTTTTTGCCAACTCTTCCGCTTTATGTTTTAAATCAAGGTGGAACTAGTACCGATGTCGGATTATTATCTGCAATTTTTGTATTCTGTGCCATTCTGATTCGTTTTTTTACAGACTATGGAATGAAAA
>CAZCEN010000230.1:0-682 GCA_964497205.1 uncultured Sporomusaceae bacterium
GTGAGGAAAAAAATGAGAACGCGGATGTAAACTTACAAGTAACCGGCAATGCAACTCTATATTGTCCGGATACCGGCAATGACAGTTTTATCGTATCAGCTACTTCACCGGCAGGACTTAAAGTTAAGGTCACTTCAGGACGGGCATTGGTTGCTGGTGAGGTGTTAAATGCGGAAGGCGGGCTACTGGATGTAACCAGCCATTGTACTGTTATTAATGAATTTTTGGCCTTTAGTGATGGCGTAACTAAGCAATATAATCTCTACCATAAATCAGTAGCCAATGTAGGCGTTACTGTGAATGGGATTGCTGCTGAGATAACTGTCGACGCTGCAAATGGTTCTATTACCTTTGCAACTGCACCCGCGCAGGGCGCAAAGATTACAGCGTCCTATTCATTTAGTGGCGATTATATGCTGGTATTTCTGGTAGAGAGGGCACAAACCAATGATGGCAAGTCCTTTGGCGTAATTGGCTGGCAAGTAGGGAGCAATCGGAACCCGGCGCAACCGCCGAATTTATCCCAATATCAGCATGCTATTGCGAAAGTGGATATGTCCAGTGGGATAGCAGCAATAGCTGACGCTATTATTGACAATAGTTATGAAGTTCAAAACCTTACGCAACAGGATTTGCAGTATGGGGAAAAGCTTGGTGGTTCCAGCCTACGGTTCGGAGCTAT
>CAZCEN010000230.1:692-2996 GCA_964497205.1 uncultured Sporomusaceae bacterium
ATTACATCAGATAAAATTGCTGCCGGGTGTATTGATTCCGCAAAGATTATCGCAGGGGCTATCCAGGCATCCCTCATCGCTGCAGGCGCGATTAATTCCACACACATAGCCGCCAGTTCGATAAGTGCAGACATGATTCAAAGCGGTACAATCAGGGCAGATAAGTTTGAAGATGCCACCTGGGGAGACTTGTCGCAAACAATCCGCTTTGTAAAGAGCATTTTAGGCGGTGAGCAATCGTGGATTCTGAAACTAAGTAAAGCCGATCTGAGTGCTGGTATTAGGTCAAATGTAGATGTTGTGAGTGACGTCTTTCCGGCTATTAAACTAGATACACAACGGCATTGGGATGATGGGATTACCTGGGATTCGGGTAATCAAAAATGGGACATTCCTACCACCGCATCGGGTTATTGGGAGAGTGCGACTATTGACTATGGTGCAATCGCTAATCTCCAGGCTGAATTTTGGGCACAACGTTTATGTGAGGAGCAAACGGTCACTCTCACGGTAAAAGCAAGATACTCAAATGATAACGCAAACTGGACAAATTACGAAACCTTGAGCCACAGCCTGGCGTCGGGGTATCACTTCTGGGTAGGGACTCTACAAGCATACCGTTATTTCAAAATCAAGGTTGAATTCGCGTCTGTTGATACGAACAAGTACGAAATCCTTGCTTATCCGGAGGTACGAGCGGCAAACTGCCAGATTGGCACTGAGGATATTGCCAATGCTGCAATTACAACAGCCAAAATGGCTGCCGGCGCACTAAACAATAATATCGCAGTTTTAACCGGCAGTGTTGCCCATGGCGGGACAATTCCTCTGCCGGCGGGTTATAGCCAAAACCAATGTAAATGGTTTGTCAGTTTCCAGCAAATGTATTTTGCCGGGACGGTTAACGGCGATGATTCAGAGTATTGCTATGCAGATGGCAACCGGGTCGTAACAGTATGCGGCAGTGAGCAGCGGGCAACTTTTGTGGCCAATTATATAATTATTGGCGTTAAATAAGTAAAGGGGAGTATGCCTATGTGGACAATTTTTAATTCTGCGGGGGAGGCTGTTTCCAACTGTGATAGGGAACCGAATCCTGAAGATTTAGCAGTCCGTTCTGAACGGGCTGTTTTTCATGAAGAAGAATTTGTGCTTGATGAGATTATGCTGGCAGGCGGTGAGGTAAAACGTAAGCCACTGGTTAGTCTAACGGCAGTAGTAGAGATAATGGCGGCAACTATTTCTGTCGGATGTGATGATCCGGCTGTTGACGAGATACCGCTGATGGTGGGAGAAAGCCGGATTGTGAAGCCGCCTGGTAAATGGGTACTGAAAGGAGAACCGGGGGTTTGCGTGATAGTTGATGTTGACCGCAGACTATTCCGGGGGAATCGTCTGGAGGTGAATTTTGATGCCTAACATCCAGGTGAATAATGATGGTTCAGTTACCGTGGTCCGAAAGCGTGAGGAAATCATTGCCTATTACAATCAACAGATTGAGCAGCGCTTGGAAGGTCTGGTCAAGTTATTGGCCCTTGGTGCCGATACGGTGTCCATTAAGGCAAGAATCAACCAAATAAATGAGGAAAAGAAACAAAAGCTTCTGGAGGTAAGATAATGTGCTGATAATTATTCCGGAAAAATGTATTCGTTGTGGTTTATGCAGTTTGCTATGCCCTGCCGGGGCTGTTATCAATGGTAATGTGGATAGCTCGCGTTGTATTTTGTGTGGTGAATGTCAGTCAAATTGTCCGGAAAAGGCAATAAAAATTAAGGAATAAAGGGAGGCTTTATTTTATGTCTTTTGATCAAAACAAACCAGCCAATAACGCACCACTGGTGAGTGCCGACGTAAGAAATAACTTTATCCATGTTAAGAATGCAATCAGTAAAGAGCATATTTGGGACGATGCAAATCCTGGTAATACATCGCATCGCCTTGATCAAATGAATGTTTGGGTTTCAGGTAGCACAGAAGCAACCTGGGCAGGGAGCCCAGGGGGACCTGGCGGTGTAGGTTCAGTGTTAACCCGGATTGTCGGAGTGCCGGCAGGAGGGTATACTCTGCAGAATTTATTGCAGCAATTGGTTACCAGAAGTCATACACATGGTGGCGAGGCTTTTAGAAATACCAACTGCGATTGTCGCTGTGGTGATAGTTAATTACGTTTCAATGTAATGGTCAGGCTATGTATAGTAATTTATTGGGAGGGAAATTATGAAAGTCTATCAAAATGCGGCACTTGGTAATACGCAAAATCAAGAAAGAGCGGTAATTAGATTTACCGGCAATCAATTAGCCGT
>CAZCEN010000230.1:3096-5470 GCA_964497205.1 uncultured Sporomusaceae bacterium
GTCATGGAAAATAAGCTAATACTGAAAACCTTCCGTATCCCAACTAACAATATAATCTTCGAGGGTTTTAGTAATGTGGAACAGATAGTAACCCAAGAAATGATTGTACCAACACGGTATGATGTTTGGGATACGTATTCACTTGCATACAATCAACAGGAAGTTGGTTGTAAAGATACGGGTGAGATAGCTTTTGGAGATGTTTTGGTAATCTCGCCAGGTGATAAGGAATATATTGAGTTTTCTGTGCAAAAGTACGCGGCGAAATTTCAACAAAAACTCAATCGCGAATTTGATAAGGAAGAGGTTTTTGTGGAAGCAACCGCCGGCATGGTGAATACGACAAGAGTGCAGTTATGCGAGGGTAAAGGGAAATTCCGTTTATATCTGCTGGGTTATAAAGGAAAACTCAAGATCAAATTAGGCTGGCGCTACTATACCGGTTGGTGTGAGTATTTGGTTAGCATCGAGTAGAGTTATGAATAAATTTGTGATCCATGTAGGCAACCGCTGCAACGCAGCCTGTCAATATTGTCATTGTCAAAAAAGTGGGGATGAGTTTCATATTTCCCCACTTTTATTATCGGTTTTGGCAGATAAGACTCAGCAAGTAGAGTATGGTGTTAGATTTATTGGTGGTGAGCCCACTTTATATATGCCTCAGATTGAAAAGATAGTATCGGTTTGCAGAACAGGCACGGAATTTACCATTTCTACAAACGGTCTATTGTTATCTGAAGATCGGTTAATTGATTTTTTCAATGCCTATAATTTTTTTGTGGCTATTAGTTATGATGGCAAACAGGGTAAAAGAGGCTATCAGAGCATCTTTCAGAGTCCAAAACATATTGAAAATATAAAGAAACTAAAAAAAATTGGCTGCAGTACAACCCTGGACAACGATAATCTGGATTTTAGGGAGCTTTTCCAAGAGTTCGGTATGATAGAAAACAAGCTACAACGGCCATTACGTTTTCGCCCGCATCTTATTCACTGCCTGGGTAGCCAGAATAATTACTTGAAGCTTTCGGATGTAAAGACATTTACCAATCAATATAAGGTCGTAGTTGGTAAGTTTGTTGCTGATTATATTAACTATGGGCTTGTTAATAAAAAAATCTTCAATATGTTTTATTATTTGTTTACTACTATTGAGAATCACTATATTTTCCCTGAAACCAGATGCTATTCTAAAAAAACAATCCAGACAAATCTGGCAGGTAGACAATATTTATGTCCCTACAGGCAAACTCCTGAAAATTTTTTAGGAAATATTGAAGAAAGTCAGGAGTCAGCATTATCCCGGTTGGCAGACAAAGTAGAGACCAGCAGGCCAGCTTGTTTGCAGTGTGAGCTTTATTGTTTTTGCGGAACCCATTGTCTAGCCTCACAACGTCCGGAAATCGAATGTAAAATACAGCAAGAGTTAATTCCCTGGTTTTTAAATACCATAAACCAATATGGCATTGCCCGGTTTTCGAAACTGAAGCGGTACGGAGGGTTGGTATGATCGAGGATTTTTTTATTTTTCCAGACTGTGTAAATGTTGATGGTCAATTGAAAATTGATATAACGCCAGGTCAATACTGGATTGAGTTTGGCGGGAACGACTATACGGTTAATCTGAGCAAAATTCCTCCCAATTCATCGTTTTGCCTGTTATATGATTATATGATTGATGACTTAATACCGGTTGTACACTGGGAAAAGCTAACAAGCTGTCTTGGGATGCGGTCAATGGAGACTTTAAATTTCTTACAGCAGAGTTGTATGTTTCAAATTCATTATTATAATGCTACCCCGTTTGTAAAAGTCTTTTTGCCTAGGGGACAACAAACGCTTATTTCCCATACACATGATTTTAGTGTAAACAGTTACTTCCCAATTTCTTTTATTCATCCGTTTGATTATTTATATTTGCCGACATTTGATGTATTTAATGTAAGTCTGGATGATAACAAAGAAAATGTAGTAATCGATATGCAATTGATACCCCCGGTCACTAATTTTGATGTTTACGCTAATTATGGGGCAAATTGCTTACAACTGAAACCAGGGGTAAATCAATTAACTATTCCCTATTGTCCGGGAGAAAATCTTTATATCGGTGCCAAAGGTGAGAAGAAAACAGCAGCAGTCTATAACTTGGAGGATGCACTATGTATTCACAATTAAGGCTGGTGATGCCAGATACGGTTTGCAATCTTTCCTGTCAATATTGTCTGAGCGGTTATAACAATCATACCTCTTGTACAGAAGCCGCAGACTTTTCCGCAGAACAAATTCTTAAAACTATCAACGGCAGGTCGTTTGAGAGTATAAGTTTGTGGGGCGGTGAACCGTTGGCAAATTATAAGAAGTTGCATCAAACGGT
>CAZCEN010000231.1:0-5448 GCA_964497205.1 uncultured Sporomusaceae bacterium
ATTATTCTCTTAGGCTTGGTAGCCTTTATTGGCGGTACAGCATCAGGTGTAATCGGTGCGAAAATTATGAACTGGGTTAGCGGCGGTAAGGTAAATCCGCTGATTGGTTCTGCCGGTATTGCCTCAGTTCCTATTGCTGCCCGTGTTTCCCACGTTGTTGGTTTAAAAGAAAATCCTTACAACTTCTTGATTATGCATGCCATGGGGCCTAACTTGGCCGGCGTGTTTGGTACCGCTATATCCGGAGGCATTCTCTTAGCCTTACTCGGTGTGAAATAGGAGGAAGGTAAGTATGAATACTACAGCCTTTCTTATTGGGATCATTGTTAGTTTAGGGTATTACTTTTATAGTGTCCGGCAAGGCCGGAAGAATGATAAAGAAGACTTAGCTTCAGATAGGGTTAAAACCCCATCTGAAGGTTAGTCGCCCTTATCCAGGGACTTAGTTGCTTTTAACTCCTGCTTGTAGAAGCGGGAGTCTTAGAGCAACTTGGGCACAGGATAAATAACCGAGATTGAAAGGAGGAGGACTCAATGACTTGGTTGGTTTTAGGAATTGCCATTGTCGCTGTTGTTCTTATGGTAAAAACTCGGAAAGGGACGGCAGCAATGCCGGTAACCGAAGCTGCTCCGGCTGCTGCGGCGTTTGTTCCCGGTGCTGTGATGGATGAGGATGAAGAGTCCGAAATATTGGCGGTTATTACCGCAGCGATTGCTGAATTTGAAGGTGACAATGATTTTCAGGTTGCCAGTATAAAGAGAAGATCGAATAATTGGAAGCTGACCGGCTGCCAGGAACTTATCAACAGTCGATTAAATTAAGGAGGAAGATTGAAATGACAACATATACAATTACTGTTAATGGCAAAGAATACGATGTTGCAGTTGTGAAAAATAAGGCTGGTGCTGCCGCACCAGCAACTCCTAAAGCCGTATCTCCTGCAGCTGCGACAGTTGCAGCCGCGCCGGCTGCTGCACCGGTTGCACCGGCACCAGCTCCAGTCACAGCACCTGTTGCCGGTGATGGCCAGCAAGTTGCAGCTCCGATGCCTGGTAAAGTTATTGCTGTAAAGGTAAGTGTTGGTGAGGCTGTAAAAAAGGGTCAAGAATTGTTGATTGTGGAAGCTATGAAGATGCATAACCCGATTCTTGCCCCTGCTGATGGCGTGGTAAAATCTGTTTTAGTAAAAGCAGGAGATCCTGTCCAAACAGGAACTACGCTGGTTTCCGTAGCCTAAAGGGTTAGCCGGTTTCGTTTGGGACTATCTACAATAAAGTCAGAAAATTAGCAGCAATCTTTATAGAAAAGTCACAATTAAATGACTAGTAATTCCATTGATAATATTCTAATAATAATATACCATTAAACTATAAGATATTATGTATAGTGCAGACGCACTCATCTTTATCCTGTGACTACCCCGCTCTAAGACCCCCGTTTTATAAGTGGAAGTTGGAGCGGATAAGTCCCCGGCTAAGGGCGGTTACCCTTCAGATGGAGCTAGAACTCCACCTGAGGCTCTACTTTATCGTAAAACGGTGAGGAGGTACGAACAGTGTTAAGTAGGTTTGATTATGTTAGACCACAGGTTCTTCAAGACGCTCTAACTTATCTGGAGCAAAATGCTGGCACTAAGATCTTGGCCGGTGGTACCGATTTAATGGTAATGTTACGTCGTAATGCAGAAATGCCTGAACATGTCTTAGACATCAAGGCGTTGCCTGAAACCAAGCGATTTGAATATAAGCCGCAAGAAGGTCTTTATATTGGTGCTTCAGTTACAGTTAATCAAGTTGCGGAAGCAGATTTTATTAAAGAAAAGTATGCTGCAATAGCTCAGGCCGCCGACTCATTAGCCTCTTATCAATTGCGCAATCGTGCTACGTTAGTTGGAAACATCTGTAATGCCTCACCGGGTGCTGATTTATCCGGCCCGCTTTTGATCTATGGAGCGAAAGTTCATATTGCCAATGTAGAGGGCGGCCGTACTGTAGATATTAACGAATTTTTTACCGGTGTTAAAAAGACCGTCCTGAAGCAAGGCGAGCTGGTAATCGGTGTATCGATACCTGATGTTGCTGCCGGAGATGCTGGTATATACCTTAAGAGAACCCGTGTTAAAGGTCACGACCTTGGTATTGCCGGTGTAGCAATGCGTCTAACTGCCGACAAGAAAGTTGTGGTTGCCATGTCCGCTGTGGCGCCAACACCGATTCGCCTTACCAAACTGGAAGAATTCATTAACTCGAAGCCACTGACAGCCGAAACTGCTGCTTTGGCAGGCGAGGAAGTGCGTAAAATCATAAAACCAATTTCGGATGTGCGTTCTTCTGCCGAATACCGTCTGCATGTTTCCGGAGTAATGGTTAAACGCGCTTTAACCCAGTTGATGGCCATGGGAGGTAAGTAAGATGTGCGATAAACACAATCAAAAAGACTGTTTTGAATATATCGACTCCGGTTTACCCCGTGTTTTCCTGAAATGTGTTGTTAACGGTGAAACCGTTCATGCTACGATCGATCCGACGATGACGCTGCTTAGCTTCCTCCGTAAAGACATGAAGCTTTTTGGTGTTAAGGAAGGCTGCGGTGAGGGCGAGTGCGGTGCGTGCACCGTTATAATGAATGGTGTGACCGTTAACTCCTGCCTTGTTCTGGCTGTTGAGGCTCAAGGTGCTGATATTACCACAGTGGAAGGCTTAAGCACAGATGGCGAGCTCTCCATTTTGCAGCAAGAATTTATGAAGCATGATGGTCTCCAATGTGGTTTTTGTACTCCTGGCATGCTGATGTCTGCGCGGAACCTGCTTGACCGGAATCCGGATCCGACTGAAGAAGAAATCAAAGAAGCGATTGCCGGGAATTTCTGTCGCTGCACAGGATATGTCACCATTATTGCCGCCATATCCTCAGCAGCTAAGCTGGAGCGGGAGGCGAAGAGATAATGAATGAAAAAAAATATCGTCATATCGGTAAATCTCCCTTGCGGGTCGAGGCTCGTGAAAAAGTAACAGGACGGGCGACATATACGTTTGATATGGAACTACCGGGAATGTTGTATGCTAAATGTCTGCATTCGCCATACGCCCGCGCCGAGATTGTCAGCATAGATAGTAGTGCTGCTAAAGCTTTGCCTGGTGTTAAAGCCGTTCTTACCGGTGAAGATATCCCGTATTTACTCGGTTTATATATGATTGATAAACGTGTATTGGCCCGGGGCGCGGTAAGATATCAAGGCGAGGCAGTCGTAGCTGTTGCCGCAGTCGACGAAGAAACTGCTGAAAGAGCACTTTCACTTATAAAGATTGAATATAAAGAGCTGCCAAGTGTACAGACAATTGATGAAGCTTTGGAAGCTAAAATTCTGGTACACGAAGACATTAACGAACTTGAGTATATCAAGGGCGTATTCTTCCCGCAGCCTGATTCCAATATTGCCAGCTGGAACAAAACTATTAAAGGCGACATCAAAAAAGGCTTTGCTGAAGCAGATCTAATTGTTGAAAGCGAGCTGAGCTTGCCGCCAGTAGCACACGTGCCGATGGAGACACATGTTGCTATTGCTCAGGCTGATCCTTTCTCTAATCAAATTAAGATCTGGACTTCCACTCAATCTCCTTTTGGTGTAAGACAGCTTTTAGGTAAAGCGTTTGGCATTTCTGAAGGTGAAATTCAAGTAACTGCTCCTTATGTAGGCGGCGGTTTCGGCGGTAAAGCCGGTATTCATCTTGAGCCACTGGTTGTTGTTCTTTCGCGGGCTTGCAAAGGCCGTCCGGTTAAATTAACAGCTACTCGCGAAGAAGAGTTCAACCAGCTGCCGTGTCGTGCCGGCATGCGTGGCCATATTAAGACCGGCGTAACCAAAGATGGTAAAATCACCGCTGTTGAGATTATCTATGACTGGGACAGCGGTGCCTACGCCGATTATGGTGTAAACGTTGGTAGAGCAGCAACCTATTCCGGTGCCGGCGCTTATGAACTCCCCAACATCGAATTGCATTCCCGTACCGTATATACCAATAAAGTATTCAGCACCGCATACCGTGGTTTCGGTCACTTAGAGACCCACTGGATTGTTGAACGCCAGATGGATTTAGTAGCCCAGAAACTTGGTATGGATCCGTACGAGTTCCGTATGAAGAACATTCTGCGTGATGGCGCTCACACAATTAGTGGTGAACATTTTACGGCAACATCCGGCCGTCCTGATAAATGCTTGGAAGCAGTTGCTAACGAAATTGGCTGGACTGGTTTCCAACCAGAGGCCGATCGCAAAGCTCAATTTAAAACCGGCAAGGTTCGCGGTAAAGGCATTGCCTGCTTGCAAAAAGCTCCTGCTATGCCTTCCAATACTTCGACAGCTGCCATTATGCAGATGGATGCAGACGGTAATGTACGGGTAATGGTTGGCGGTGTAGATATGGGCCAAGGTTCCAATACTGTAATGGGTCAGATTGCTGCTGAAGTATTGGATATGCCGCTGGAAAAAGTTAAAGTTGTCTGGGAAAATGATACTGACCGCAATCCTTATGACTGGTCAACGGTTGCCTCCAAATACACCTTTATGGGCGGTAATGCTGTAAAACGCTGCGCTCAGAATATGGTTAAGCAAATGAAAGAGATTGCCGCTCAGGTTCTAAGGTGTCCTGTTGACGAACTGGAACATGGTGATGAAGCTATTTACCATATCCAACACACTAACAAACGTATTTCCTATAAAGCTTTAGCCATGGGTTATGTCTACGAAAACGGCAACGGTATCGGTGGAGCACTCGTCTCTCACGGTGTCTATATGGCGGAAGGGTTAACTTACCTTAATCCTGAAAATGGTCAAGGTCTGCCGGCCTTAGACTGGACATTCGGCGCTCATGGTGTAGAAATTGAGGTTGACCTTGAGACTGGTGATATTGAGATTATAAAAATTGCTTCGGCCTTCGATATTGGTCAGGCAATTAATAGAAAACTGGTTGAAGGACAAATTATCGGCGGCGTAGTACAAGGTATCGGTTCAGCTGTGCTGGAAACCTTCAAGTTTAGTCCTGATGGCCGTATGCTCAATCCTTCCTTTACCGACAATAAGATTCCGACGGCCAAAGACCTTCCTGGTAAAATTGTACCAATTATTGTAGAATATCCGCAGACCGACGGACCGTTCGGCGCCCGCGGTATTGGGGAACATCCGATGGTTTCCGTACCTTCAGTTATTGCTAATGCTTTGTATGATGCTCTTGGCATTAACTTCTGTCACTTGCCAATGTCGCCGGAAGTTGTTGCTTTAGCAGTAGCTAAGGAAAAATTAATCTAATTCGTTAGCATGAATCAGAGCAAGATTTTTGTGATATAGATTGACAAAAGCTGTGCTAGGTGCTGGAGGAATAAACTATGGCAATGCGGCAAGTAATCTTTTAGTACTTGACAATGAATTTGTTTTTGTTTATGATATAATC
>CAZCEN010000232.1:0-5427 GCA_964497205.1 uncultured Sporomusaceae bacterium
CTATTTCATAAGTAAATCAGGAAGCAATAGAATGACCCTTTAACTCTTGGAAGATTAGTAATTGGAAGGGTAATGAATTTGCTTCTGCATAAAATCGGCGACTTCTTGACGTATTCTGCAACTGTCCCGAATACCTTCCCGGTAAACAATTTCAGCCGCTAATCCGGATTCCATGGTTGTAGCGGCTTCATACTTCATAACCAGTTCCAGCAATTCCGGACGCTGTTCCTCCAGCCCGCGGGCAATTTCCAGAAGCTGTGATAGTACAGAATCAGCCTCTCTCACTACTTGCCTGTATTTTGCATCAGCAACACCGGCTATACTGAGAATATCATCCACTCTGTCAAAGACATACTGTCCAAACGCCTGATCTAAAATACTGTTAAACACAACAAAGCCCCCTATACTTAGGCCGCGGCATACATGTCAGCGCTGCTGCCAGCTTTTTTTATAGGGGGAAATTAAAAAGCGCATGCGAGGCTGTTAACCCTACACATGCGCTTTGCTTCGTCGTTTGCTAAATCCCAATACTAACAAGCCAGGTGGACAACCCGGCCTTCAACAGAAAAGCGGTCAATAAAAATATGTACGCGACACTTGCCCTTCCGTTGACAGTGTATCAGAATAGGCTTAATCTCCTGTTGCATAAGTCGCACAGTCTGCTCCCGCTTTGCCGGCATCTCCGTTATACTCAATGCCTCGCTTGTCTTCAAGCAGGCGGCATTGTATAATAGAAATGTCGTCGTGGACAGCTTGTCTGTTACGTGTAGGTGCTGTTTTCACCTGCGCGTGCCACGGGAGTGCTCGCAACACTTCCGGGTCACGGCGACTTTTTAATTTCCACCTAATAATAATTATAGCTCATTTCAAGTGAATTGCAAGTAACCGAAAGCTCTCAAAAGAAAAAGTCGGGGACAAGGCCCCCTTTACCCCCATTATTTACCACAATTTGAAGGGAAAGGAACTTAGAAACGGAATCTATTAATATAAAACAATAAAATCAGGGGGAGAATAATGACTAAGAAATTAATCGCTATTATAGCAATCTTTATTGTTTGCAGTATTGCCTGGATGATATTAGGCAGCCTTACGCTGTCTAGAACTAACAGTTTCGACAGCAGCCTACGCGGTAAAGTGGAAGGGTTGTGGGGATCGGTTCAAGAACAGCGTGCTCCTATAGTGTACTACGAGGAGGCACAAAGTACAGTACAAAAAGACGGCCAAACGGTTACGACTACAGTAAATAAACCGATCAATCTAGAGCGAAGTGATTTGTCAGTTCAACTTGATCTAGATCAAAGAAAGGCCGGACTATTATGGTACGATACATATAAAGTGCACTTTGACGGTACGTATGTAGTTAAGAATCCTTTACCCAACCCCCAAAGTTTCTTTGTCAGCCATAAGATGCCTTCTGAAAAGGGCACTTATGACAACTTCCGGGTTCTGGTAAACGGCAAACCGGCTGAGGTTCGCGACTTCAACAATATTTTAGTGCCTATTCAACTTGAAGCAAACCAAGAGGCTACCGTTGAGATAGCATATGTATCCCAGGGTATGGATAAGTGGTTTTACAAGTTTGGCGATAAGGTCATTGCTGTGAATAACTTTACAATGAAGATGACAACAAACTTTAACGATATTGATTTTCCTGAAAACACATTGTCGCCTTCGTCTAAAACAAAGATTGGTAACGGCTGGGAGTTGCAATGGAGCTTTACTAACCTTCTAACCGGTTCAAAATTAGGGATAGATATGCCCAAAAAACCTAGTCCAGGACATCTGGCCAGTCAAATGAGCTTTTTTGCTCCTATCTCCCTCCTGTTTTTCTTCTTTGTTCTCTTTATGTTCTGCGTGATAAGAAATATATCCGTTCATCCCATGAATTACTTCTTTCTTGCCGCATCATTCTTCGCCTTTAGCCTCCTTTTTTCTTATTTGGTAGATTTAGTTGATATCTATCTTACATTTGTTATTTCGTCTATCATTTCAATGGGGCTTGTAGTTTCGTATATGAGGATTGTTGTCAACTCAAAATTTGCTTTTAGAGAAGTAGCCATTTCGCAATTCATATTCCTTGTATTATTTACTTTCTCCCATTTCTTCAAGGGATTAACCGGGTTGATAGTGACAATAGGTGCTATTCTCACGCTCGGGATAGTAATGCATTTAACGGCGAGAATTAATTGGGACGATAAATTCCGTTCAAAAAACGAAAAGGAAAACCAAGATTTATCAGTAAAGCCCTAAATCACTCCTTTATCCAAGATACTTTACTCCGGATGCAAACTCACTTTCTGTTACCATTTTTACTTATATATAGAAGCAAAGGGACGTAAAATTCGCTTCGCAACAATGCTTGATTTTATAGGTACTGATACAATAGGAGCAAAATGTACGTCCCTGCGCTTCCCTCAAAATAAGACTTTAACAGTTCGAATCATTAACGTTGGGCATAAGGGTGGTTGCACCGGAGGAATAAAATATGGTATGATTTCTCATAGGAATAAGGAGGTGACATGATGAACAGCAGCAGCTTGGTTAACAATATTCTGGATAAACTTGCTCATTACATTTCCCGCATTACTGCATTTCAATGCGCGATGAGGAGGAGTTTGCCCATAAATGAATATTATGTTAACTGAGCGAGTCAATCATCATGTACCCAAATTTTAAAAATAACACCCGGGGGAATGATTGTTCTGCCCGGGTGTTATTTTTTTGCCCATGCTTTCGCATGTGGTAATTTAACCTGGGCAAGTGCAGTGCTTGCTCAGGTTAAATTTTTCCCCGGGTGGAAAGGATCATCTATGATAGAAATTGCGTTATGTGCTATTGAAAAATACTATGGATCAAACCATGTGCTTCAGGGAATTACCTTTCAGGTCAGACAGGGAGACCGGTTGGGGCTATTGGGGAAAAACGGCGCCGGAAAAACCACCGTGTTCAGGATTATTGCCGGACATGAGGCCTGTGATGCAGGTGAGCTGCACATCAGGAAAGGCGCCAGGGTGGGAATGCTGGAACAGTTTGCGAGCTTTCCCGCATCCTGGACTGTGGCTGATGTTCTGTATTCCGCCTTTGAAGATTTACTTGTTCTCCGCAAAAGGATGGCGCTGCTGGAAACCCGGATGGCTCAGGAGAGCGGTCCGGAAAAGCATATAGAAGAGTATGGACGGCTGCAGCAGCAGTACGAGGCAGGGGATGGGTACTCTGTGGAACGGAATGTGGAGGTCATATGCGAAGGATTAAGATTTTCCCCGGAGTTTTTAGACCAGCAGTTTGAGCGGCTGAGTGGCGGCGAACAGACGAAAGCCGTGCTGGGCAGACTGCTTCTTCGGGAACCTGACATCCTGCTGCTGGATGAACCTACTAATCATTTGGATGTGGATGCCATTGAGTGGCTGGAAGGATATCTGGAAAACTATAAAGGAACGGTGGTTGTCATCTCTCATGACCGGTATTTTCTGGACAGAGTGGTAAACAATATTGTCGAGATCGTCAACGGCAATGCGGAATTTTACCAGGGCTCCTATTCTTATTTTGTCACCGAAAAAGAAGCCCGTTATTCCCGGCAACTGGAGAAATACCAGCAGGAGCAGAAGAAAATCAGGCAATTGGAGCAGGCCGCCAAAAGGCTCCATGAGTGGGGACGGCAGGTGGATAATCCCGGGTTGCACCGCCAGGCATTTAATATTGAAAAAAGAATCGAGAGAATGGATAAGACGGAAAAGCCTCTGCAGGAAAAGAAAATAAACACGTCGTTTGCCCAACTGGAATTTTCAGGCGAAGACATAGTAACAGTCCAGGACGCGGTGAAAAACTATGGCGGGAAAATGGTTCTGGATCACGTGAGTTTTTCCATACGGAGAGGGGAGCGAACCGCACTCCTTGGTGAAAATGGTTCCGGCAAGTCAACCCTGCTGCGATTGATAACCGGCGATTCCTGCCCCGACGGGGGCAAGGTCAGGCTTGGCAGCAGTGTGCGGTACGGATACCTGCCCCAGGTGGTTGACTTTCCCCGGAACGAAGGGACCATACTGGAGAAAGCCTGCAGTGTGTTGAAAGTGCCAGAGGGAGAAGCGAGGCGGATTCTGGCCCGATACCGTTTTCCGAACGAAAGCGTATTTAAATCCCTGGATACCCTGTCCGGTGGCGAAAAAAGCCGATTGTCCCTGTGTTTTTTAATGCACAATGAAATCAATCTGTTAATTTTGGACGAACCGACCAATCATCTGGATATTGATTCCCGTGAGTGGCTGGAAACAGCCCTGGAGCAATTCGCAGGGACCATTCTCTTCGTGTCCCATGACAGGTACTTTATTGCTAAATTTGCGTCACAGGTGCTGGAATTATCCCAGGGGCGCGTGGAGCAATATGCAGGCGGGTATGAATATTACCGGGAGAAGCGGCGGCAAATCACACCGGTGCAAAAAACCGAACAGACTTCAGAAAATGCGAAACCAGCCCGGGCTAAAGTTTTGCGTAAAGCACCGCCGGCAAGGGAAGCGGTGCAAAAAGCACAAGTGGAAAATAGAATTAGAGAACTGGAAATAGTCCGGCAGGCACTGGAATCCCGGCTAAACCAGTGTGTCGACAATTTTACCGCTGTGGAAGAATTATTCCAGGAAAAATGCGTCATTGATGAGAAACTGGAGGGACTTTATCAGCAATGGTTTGACCTGGAAAAAGAGTGAATAACATCTGAGGCACAAAAATTCCTCCTTCGTTTGGCTTTCAGCAGAAGGAGGAATTTTTGATGCGCCCTGCTTTTTCATTGTCATTTGCGCAAGGCCGTGAGCGCTGTATGGGCCAGTACAGCCGCCCCCGTCACAAGCGCTGTTTCATTCAGGTGAAATTTCGAATGATGCTGCAGGGGCTTTTTGACAATAGACGGAAGCAAGGGGACGTAAAATCCGCTTCGCAACAACACTTGATTATGCTTCTGACTGGAAACCAGTGCCTGCTATCGCGGAAGCAAAATGTATAAACCTTTTGTTACTTTCTCCCCCAGCTTTATACTGGCGAATAAATCTAATTATTTCGCTACTATCTGTCACGGAGAACCAAGCCTGTCTCTTTTATTTTTAATCCGGTCAAATAACAGAATATCAGCAGGGGTCAAGTTCTTCGTCTCGCTGTTTACATTCGTGACATAATAGCAAAAAGCTACGGAAAAGGAACGTCCCCTATCGTCCACGATCGTCACTCAACAGCCCTCGTTACCCCGGTAATTCCTGGCCCTTTGCCGGAAAAAGCGTTCCGCAGGAGAAAAGTCAGGCGGTATTCCGTTAAGAAATCCGTACTGTTTGAGCGTAGCGAGTTTACGGATTTTAGGAGTACCGCCTGGCTTTTCAGCTTTTGGAGGCTTCGGGCCTAGACCTTTTGTTTACTTGGTACTATTTAAGTGTAATTGTTAACCATGAA
>CAZCEN010000233.1:0-5418 GCA_964497205.1 uncultured Sporomusaceae bacterium
CTTCCAGATGGGACAGCTGGTGGCATATATCACGTGCTATCTTCTGGCTGCATTCTTTTTCGTACTCGGCGGAACCCCATTTGCGGCGCGTGTCGTCCTGTTTCTGAACTTTTTGATTACGGTCCCGGTGGCAATGGCTCTGGGATTCGACAAGCCGATGTCAGGCCTGATGGAGAAAAAACCCAGACCGTTGAAGCAACCCCTCCTGTCAACCTCACAATGGGTGCGTATAGCCTTCCTAGGCATCCTTATGGCGATTGCTACGGTTTATCTCGAGTCAATGTACGAGGCAGCAAGTACGGCTACGGCTGCTACTATGGGTTTTGTTACCTTCGCCTTACTCAGCATCTCAAGGGGGCTCGGTTCTCGTAGCGAGACCGCTACCGCCTTCAACAGAGACATTATTCATGATCGAAACCAAGTACTTCTCTATAGCATGGCTTTGTTGGTAACAATCCTGGCGACCGAGCTCGGCTTCCTGCAACGTATTCTGGGTTTAACATCGCTGAACGGAAGACTTTGGTTTATCTGCATTGTCGCCGCTATTGCCTTGCTGCTCGTCGATGAGGTCATTAAGGTATTCTTGCGCAGACGCCATATCCATGACACGGCAACCCCTGTTGTTACAGTGCCAACTTCAAGCATAAGCGGCAAAGTTTGAAACCACCCACAATACACCTGCAATTACCAAAATGCATCTCCAAATTAACGGAAAGTGAAAAAGAATACTAGTTACATTAATTGTGCTCACACTCAGACTATTTCGAGATTCGGAGAAGGTAGGTAGCTTTCTCTTCATTTGCAGCTGCTATTGTTGGAATCACTACAATAGGAATAAATTTGAGATAAAAATTACTGTCATAAATTATGGCAAAGAGGCTGGACTGAGGAGGAAAAGGACCTAATTAGATAAGAATGGCCAGATTCTTCAAAAAGTGTGCACGTTTATTTTAAAAGTTGATTTTAACCTCTCTCAGATCTTTTTCTGACTCTCAATGTATGAAAATAAACTCATATTACATATAGTTGAACTGCTGACAAAAATATAAAAAATAATTATATATATTTTTTTGCACATATTACAATAGGGGACTAAAAAACGGGAATATGTGGCATTGAAATTGATTTTTGGTCATAATATATAGCCTTGAAAAATTTTGCTAATAAAACAAAATAACTGAACAATTCCTACGAAAGAGATAGTCTGAATTTCCTTTTATTTTTTATCCCAGCAGGGTGGCATTCGATTATCGATTAAGTAAAGAAGATAATTCGCAGTAAATTAGACATATCCACGTAGACCCTATGTGGTAATTAGTGGGGTTAGCTGCTACCACAATTAGCATAAAGGCAATATTGAAGGCAAATTGTAGTTCGACTACCTTAGTGGTCTCCTAACAGACTGAATCCAGGTCATTATTAAAAGTATCCAAATAATCTCTTGAAGTTTTACGGGGCTTGAACTTTCAATACAAGGAATAATATAAGGAATCAATCATGGCGATCAGAAAAGATGCAGAAACCAGAATTGACGAATTGATGGACGTCTTGAGGGTCCCTCCTGGCAAGAAAATCAACCTGAAGAAAGACTATGATCCCG
Source organism: uncultured Sporomusaceae bacterium (assembly GCA_964497205.1). Lineage (GTDB taxonomy): Bacteria > Bacillota > Negativicutes > Sporomusales > Sporomusaceae > Sporomusa. The sequence continues at coordinate 1,601 of CAZCEN010000233.1, forward strand.
GCTTTACCGGAAAATGGATGCAGAAGGCAGAGGCAAAACAGACCTTAGTTGAAGGCATCCAGATTCTGGCTGAGATGCAAGACAAGCTATGGGCCCAGAATCAGTATGCTGTGCTTATGGTCCTTCAGGCCCTCGATGCAGCTGGCAAAGATGGCACCATTAAGCACGTTATGTCTGGGGTTAACCCTCAAGGAATCGATGTCCACAGTTTCAAGGGACCTTCCAGTGAAGAACTTGATCACGATTATCTATGGCGCAACTTTAAGGCCCTGCCTTCTCGCGGTCGTATCGGAATTTTCAACCGCTCCTACTATGAAGAAGTCCTGGTAGTGCGCATCCATCCCGAATTTCTCGACAAGCAGCAGCTTCCGCAGCATCTGAAGGGCAAGAATATTTGGAAAAGGCGCTTTGAGGAGATCAACAACTTCGAAAAGTACCTGGTTGACAATGGGATCATTGTTCTCAAGCTCTTTCTATATGTATCCAAAGATGCCCAGAAGGAGCGTTTCTTACTACGGACGTTGGAGCCGGAAAAGAACTGGAAGTTCTCTGCAGCCGACATAAAAGAGCGGGCTCATTGGGACGATTATATCGCAGCGTATGAAGACATTTTCAACCATACAAGTACTGAGTGGGCACCCTGGTACATAGTGCCTGCCGATCACAAGTGGTTCACACGGTTGGCAGTGGCAGCCGTGCTCTACAGAACTATGAACAACCTCAATCTTGCCTATCCCACTGTGACTGAGGAGCAAAAACAAGCTTTGCTTGTTGCTAAAGAACAGCTCGAGAGAGAGAATGGCGATCTGAAGGACGAACCCGTCGTAAAAAATAACGCAAAGGCGGCCAACGATCCACAAGCTCTGACTGCAGATAGAGCAGTCACCAAGAATGAAGTATCTAAGAAGAAAGGTAAGAAAGAAGGCAAGAAGAATAAAAAGTGAGGCTATGCTAGAAATAGAGACCTTGTAACCGAAGAAGTCGACACCCCCACACTTTTCAAACTTAAGGAGAATAAATATGTCACTCCAATCTAATAATCAAACCACTTCACCGGATCTGACCCAAAAGGCGTCAGATGACAAATGGTACTCGCTTGCATCGGAGGATGTCGCCAGCAGGTTTCAGGTCAATCCGGCCAATGGCTTGAGTACGTCAGAGGCACAGGAAAGGCTGCAGAAATATGGTCCAAACAAACTTGCGGAGAAGAAAAAGGAACCGGGATGGCAAGCGTTTCTGCGGCAGTACAAAGATCTGATGCAGATCATCCTGCTAGTAGCAGCGTTTATTAACCAGCTCTTCACTGGAGAATGGGGTACCACCCTTGTGCTTGTGGGCTTGACAGTCTTCAATGCGGTCCTAGGCCTGCGTGGGGAGGCAAAGGCCGAGGCGAGCCTTGCAGCGTTGGCGAAAACAATGAAGAATATTGCCCGTGTGCGCCGAGACGGCGAGGCAAAAGATATCGAGGCTGAAGAACTGGTTCCCGGAGATATAGTACTGATGGAAGCGGGCAATGTTGTTCCCGCCGATGGCCGCCTCTTCATAGCCGCTACAATGGAGATTGAGGAGGCTGCACTTACAGGTGAAAGTGTTGCCACATTGAAAGATACCGTTCCCATTACCAAAGCCGAAGTCCCCCTGGGTGACCGTGTGAACATGGCGTTTATGAATACGTCGGTTACTCGAGGCCGTGGCGAGATGATCGTTACAACGACCGGTATGGGTACCGAAATGGGACACATCGCCGACCTGCTCAACAAGACTGAGGCAGACAAGACGCCCTTGCAGAAGCAGCTTGATCGGCTGACAATGATTATTGCGGGGCTGGCGGGACTCGCTTTTATCCTAATGGTCATCCTGGGACTGCGTAATGGGCAGACGCTAAACGCCATCTTTATCGCCGGCATAGCGCTAGCGATCTCGGCCATCCCAACCGGCATGCCAGCCGTGGTCACCACCATGTACTCCATGGGCACGCGGGAGCTGGCCTCCCATAACGCTATTGTTAAGCGGCTTCCATCAGTGGAAACGCTAGGCTCGGTCTCAGCTATCTGCTCCGATAAAACTGGTACTCTTACGCTCAATAAGATGACAGCACGTGAGTTTACCGTTCCTGGCCAGAATCGCTACAAAGTGACCGGCGAAGGTTACAGCACACACGGACAGTTGCAACATGTAGGAGGCTCTAAGATCGACCTCGATGCAGTACTGCTGCCTATGGCACTGTGCGCCGATGCCCGCCTCGATGGCGAAACATTGATCGGCGACCCGACCGAAGGCGCTCTGATCGTGTTGGCTGAAAAGGGGGGTATTAGCGTGGAAGGCGCTCGCCATATGTACCCTCGAGTGGCCGAAGTTCCATTCGATTCCGACTACAAGTTCATGGCCACGTTCCATAACATGAAGAACGAGCAAGGCAAACCTGTGGTGCGCTGCTTCGTCAAGGGCGCGCCAGATGTACTGATCGCGCGTGCTGGTTCATACTGGCTTCCGGGGAACTCGGTGCAACCGGTCACCGACGATAATCGCCTATTAGCACTCCAGGAAAACGACCGTATGGCCGAAGCAGGAGAACGCGTCATGGTGGTTGCCCGCCGTGACTTCGATCCAGCTACCTTTGATCCAAAGGGTAAGCTGCTCGAACTAGTGAAAGATCTAACCCTCCTAGCTATGGTGGGAATTGTCGATCCCCCGCGGGTCGAGGCAAAAGACGCTATTGCCAAGTGCCATAGTGCTGGTATTCAGGTGCGTATGATTACCGGAGACCATGCAGTGACTGCCGCCGCCATCGGTCACGAGCTGGGAATCGAGGGTGAGGCCTTGACGGGGGCTCAATTTGCCGCCATTCCTGACGAGCAGTTGAAGCAACAATTGGACCAGATAGGCGTGGTGGCCCGCGTAGCACCGGAGGACAAGATCCGGCTGGTGACGCTTCTCCAACAAAAGAACAACATTGTGGCTATGACAGGCGATGGGGTCAACGATGCCCCGGCGTTGAAGAAGGCCGATATTGGAGTGGCAATGGGCATTACAGGCACTGAAGTATCCAAGGGCGCAGCAGTGATGATTCTGACCGATGATAATTTCGCCACTATCGTCAAGGCGGTAGAATACGGCCGTCATATCTACAATAACCTGTTCAACTACGTTCGCTTTCAGATGGCGCAGCTGGTGGCGTTCATTGCCTCCTATCTACTGGCTGCGCTGTTTGTTGTGCTTGGAGGCGCGCCGTTTACGCCACTTGTCGTCCTATTTCTGAACTTCCTCATCACGGTTCCGGTAGCCGTCGCTCTGGGATTCGACATGCCAGCCTCGGATCTAATGGAGAAAAAACCCCGACCACTGAAGCAACCGATCTTGTCAGCACCACAATGGGTGCGTATCGTCTTCATTGGGATCCTGACGGCAATCGCCACGGTTTATCTTGAGTCAATCTACGAGGCGGCAGGGGCGGCTACGGCGGCCACTATGGGTTATGTTGCCTTTTCTCTCCTTATCATCGTCATGGGCCTCTGCGCGCGTAGCGAGACTGCCACCGCTTTCAACCGGGACATTTTGCGTGATCGAAACCAAGTGTTCCTCTATAGCCTGGCGTTATTGGCGACCGTCCTTGCAACCGAGCTTGGTATCCTGCAGCGCATCCTGGGCCTGACCGAGCTTAACGGAAGCCAGTGGTTTATCTGCATCGTCGCCGCTATTGCCTTGCTGCTCGTCGATGAGGTCATTAAGGTATTCTTGCGAAGACGCCATATCCATGACACGGCAACACCTGTTGTTACAGTGCCAACTAAAGTATAAGTGGCAGGTTTGAAACCATC
>CAZCEN010000234.1:0-5399 GCA_964497205.1 uncultured Sporomusaceae bacterium
TTTTACTACAGGGAAAAGGTCCTATTACTCATGTGTATCTTCCCCTTCGTCATCCTCCCCACCAGTATCAACAGTCAAAAAATCAGTAATCAGACAGCACACATCCCCCTTAGCATCCATTCCCCAAAAGGTTGGATAAGCCCCATCGCCGAAGCCGCTGGAAAAGGCCGCTATATTGCAATCAGAATCAGGAAGCACTACATTCGCAGTAGAATAGGTATGTACATAACTGTCATCCAAAGCCTTTTCCAAATCAGGCCACATTCCATCCTCAAAACCTTCCGCTAGCTTTTGAAGAGCCTTACAAGCACACTCGTCCATAAAGCCGCCTGTCCCACTGTCAACACCATAGCCAAAAAATTCATCATCATCCAACGCTTCTACCGCTTGCCCCGCAATAAGCGCAAGCTCAAAATGCGCTGGCAGTTCCTTGGTGAAACGGATTTCTGCAAAAGCCACTCTTTTATCGGTATCAATATGGTGAATGTACAATATCACCGGATAGCGGCCTGCCGCTACCGCTCTGGCAAAAGGCTGAGTTTCAAAAAGAATAAGCGGGTCATTTGCCACAATCTTACCTGTAGGAAGATAGATTTCACCCAAAGGCTGTTCTTTGATATATTCATCCCATTTACTGTTTTTGAAAAATTCTACAGTATGACCTGTGCGTAATGCTTTCATTAATTCGAATTCAGTATCCATGATATTTCCCCCACACTACCAGTATTTATTCTTCAATTTGTCATATATCCCCATCAGCTTCACTTCGCCACTATATTTTAACACCACATTGGTAACTACCCATTTCTCATCCTGATAAGCCAAGATAAATATATAGCGGTCAGTGTCCTTATGCTTGGGGGGGTGCATTTTTGTCTAATGCAGATAGCCCAGTTTAGGCTCAATCTTCAATACATCATAAATACTGTTTGTTTTCAGTTCGCCGCTATATTGCAACTCTACATTAGTGACTACCCATTTATCCTCCTGATAGGCAATGATAAATGTATAGTGCTTGGTATCCCGATATTTGGGTGAAACGCATTGTTCAGCTGCTTCTTTGCTGGAAAAATCCTGATAATAGTTGACTTTATCAATTTTCAGTATTCCAATATATGGTCTAATCAAAGAATCGTTCTTGCGAAGATCAATCTCATACTTGTCATTAAGTGTAAAGTGTACTATGCGCCAAAATGGCGGTTCTAGCCAATCAGGTGGTTGTTTCCTATTTATTATAAAAATCATCTTATTATTCGTTTCATAGCTAACCAATGCCTTTTTGACTTCCTGGTCCGCATAGCTCTTAAATGAAGCTATAACTTCTGACTCACTGGGCGCGGCAAAAACTAGATTGGAAAATGCCAACAACAGGACTAAAGTTAGCATTAACACTTTTTTCATCGGTACATCATCCTTCCGTTTTTTCTTTTACGTTTACTAATCCCTGTCACCAAACCTTGACCACTCTTTATGCCGTTTTTTTCAGCATAGGCTCTTTTTATTACTTTCATATCCTATTCTCGAAGGGCACACGCAATTTCATGTCTGTCATATCCAAGAGATTCTTCGTAAAGGCGTTCGCCACGTGCAATAAGCAGCTAGTCTATCCCGTGGATATATTTTTATATCAGCTAAGCTGGCCAGCCTAGTGTCCCTGCTAAATCTATTTAGTGTCAGCATGTATAGCCCACTTCAGGCCCAATAGGCCATCTTTAAAATAAAAATATATGCTATCGCCAGGTTTAGCTTTTTCGTATAATTTGTATTTGACCGCCAACTTAATTTCATTGTTAACAAAATCGGGCGAAGGTTTTGTATAAATGTAGTACAATCCGAATGGCTTTGCGTTATATTCTTTTTTGGTGATAACAGCCTGATATTTATTAGTGGTGGAATTATCCCCTACACAATTGATGTGTACAGCCAGCGCACCAAAATAGCAACTTATAAAAACCATCATTGCCAGAAAGCTGGCTCGATATTTTTTGTTCCAGCCAACACGAATATGCCACACAAAGATTAACCCTACTAAGCCAGCTATAATGATACCTGCTAAATAAAATAAAAACGACTGCGTAAGTAAAATGCTATATTTGAATATAGCTGTATATATAAGTGCACTAGCAGGAAATATAGCACCTTCCAAAAAATTAGGTCGATCGTTTTTATTATCAAAGGATGCCACATCTTTATAAATAAAAAATAGCAATACCCCTAGCATGGGAAGCGTTATATTTACACTTATAGCTGCTATATACGGTCTTGGATCTAATATCAGCCATCCGGCAGCTAACACACTTATAACACGTAATCCTTTTTCAAAGTTTACTGCTTGGTTATAGCGACGATAAAAATGCGCTTCGTTACCGCTCAAGATAGCTTCTTGCTGAAGTTCTATTGCACTATTCCATTCATTGAAGTACTCGGAAAGTACCAGTATCAACTCCTCACTATATGATATCCCCGATAAACGATGACTTTTTGATTTTCCGTCTACTGTTACATACAGTTTAATCGTAGAATTAGGTATCGCTGCTAACTGATATCCCAATATCGTCATACAAGTTCTCTCAATCTCAAATCCCTGTATCTCTGCAAAATGGTATTTTATTGTTTTATAGGCGTTTTGAATTACAATCTCTTTGTTTTTATTAGAAATGGCAATTCGGCGTTCGCAAAACCCAAAGTAACCCACACAAAAAAACAAGCAGCCAAGTGCTATACCACCCACTATTGTTACTAACTCACTATCTTTATTAAGCAGCAAATAGATAATTGCTAGCCATAAAGCTGCACCAAGCCCCATAAGTATCATCCCACAAGCACGATTACGAAACTTTGCCTCAAAATTATTAGTGCCATTAATTTCGCGGATAATAAAGTTAATAAAATCTGCAGGAAAGTCATTGTATAAATCTTCTATTTGCTCAGTCCAGAAAAAAACTTTATTTAGCAATATCCAGGCATCGCGTGGCAGCTCATCGTGCTGCATCAAAAACGCTAATACGCTGTAGTTTAGCTGCTGCTTTGCGGTAAGATTCCAAAGGATTTCGTCCTCCAACAGCTCTTTCCACTGCTCAATATTAGTTCGCAGCGCTGGTTCATGATATAGTTTTTCTAAGCGCCTCATAAATCGTTCTATGTGTTGGTGCGGAATAGCTTGCGAATCATTATCGTCCAGTTGTGTACCTGGAACTGCTGTAATGTTCTGCTGCTTTCTGGTCGCAGCTTGTTGTAATGCTTGTTCATAAGCCTCTCTAAGCTCCTGAAAACCTTGTGGATTCTCCTCTGGATGGTGGCTTTTAAGCTTTGTAGCATAGGCCTTTTTGATTGCTCCTATATTATTGGTTGCATCAATACCCAATACATTCCAAATATTCATTTAAAATTCTCCTTCAAGAATACTGCTATAGCAATATTTTCTTTCCCCCTGTCTGTTATGAACGGCTCCGGCGCTGCTTCGCCTGCTAATCGTACAAAGAACTTAACTAATTTAGTCCAACCAACATATATTCCTGAAGTATAAGAAATATAGTCACTTGGAAATATGATAACGCGCGGGAGCAAGAAGCGACGGAGCTGTCTTTTGCTTCCTCACTGCCTTCTTTCTCCTACTCTACGTTATAACGACTTCAGTAATATAATTCTCCATAATCTTCCTAAATCCTTACTACATGTTGTAATAAAGGCTATTTGTGTATGTAAAAATAAAGCCGAGGGACTTTAACCCTCGGCTCTTAACGCATAATTTTAAAGAAGCAGAGGGACGATCTTTTTGACGTCCCCCTATGCCTTCAATCCCTGTTGCCTTCCTACACACATTAAAAGCGATTTGGACAGGGATTCGATGCGACGACCGCAGCCTTGCAAATCCACCCCAACTCGTGTCACGGGAAACCATCCCCCCCCCTGGCACTCCAAGAAAACGGGGTTGTATCAGCTTCATGCCACATAACAAGGCTGCTTAAGCTATTAGTTGCACCACTGCAGCCCCATTAGCCTACATTTCCACTTGGCCAGTCTTATCTATAAATTGTTTTACCGGCAAAGCAACATGAAAAGAGCTTAAGAGCAAGAACAAATTTATCGATTTAATATTGAAAGCAATTTTGCTATTGACCAATATATGTTTGACCATATAGGATATTTAATTTCTAGGATAAACGGAGGTAACATGGCCAACATACTCGTTGTAGATGACTCTATGATGGAAAGAAAAGTTCTGGGCGATATTTTGACAGCGCTTGGTCACACCGTTATCGGGCAGGCCAAGAATGGCGAGCAGGCTTTAGAAGAATATCTTAAGTTAAAACCCGATCTTGTTACTATGGACTTAACCATGTGTGGCGTCGGGGGTGCTGAAGCTACCTCCAAAATTATAGCCGAGGATCCTGAAGCCCGCATTGTTGTGGTAAGCTCACACCAAGAAAAAAAGGTTATTTTGGATATGTTGGAGCGAGGTGCCAGGCACGTTATTATCAAGCCGGCGTCCCAAGAGGCAGTGGCTGCAGTTGTAACTAACGTATTGCAGCAACCCTTTGATCAAGACAGGCACCGTGAGTTAATCAACTGTCTGAAAAGTGCCTGTACTGCCCAGGAAAAGAGCCCCAAACGGCATTCAGCACGAATTCTTATTGTCGATGATTCGATGCTTGCCAGGCAAATGCTGCGGGACATTGTGACAGCCTTAGGCCATATAGTTGTAGGTGAGGCTGCTAACGGTGTACAAGCCTTTGTAGAATATGTCCGGTTAAAGCCGGATTTAGTAACAATGGATCTGAGTATGCAAGGCCTCGGGGGAGCCGAAACGATCTCGAAGATAATGACTGCCGATTCTGATGCCCGCATTATTGTGGTTAGCGCTACCGAATCCCGCGCAGGCATTATTGATGCTTTAGAGCGAGGAGCCTGCCACTTCATTGTAAAACCTATTCGCCCGGAAAAAGTAGCAGAAACTATAGAAGCGGTGCTGCAGCAGGAATTTAATTTTAAAAAGCAACTGGATAACATCCATAAGCTTAAATCAAAAGAGAATATGCGGGCTTTAGTAGAGGCTGCGCCTGAGTATGTGGTCCCCTACGCTATCAGCACACAGGATGCCAACTTTGTCCATGTATTCATTAACCAGAGCCTTACGTTAACCAGCTGCCAAACCCTGATGTCCGAGTTGTCCGAGTATTTGGATGAGAAACCAAGACTGCTGCTTAACTTTGGAACAATGTCTAGTCTTGCTCTGCCGCTGTTTGAGCAGTTTAACGAATTGGTTAAACTTATCGAAGATAATTTAGGTGTCGTACAGGCCGTATCGAATAACGAAGAGTTTATTGACTCCGTTACCTGTATAAACCTTGAAAATACAGCTAACTCACTGGCTCAAGTACTCAAATATTCGGAAAATG
>CAZCEN010000235.1:0-5378 GCA_964497205.1 uncultured Sporomusaceae bacterium
CAATATTGGAAGCAGCAGAACAAAAAGCCATTGAGGATGCCCTGGCCGCCCACGGTGCTAACCGGGTAGAAGCCGCTCACAGCCTGGGGATCGCCGTCCGCAGCCTATATTACAAACTTGAAAAATACCGTCACAAGTAACAACTGCAACCCACTGCATCACTGCAATTAATTGCAGTGCAATAAATTGCAGTCTAAGCTTTTTTTATATCTGCTATAAACCGCCAAACAGCTTAATTTCCCTTTGAATTAAGCTGTTTGCTGTTTTTTTGGAAATTTATTCCTATGCTTGGCACAATACTTGCGTTACATACTAGCAGCACACAAAAACACTACTTTAGAGGGGGATTTACAAATGGAAATTTTTAAGTACATGACAAATTATAAGTATGAGCAACTGGTGATGTGCCAAGACGAAGTTTCCGGTTTAAAAGCAATCATTTGTATTCATGACACTACCTTAGGCCCAGCTCTGGGCGGTACTCGTATGTGGAACTATGCTACAGAAGAAGAAGCTATTGTCGATGCTTTACGCCTGGCTCGCGGTATGAGCTATAAGAATGCGGCAGCCGGTCTCAATCTTGGCGGCGCTAAAGCAGTTATTATCGGGGACTCCAAAAAAGATAAAAGCGAAGCACTGTTCCGTGCCTTTGGCCGTTTTGTCGACGGTTTGAATGGCCGTTACATTACTGCAGAAGATGTTGGCACCTGCGTGGAAGATATGGACTATATTAAAATGGAAACCAATCATGTAGCCGGTCTCGGTTCTACCGCCGGCTCCAGCGGCGATCCATCCCCAATTACCGCCTACGGCGTTTGGAAAGGCGTAAAAGCCAGCGCCAAAGAAGCTTGGGGATCTGACTCCCTGTCAGGCAAAACCATTGCTGTACAAGGTCTCGGCCATGTTGGTTACACCTTATGCAAACACCTCCACGAAGAAGGCGCCAACCTTATCGTTACCGATATCTTCCCGGAAAATGTGGACCATGTTGTTACCGATTTTGGCGCTAAAGCCGTTAAGCCTAACGAAATCTACGGCGTAGACTGCGATATCTTCTCCCCTTGTGCTTTGGGCGCAATCATCAACGATGAAACCATCCCTCTACTGAAATGCCGCGTTATCGCCGGTGCCGCCAACAACCAATTGAAAGAAGAGCGTCATGGCCAAATTATCCAAGATAAAGGTATTGTATATGCCCCTGACTTCATTATTAATGCCGGCGGCGTAATTAACGTTGCTGATGAGCTTCTCGATGGCGGCTACAATCGCGAGCGTGCCCTGAGAAAAGTGGATGGTATTTATAGAAACATCGAACAAGTTATCGCTATTTCCAAGCGGGATAGCATTCCTACCTACAAAGCCGCTGAAGTTTTAGCCGAAGAACGCATCGCTACTATGCGTCACATCAAAAAAATAGCAACGAACTACTAAGATAAACAGCCAAAACAAGAAAACGGCCTGGCTCAAGCCCAGGCCGTTTTCTTTTACTATACTTATTTCATTATCTTAACTCGCCTGGAGTTAATAAACTAGGAGTAATTACTTTTTGCCCCCCAGTCTTGTTATAAGTACAACTATCATGAGTAAGGATATTGCAACTATAATACCATTAAATACATACTTCATATTAAACGAGCTAGGAGCAGTCATTTCTTTAGCCTTTACTTGTATAGCTCCCAAACTACAGCTATCATGCTGTTCTTTTTCAATATAGGCTTTTTGCAATTCGATCTCATATTTAGGTTTTGTGGCTTTTTCATTACCAAAGCAAAGCTGGTAAGGAGTATTACCGACATCAGGGAAAACTAGTTTATCAACATAATACTCTATGGATATAGATTTTATAGTAAGAGGACGATCATCTCTGTTATCAATTTTAATATTGATAGTTGGTGTAGAGATTGGATTATTGCCGAAATCAATTTTAGCACCTGAAACTTTCACATTTTCAAGCTGCAGATTATAAATTTCGCCGCTCTTTAGAATAGTTCCATTCGGGTTCTCCCCAGAAAAAACCGTGTAATTCCTTTGAAAATCAGACTCCACTTCTAAGATAACCTGTTTAATTGTTAGTCTCTGTTTGTTTGCTATAGTTAGTATTGAATCGCTTTTTTCTGTTTTTACATCATATGCAACCTCTGCCGTTTTAATAAAATTGTTCCATTGATTATCAGTATAGTTATTGCTGAGGTTCATCTTTTCTAAGGCTATATCTTCCGGATTATCTAATACTACAATACGATAGTAAGTGTACTTTCTTTTGTTACCTATAGAAACTTTATTTTTTTCGCGGCCTTCCGCTCTAAAAACATAGTCTTTTCCAATATAATCCCAGCTATTGCCGTCATTACCGCCGTATATATCAATATGCTTCAAAAAATTTCCTGATGGTAATGCAAAAATCAGGCTATTGCCAGTTATATCTATGTTATTCTTTAAGGGAATTATAGCAAAATCAATATAACTGTCATTATTTTTTTTTAACTTCTGAACGATCTCGGATTTATAGATAATCGTATTTTCCCGCAAAGAATTCGATCCATTTTGGATATAAAACGGCACATATTCACCTTTTGCGTCAACAATCCTAATATCTGCCAGACCCGGTAAAGCATGTTCATAAATTTCTTCCGTTAAATAAAAAGCTTTGTATTTATTACTACCTTCAAAATTAATTGGAGCCGAATAATTCCAGGCATCAAGATTTTCCGCCGCAAAAACCGGAACAGCTAAGATCCATAACAGGACAGTTATTAAACTACATTTTCCGATCATGCTCTTGCCCCTCCGATTCGGCTCTCAGTCTCTGATATAAATAAGATATGCCTAATAATATAAATCCAAATACAAAGTAAGCGGTGATTTTTTTGATAGTATCTAAAAATGCTAGATCAATAAGGAATAATTTTGCTGTGGCAAAAACAGACAAACCCAAGCCAAATCTTCTCGTATAGATATATTTCTTCCGAAACCCATACACAAGCGAACCTAATGCCGCTAAAAGGCATACTAAGCTTGATACAAAGTGTCCCCCGCCAAGATGAAATTGTTGCGTTAATATTAACGTAACATTGCCAAGAAGATATATAATGATGCCTAATGGATAAAGTTCTAGATTCATATGATGCCTTTTAATTAAAGAAATAAGCAATTCTCGTACTACAATAAGCATCAACAAATTAAATGCAATCAAGACGGCAATAGCGCCATATTCAGCAAAACTAATATCTCCTAGCCTTTTTATAACTGGAATAAATAAATTAATTACTACACAAAGCAAAATACCAACAATATAAAAAACAAAACTTAAAACCAGCACCACTCTATTGTACAGCAGTGGAATGCGACAAGCAGCATACCCGCAGGCTATATTAATGACGGCTAGTAGCGCTACCTTGTAGAACTCGAAATGATAGCCCCGCGGCATCCAAGTAGAATAAAATTCCACTCCAATATACAGTAAATATACCCACGCATTAACTATAGCGAAATACTTAAATCCCATAACAATGTTCCAGAACCTGCCATACCTAGACATACCGCCTTTTTGACTATCAATTAAATATGCGGCAGTAACAAGAATTGTTCCTATTGTAATTCCTGTAAACTTATAATTAAAATGCATAGTCTTGGTAAAAGTCAGCATATGGGCCCAATCTCCCAGATAGAAAGCACCCAAGCATAAACCAAAAATCAGCCAGCCAGCCTTCTCTATCTTCTCTATTTGATATTTGAGACTAACTATTATCAAAATTACACTTTCCAAAAGCCACCCCATAGACATCCATTGCAGGCCAAACTGGAACGGAATCATTAAAATTGCAAAAGTCAATGATGTTGAATAAAATAAAAGGCTGCCATATTTCTCTCCAGGCATTTTTCTTTCAATCAACCTAGCCACTCCAATATAAACAAGACAGAAGGCTAAGGCCAGCAAACCATTATAATCTGCTAATCCACCTTTATCAAATAGACCATATAAAATTGCACAGCTTAGGAAGGTGTTAACTCCCATCAACAGCAAATCAACTTTTTTAAGTTTTACAGCATTTTTTAGAGGGTTAGCAAGCTGCGTTAATAAGTGAGTGGTAAATGTTACTATTGTATATAACATGCCTGCAAATACATTATTAGCCGTGAAAACAAGATATACTAGGGACGGAATATGAAATAACATACTCAGATAATTTACCACATTCCACTTTTTCCAGAATGAGACTCCTAAAACCAATAGATTTAAGAGAAATAAATAAACCATTGCAATATTGCAGGCTTCTCCCTTAATTCCAAAGGATACCAAATAACTAAAAAACGGCAGATAGCCACCAACAAGTCCTAATGAACAAATAGTTTTAGACTGATATCGAATAGATAGTACAACTGTCGTCAATGTAATTAGCACTGACAAGAACAATCCGGCACGAATATCAATAATCTGTAACAAAAAGTAACTGTAAAAAACAGCACAATATAATATTGATACCCCACCGCCTAATAACCCCCTGGCAAAAATCTCCCTGCCCTTACCATTCAGATATTCACCGCCAGCTAAGAACACGCCACCCAAAATAAAAAAAGAAGCCCCTCGCATATAATCAGTAAACCAAGTTGAATGGACATATTTGGCTGCCGCCCCTATGCCAAATAAAATTAAGATAATACCTATTTTATTAATCCAATTCAGGCCGATTTTCATTTCTGTTTCATTTTGTCTGATTCGCTTTTGAATGATCTCTTCGGATACTCCTTCTTCCATTAAAGCGTCAAACTTGGTCTGTATTAAATTCGATACTCCGTCCGCATCGGCACCTAGTTGTTCTCTATATTCACGAATCTTTTCACCTAAACTTTGAGCCCATTGATTCAATTCACTAACAAAGTGTTCACGCTCAGCGCCCAGATTCTCAACCGCGGCCTTTCTTAACTGTGATATCTCTTTTTCCACATGTTTCTCAAAGGATATGAGACGGTTCCCGCAATCATCCACCGCAGACTTGAAATAGGTATCTAACTTACTACGGGAAATCTTCAGTATATTAAGCTTTTCGTCCAAAATTTGTTCTCTGAGGCTTATTCTCAATTTCTGATTTTCAATTGACACTCTTTCATACTTTATTTCCAATTGTTTCAATCGTTCCTTACAGTCCGCTAATTCATTCCGCAACTCTTCATTTTGAGTAACCAATCCATTGGAATCATAATCCTTTATCAGACTCTCATAGTCTTCCAATATTTTAAGCTGACTTTCTTTAATATCCACTAATCTTTTTTGAATCTCCATAATCATCACCCTCTATACAACTACTTAAACATTCCAAAAAGCTACGTCATGGCAGTTAGTTTTTTACTCAAATAACATATTTAGCTACTATCTATTT
>CAZCEN010000236.1:0-5362 GCA_964497205.1 uncultured Sporomusaceae bacterium
GCAACAGGACCAAAGGAGTCAACAGCAACAACCATACCGGCTGTACACAGCATGCCCATGGCCGCCATAGCGATACCATAGATACCGGCTGCAGAGTAAGCAACCCAGATAGCAATAGCAAATACGATCATTGGTAAAGCGGTACTTCTTAAACCACAGGCAATACCGGCAATAACGTTAGTGGCCGGGCCTGTTTGGGAAGCGTCAGCAATATGCTGGGTAGGAGGTTTATTACTAGAAGTATAGTATTCGGTAATCGCGCCAACAAGAACGTTAACCGCCAAACCGCAAACAACAGCAATGGTAATTCCCATAGCTTTTGCCGGGAACATCATGCTGGCAAAACCATAGGTAGCAACAGCAACAAGGATGTTGGTGCCCCAAATACCTCTGTTCAGAGCGGCTTGCGGGTCACCATCTTCACTGGTTCTAACTAAGAAGGTGCTGACAATAGAAGCGAAGATACCGGCTGCGCCGATTACCAGCGGGAACAATACCCCGTTGATATCGCCTTTGAATACGGTTTGACCAATCAGCATAGCCGCGATAGCAGTAGCTGCATAGGATTCAAACAAGTCAGCGCCCATACCTGCAGTGTCACCTACGTTGTCACCAACGTTGTCGGCAATAACCGCCGGGTTACGGGGATCGTCCTCAGGAATACCTGCTTCGACTTTACCTACCAAGTCTGCACCTACGTCAGCAGCTTTGGTAAAGATACCGCCGCCAACACGGGCAAAGAAAGCAATGGCGCTGGCGCCAAAGGCAAAGCTGTTAATAACAACAGGGTCTCTGAAGATTATGTACAAGCTGGAAACACCTAAGAGACCAAGACCGGCAACAGACATTCCCATTACCGCTCCGGCGCGGAAGGAAACGTTCAGCGCTTTGTTCAAGCTATGGCGGGCAGCTTCCGTGGTACGGGCATTCGACTTAGTAGTCGAAGTCATACCAACATAGCCGGCAATGGCGGAACAAACAGCACCTACCAAGAAAGATACGGCCAGCTTATAGCCGTCAACATAGAACAATATAAAGAAGATAACGATGGTAAATGGAATAAGTGTTTTGTACTGACGGTTAAGGAAGGCCATTGCGCCCTCAAAAATCGCCTGGGATATGTCCTGCATTTTTTGATTACCAGGGTTTTCCTTTAGAACACTGGTCATCAAATAGGCAGCGAAAGCCAGCGCCACAATACCTGCTATTGGCGCGAAATACAATAAATCCATGATTCCTTTTTCCTCCTTTGAGCTTAAAACCTTAAAAATACCTCAATATGCCGGAAAACCAGCAATTGAGGTTAGCAAACCTACTGCATCAATTTTACCAAAGCCATGGTGACAACGCCAAACAACGCAGCAATGATAATTGTTGCCTTTGCCAGAATTTGATCAAGCCCCTTAGCCTTGCCACCGAATAGGGATTCGGCGCCGCCGCCAATTGAGCCCGACAAGCCGGCACTTTTGCCTGACTGCAACACTACTGCTAAAATTAACGCAATAGAAAGCACTGCCTCTAAAATCATCAGTCCTGTTACCACTTTCCTAACACCCCCCACGACTGATCCATATCCTTGTTGTAATACACTGCCAAGGCATAACAATATTCTATCATACTTAAATGACACTTGACAATTATTTAGTCAACAATTTCACGATTTACTCTACATATTTTTCCCTTTTTTAAAAAAATTTAAACAGCCGCACAAACGGCTGTTTAAATATCACTACTCTACGCCTACCGGGGAGGGTTTTACCGGTTCGGGATGATCCACATAGCTATTCACATTTACCACATGCGTGTTAAGCCGGCTGGTGCAGCCAAACTTACCTTCCTGCTGCGGAACAACTTCGAGGTTGGGGCTGCCACAATGTTCACAGACCTTAGTATTGCTCATACATTCCAGCAGGTCATCATCACACTCGTATAGGTAGCCACAGTCACTGCATTTCAGAAAGTATCCCTTCGGCATTTAGTTCACCTCCTTCCGGCGCGAACTTATCTTAAATTATAGAAGACTTTGCGGCCGCGATACTGGGCCAGATCTCCAAGCTGTTCTTCAATACGAAGCAGCTGGTTGTATTTGGCAACACGGTCAGTCCGGGCAGGAGCACCTGTTTTGATTTGTCCGGCGTTAACTGCAACAGCGATATCGGCAATGGTTGCGTCTTCGGTTTCACCGGAACGGTGAGAAATAACACAAGTGTAACCAGCGCGTTTAGCCATTTCAATAGTATCAAAAGTTTCAGTCAGAGTACCGATTTGGTTAACTTTTACTAAAATGGAGTTTGCCGTTCTGGTTTCAATCCCTTTGCTCAAACGTTCGACATTGGTTACGAACAAATCGTCGCCTACCAGTTGAATTTTACTGCCCAGGCGGTCGGTGAGCAATTTCCAGCCATCCCAATCGTCTTCAGACATGCCGTCTTCAATCGAAATGATCGGATATTTGTCAACTAATTGACTATAGTATTCCACCATTTCAGCCGAAGTTTTCACAACACCTTCGCCTTCAAGATGGTATTTTCCGTCTTTGAATAATTCGGTAGCTGCTACGTCAAGACCAAGCATAACTTGTTCGCCAGGTTTGTAACCGGCTTTTTCGATAGCTTCAATGATAACTTTCAGAGCTTCTTCGTTGGAAGCCAGATTCGGAGCAAAACCGCCTTCGTCGCCTACTGCAGTTGCCAAATTGCGGCTGCCAAGTACTTTTTTGAGGTTGTGGTAAATTTCGGAACCCATTCTCAGGGCTTCGGCAAAGTTTTCAGCGCCAACAGGCAGGATCATGAATTCCTGAATATCTACGTTATTATCCGCATGTTTGCCGCCGTTAAGTATGTTCATCATGGGAACAGGCAGTTCTTTGGCATTAGCGCCGCCAAGATATTGGTACAGGGTAAGGCCGGAAGAAGCTGCCGCCGCTTTAGCAACGGCCATAGAGACGCCAAGAATAGCATTAGCACCTAATTTACCTTTGTTCGGGGTACCGTCAAGTTCGAGCATGGCTTGGTCAATACCGATTTGATCCAGGGCGTCCATACCGACTATTTCCGGGGTAATAATTTCGTTTACATTTTCGACGGCTTTCAGCACGCCTTTCCCCATGTAACGGTCCTTGTCACCATCACGCAGTTCAACAGCTTCATAAGCGCCGGTCGAAGCACCGGAAGGAACGGCTGCGCGACCCATTGTGCCGTCTTCTAATAATACGTCAACTTCGACAGTAGGGTTACCGCGGGAGTCCATAATTTCTCTGGCCAAAATATCAACGATAGTTGTACACATATGTTATTTCCTCCTATTTATTCATTATCAAAGTCTTTCCAGTCATTTCTGCAGGCTGAGGAATACCGGCTAAATCCAAAATTGTTGGCGTAATGTCGGCCAGCATACCCGGGCGCAGCTTGGCATCCCGATGAGCTTCTGATACCAAAATGAGAGGAACGGGGTTGGTAGTATGGGCGGTAAAAGGTTCCCCGGTTTCCGGGTCGCGCATGACTTCAGCGTTACCGTGATCGGCGGTAATTAACGTAATTCCGCCCCGATCACGCATAGCATTGACTACCCGGCCAACACATTTATCTACTGCTGCCACCGCAGTAACAGCGGCTCCCATTACACCGGTATGGCCTACCATGTCACAGTTGGCATAGTTGAGTATGATAAAGTCATATTTGCCTGACTTGATCGCTTCAACCACTTTATCGGTTACTTCAACAGCACTCATATCCGGCTTTAAGTCGTAAGTAGCCACCTTGGGCGAAGGAATCAAGAGACGATCCTCGCCCGGGAACGGCTGTTCCTCGCCACCGTTGAAA
The DNA here is from genome assembly GCA_964497205.1 of uncultured Sporomusaceae bacterium. Classification (GTDB taxonomy): domain Bacteria; phylum Bacillota; class Negativicutes; order Sporomusales; family Sporomusaceae; genus Sporomusa. Next base: position 3,822 of record CAZCEN010000236.1, read on the forward strand.
AAGTAAGTCACGTGAGCATATTTTTCAGTTTCAGCAATTCGCAGCTGGGTATAACCGGCCTTGCTGATCACTTCTCCCAGCGTATTGGCAGAATGCGTCGGTGGAAACGCTACCGCTACGGGTAAAGTTTCATCATATTGGGTCATAGCGGCAAAGAACAACGGAAATTTGCCATCTTTCCGTTCGAAACCGTCAAAATCATCAACGGTTAGCGCCCGGGTAAGCTCGCGGGCCCGGTCAGGACGGAAATTGAAGAAAATAACGCCGTCATTGGGCTTTATACCACTATAACCTGTTCCTTCAACAAGAGTTGGCTCCACAAACTCGTCGGTCTTCCCGTCCTGATAGGAAGCTTCAACAGCGGCCACAGCATTGACTGCCTTCTTGCCCTGACAATAGACCAGGGCATCGTAGGCTTTGGCAACCCGATCCCAGCGTTTGTCTCTGTCCATAGCATAGTAGCGTCCGGCGACTGTGGCAATCTTACCTACGCCTGTTTCCGCGATTTTAGCCTCAAGTTCTTTGATATACGTAATAGCACTTGAGGGTGGTACATCCCGTCCGTCCAGGAATGCGTGAACATATACTTTTTTTAGGCCAGAGCGTTTGGCTAATTCAATGAGGGCATACAGATGAGTAATATGACTATGCACACCACCATCTGATACAAGCCCCATCAAATGAAGCGCACCGTCTGACACTTTAGTTTTCTCACATACCGAGGAAAGCACCGGATTGCTAAAGAAATCGCCATCCTTTATCGACTTGGTTATGCGGGTAAGTTCCTGGTAAATAGTGCGGCCTGCCCCAATATTAAGGTGACCTACCTCAGAGTTACCCATCTGTCCTTCAGGCAAGCCGACAGCTTCACCTGAACATACCAACGCTGTTGTTGGATAGAGTTCATTTAACAAGGTAAGATGTGGCGTGTCAGCTTGTGCAATAGCGTTAAATTCATCGCCGGTGCGGCCAATACCCCACCCGTCCATGATTATTAGAGCAATAGGAGAAGAAAGTTTTGACACAGGGCATTCTCCTTACTTAAACATCACTAATTTACTAAATGACTCGGCGTCCAAACTGGCTCCGCCAACTAGTGCGCCGTCAATATCCGGCTTAGCCATTAATTCGGCTACATTGTCAGGCTTAACGCTGCCGCCATATTGAATACGAACTTTGTCTGCAGCTTCCTGGCCAAACATACCGGCTACAGTACGGCGGATAAAGGCACATACGGAATTGGCATCCTCAGAGGAAGCGGTACGGCCGGTGCCTATAGCCCAAACAGGCTCATAGGCAATAACAAGGTCAGCTACTTGCCCGGCGGTTAAACCTTCCAGACCACCTTTTACCTGGACGCCAACAACTTTTTCAGTATCGTTGGCCTCCCTTTCGGCAAGGGTTTCCCCGACACATACAATAGCAGCAAGACCGGCTTTAATTGCTGCTTTTACTTTTTTATTTACGGTTTCGTCTGTTTCCGCGAAATATTGGCGGCGCTCGGAATGGCCGATAATAACATGGGTGCAGCCAATGTCTTT
>CAZCEN010000237.1:0-5352 GCA_964497205.1 uncultured Sporomusaceae bacterium
TGGCGTTAAAGTAGTCAAGCCGGAAGGAACATTTCTGGCCTGGTTAGATTTTCGTACCTACTTTAAAGAAGCCGAAAAACTGGAACGGTTTTTGGTGGAAGAGGCAAAAGTTGGTTTGAACTCCGGTAAATCTTTCGGCAGCCAGGGCGAAGGGTTTGCGCGTATTAATTTTGCGACGCAACGGAGTGTTTTGGTAGAAGCCTTAACGAGGATCGAACAAGCGCTTAAAAAGATAGCAGGATAAGGTAGTTTTACTAAAAATGTAGCCATTGAGGATGGCAATGCCCGACTTAAACTAACAGTAGCATAGAAGAGAGTCTTATCGCTAATTATGGTGGTAAGACTCTCTTTTTTTATAGAATTTAAAAAATGGTTGAGACTAAAGTAAAGCGTACTTATAAATTAGAGAGGTGAGGCAAAGGATTGCCTTCTGAAGAAGGCGGTTGACAGTTATGACGCTCACACTTATTATTAGTGTTGCAGTTGGTATTAGACGTATCTATTTGGGTATTATTACCTGGCTGATGTTATAGCGGGTACGGGCAAGTTCCTTGCGGATGGCATTTTGTATATCGCTGTTAATTTTGTGGGAGAAAGTACGAGAAGAATAATACGCATAGAGTATTGCTTAAGGATGATGGAGGGAAATATGGCTCACAAAAATAAATACTTACTTTGGATTGTGTTAGGTATTACAGCGTTTGTTATCTTTTTTAATCTCGGAAGTTCTCCTTTGCTCGACCCAGATGAACCGGTTTATGCGGAAACACCTAAGGAAATGATTTTATTTGGGGATTATATCTCACCACGGATTTATGGTGAATATTGGTATGATAAGCCGCCGATGTATTACTGGCTGGTAGCGGCTGCTTTTAAAGTCTTTGGCGTGAATGAATTTGCGGCCCGGTTCCCATCCGCATTATTAGGTGTATTGTGTGTGTTATTAGTATATCGTTCGGGAACCAGATTTTTTGGTCAGACGGCGGGGGTTGTTGGAGCACTTGTGCTGACCACAAGTATCGAGTATTTTTATGTAGCTAAAGCAGCAGTGACTGATATTACATTAACACTATGTCTTACGGCAACTTTGCTTTCATTTTTGGAGAAAAAGTACTACCTGATGTATTTATTTGCTGCGCTGGCAACTGTCACTAAAGGCCCAGTAGGACTAGTGTTCCCTGGAGCCATACTCTTTCTTTATTTTCTTGTCACAAAAAACTGGCAGGAAGTAAAGAATATGAAGATACCGGCGGGAATTATAATTTATGCAGTGGTAGCACTACCCTGGTATATTGTCATGTACCAATATCATGGTAATGCGTTTTTAGATACGTTTATTGGCTTTCATAATGTTGCCCGGTTTACTACGGCAGAGCATACTGAGACTTCCGGCTGGTATTTCTTTATACCTGTATTAATGCTGGGTTTTTTTCCCTGGACAGCTCTCTTGGTTCAATCCGTTGGCGCTTCTTTGGCAGAAGGTAGAAAACAGAAACCGGCTCTGCTATTTTTAAATATTTGGGCTTTCTTTATTTTTATTTTCTTTACTATTTCAAGCACCAAGCTCGTTACCTATATATTGCCGATGTATCCGCCATTAGCGTTACTTGTGGGTTGGTATCTCGGACTCTGGATCGAAGGATACCAGCCAAAAGGCTGGCGTTATAGCTGGCCGGTTGTATTATCGGGACTTGTCCTCCTTTTAGTTGGTGGTATGTATTTTGGCGTTAAGATGATGCCTGAACTGACAACAGGATTAATTTTATTGTCTGTTGTAATGGTAATAATGGCTGGTACAGTTTGGTATGCAGTAAAAAGAGGTAATCCCTCGGTAGGTTTTTGGGGACAAGTTGTAGCAATGAGCATTGCTGCAACTATATTTATAGCAGTTTTAGTACCTGCGGCTGCCCCTCAATTTACAACACGTGACATTGCAAGCCAATTTAGTGCCGTGTATGATGGAAAGTCACCTGTCTACGTTGTGAAGTTTTTACACCCAGGCTTTACATTTTACACGAATGTATATGGTATTGAAGTTTTAACCAGTGCTGATATCTCAAAGGCGGTGGCGAAAAACTCTGGTGCCTACTACGTCATGCGGCAGTTGGAGTACAAGGAACTAGGTGCCAGGGAACGTGCAGCTCTGACGATCGTGGCACAGTCCAATGAAATGCTACTGCTCAAACAGTAGATAAAGGAACGGAATTGCTAATAACAACACAAAATCGTTCTGTAAGGGCTGCTTACAGAACGATTTTGTATTGCGATAATTATAATCGACCCAGACTAGCATTATGCTGTTCATTACTTTAGCTATAGCCTCAGCTAGCTTTTTCTGATAGTATGGAGTTAACAATTAACGGTTATCTTACGTATTTGTTTTGAAGAAGCTCATTAACTTAAGAAAGAAGGGACAATACAATATTGCTACGAAGATTGGTATGCTTTTCATTAATTTGTCTAATGCTTTTTTCTCTTGCCGGATGTTCCCCAACGGTTTTATTTTCCCCTAAACCCTATAAAGACACTCAATTCCTAATGGATACAATTATCGAAATTACCGTATATGGCTCCAATAAAGAAGCAGCTGTTAAGAGTGCCTTCGACGAATTCCAGCGAATTCAGTCCATCAGTGACCGTTTTAATCCCGAAAGCCAATTATCAAAAATTAATCAAATGGCGGGAATCGCTCCTGTTCAAGTCGATAGTGATTTGATCAAAATGATTAACGACGCAATAACCATTTCGGAGAAAACAAACGGAGCCTTCGATATAACGATCGGTCCACTCACCGAATTATGGGGAATTGGCCATAAAGGGGAGTTTGTGCCTTCCCAAGCAGAAATTAATAAGGTTTTACCGCTTGTCGATTACAGAAAAATTCAGGTAGATGCAAGCAACAACACAGTATATCTGCCCGAGAAGGGGATGTCATTAGACTTGGGTGGCGTAGCCAAAGATTACGCTCTGACCAGAGCAGCCGCTATCTTAAAATCACTGGGTATTAAGTCGGCCTTAATTAATGCTGGTGGGGATATTCAAGTTATTGGGACAAGACCGGACGGCAAACCTTGGCGAATCGGTGTGCAGGACCCACGTAATTCAGAAGGAGTTATTGCCAAAGTAACATTAACGAACTGGAACATGATGCAGACATCTGGTGACTACCAACGCTATTTCATTAAAGATGGAGTGCGTTATGCTCATATATTAAATCCTAAAACAGGTAGGCAACCGACCGAAATAGCCAGTGTAACTTTGGTTTATAACGATGTGGACGTTCCTAACGATATTGCTAGTTCGGGATTTATAGTTTTGGGATTAGAACGCGGTATGGAAGCATTAAAAAAGTTCCCAGGCGTAGAGGCAATAATTGTAACTACCGATGGGAAAGTGATTACTACTCCCGGTCTCAAGGATAATGTGGAATTATAGAATTTTTAAAGTGCCAATAATTAGAAGGAATGTCTCTATAACAGGGACATTTCTTCTTTGGCATTTTAATGATATACTCAAAATACAGTAATAGAAGGGGTAGGCAAAGTCTTGCTTTAAAGGTGGTTTGTTATATGGTGAATTCGTGGAAAAGTTTTGCAGTAGGCGCGCTGGCTATGTTTGTTTTGGTAGCGGTTTATATGTTTTTTACGGGGACTGATAAGAACTCCGTTGTTCCTGTTACTCCCGAAAAAAGTATAACGGAAGCCGAGGACTTGTCGAGTAAAGTTACAATCACGCCACTGCCGTCACTGCGGATTGTCCGGGGAACAGAAGTACCGTTTAAGGGGAAAATAGAGTTGCGGCAGGCGATTGCCGGGCGCGCGGCCAAAGATATAACGATAGTCAAATTCCAGGCAACCGGTGAACATGCCGATAAATCAGTAATTAAGATTGTATGGGACAATGGTGAGGTTGAAAAGGTTGTTCCCGGTACAAATAATAAACGATTTGCTCCGGAAAAGCGGGCTGTCGAAATAGTAGTAACAGGCTACAGCGTGCATGAACGGCGGCTTTTTAAGGACAGCAGCCGGGATGGAACGCTGACATGGGAAATTCGATACGAACCAGTGGAGTAGTTTGTCCCATATTTTTCTTTACATTTTGGAAATTTTGAGGCTATAATTAACCGTTATGAGATATTATAATCAAACTGCGATCAGACCGGCTGGTTATCTTGCAGGGTTAATTGTACTGGGAATTATATATGTGCATGAGTTCGGCATTGAACGGTTTAGACCGGAGTCAATCCGGGATACCATTCTGTCTTTCGGTTACTGGGGGCCTCTGCTGTATGTGCTAGGTAATGCCGTTCGTCCGTTTTTCTTCTTTCCCGCCATTATTATAGGCATTGCCGGTGGTTTGGCGTTTGGGCCGCTGTGGGGAACAGTATATCTCATCCTTGGTACATTGTTTGGCGCCGCTTTGTGTTTTTGGGCAGCCCGGCTGCTGGGACGCGACAGACTCAAACGGTTTTGGCCTAAGTGGACACTGCTGGAACAACTGGATAGTCAGGCAGAACTGCACGGGTTCAGGACGTTGTTGGTGCTGCGTCTAGCTCCTATCTTCCCATGGGATGCGGTAAGTTTTCTAGCCGGATTATCCAAGGTGAGTTTTTGGCCGTATTTTGCGGCGACCGTGATTGGTAGTATCCCTGGCGCTATTGCATTTTGTTATTTTGGCAATGCCTTGACGCAGTCTTTGGCAACGGCGGTGACAGTTGCCGCCATCATTGTTGTTTTGACTATTGGGTTGCAAATGCTGAGCCGGAGCGTTGGACAGAAGAATTTATAAATAACTTGCCATGATTTGCTAAAAAGATATAGCAGCATGGTTAAATAGAAACAGCCTTGAACGTAAGCCGGATCAGTGGCAGGAAGTTCAAGGCTTTTTTACTAAGCAACAACACTTGTATAACACAGAAATGTAAAATTTATCTAACTTTTTGGTTGACAGTTTCCATATCCTCCAAGTAAAATATAGGTAAAATAACTAAATGATAGTGGCATACCTGTCGAAAGGCAGGGGCGCAAAGCCGTGGGTCTAACGGAAATTTACCTATGACTGCCTGGTTGCTCTTACAATAATTTTGTGAGTGTAACCGGCAGTTTTTTTTTTATCAAACTGGTAGGGTAACTATATTAAGTTAACATATTGTAGAGAATTTAGCTATTTTTCAGTTGCACAATGAGATTCGTGAAACGGGCAGTGGCCTGTCTTTTTTGTTTATTAAGTTTACATAATATTTTTTCTTTTCGTAGATTTATAGAAAAAATTTCCTCCGAAGGATATATACAAGAAGTACCAATATAGGTATAATTATGATTTGCGGCTAATTTTTATTTTGTAGTTATTATT
>CAZCEN010000238.1:0-1371 GCA_964497205.1 uncultured Sporomusaceae bacterium
CTAAAGGCCCCTCTTTGCCGATTCTTGTTCGGCGCTGACTAGTTCTATACAGAGCGTAAGAAGTTCCATCGCTTGCCGCAATTCTGATAAAGGCGGGAAAGAAGGGGAGATGCGAATGTTTTTATCTTCTGGGTCTTTGCCGTAAGGGAAGGTAGCACCTGCAGGGGTAAGCATAACTCCCGCAGCTGCAGCTTTGGCGACGACCTTTTGTGCACAACCAGGCAGGGTATCTAGACTAATGAAGTAACCACCTTGCGGTTTGCTCCAAGAAGCCAGATTTTTGTCTCCAAGTTTGGATTCTAAGATTTCTAGTACTAAATCAAATTTAGGCTTGATAATGGCCGCGTGTTGACGCATGTGGTTTTCGATCCCAGCCTGGTCTTTAAAGAAACGGACATGACGTAATTGATTGAGTTTATCTGGTCCAATAGTTTGGATATTGATTTGTTTTTTGAGCCAATTTATATTATTTTCACTACTGGCTAGCATGGCAATGCCGGCGCCAGGAAAACTGATTTTGGAAGTAGAGGTAAATTCAAAAACCCGGTCAGGGTTTCCTGCCTGACGGCAAGCCTCGAGAATATTGAGTAACGGAGCGGGAGTATCGGTCAAATGATGCACTGTATAGGCATTATCCCAGAAGATTCGAAAATCTGTAGCTTTCGTAGGCATTGCTGCCAAACGTTTTACTACTGCATCTGAATAGGTAATGCCAGTAGGATTGCTGTATTTAGGTACACACCAAATTCCTTTGATGGCTGGGTCAGTGGCTACTAGTTTTTCCACTTCATCCATATCGGGACCATCGGCTTGATATTTGATGGTGATCATTTCAATTCCTAAGTTTTCACAAATGGCAAAATGCCGGTCGTAACCAGGGCTAGGGCAGAGAAATTTTACTTGTGGCAGTTTGCTCCAGGGGGTTTGACTGCCAGGAATCTTATGTAACATAGCTTTTGTGATGAGATCATACATCATCGTTAAACTAGAATTTCCCCCGATAATTACTTCTTCGGGGCGCACTTCTAGAAACCAGGCAAGAAGTTCCTTGGCTTCTGGAATGCCATCCAACCCACCGTAATTTCGGCAGTCAGTACCATTGGCTGATTTATAATCAGTCCCACTTAGACAATTCATAAGACCGGCAGAAAGATCTAATTGCTCCGGGCAAGGTTTTCCCCGGGACATATCTAGTTTGAGTTTTTGGGCTTGCGCCTCCTCATAACTACGGGATAAGGAAGATTGATACTTTTGCAATTCAGTGTTATTCATTTTTTCTAATTCAGTCATTATTTTATCGCTCCTTTATTATTCTTTCTTATTGTACGAGGCTTAGCAAGTTTGAGGCAATAGGTTTTGCGTAAGTATCCA
>CAZCEN010000238.1:1471-2935 GCA_964497205.1 uncultured Sporomusaceae bacterium
TTACATGAAAGGTATCCTAATTAACCGAGAAGTAAGAAAAGAATAAAGCAGGTTTTTTTGTAAGAGTATAGAATTATGTTAAAAATATAAGATTGACGAAAAATTAAATAACTTTAACGCCAAAAAGCACCTTTTCCTGTTTCTTTATCAAACAGGAAAAGATGCTTTTTTACTTACGCGAGCTTGCATAAGTCAGGTTTGGAGTTGCTAGGAAAATAAATTGTTAAATTATAAAGGTGGTTGAAGTATATGGAAACTATCAATTTGGTAGAATGTTTGGGTTATTTGGCTTCCGTTCTAGTAGCTATTTCCTTCCTAATGAAATCTATGAAGAGACTTCGTTTTGTGAACATGGTAGGCGCCATATGTTTTGTCATCTATGCTGTTGCTATTAATGCAATACCAGTGGCCTTAATTAATTTCTTTACAGTTTGTATAAATGTATATTATTTGACCAGAAAAAATGTCAGTAAGCAAGCAGAATAAGTAACATGTCGTCTCATATAGTTCATACTTCTGCGAAAGTTAGGTATAAAAACATATATGAAATCGTGTTATTGTTTTATATGCTGTGCAAATAAGTTTGTAATATTTTTTTATAATCAACATCACTTGGTGGGAGTTTACCATTTGTAATTACAAATTTAATTTTATCATCTATACTAGGAGCTACTCCTTTTTGCTTTACTATATTTGCCAAGTGATTTATGGTTCCGGCACTTCCGTCGAAAAAAACAGTTACTTGTGTAAACAATTGCTGCAAAATATTATTAAATAATGGAAAATGCGTACTGCCAAGAACAACAGCACCATAATCAGATAACTTTAATGCTGTAAATTCCTTTTGCAAATACTGATATACACCTAACGTGTCAAACTCGAACTGTTCAGCGAATTTTACCAAGCCGCCTAACGCCATTGTATCAACCATTTCTGTCGCGTCCAGTCTATGAATTAATTGATAAAATTTTTTATCCCGTAAAGTAAGACTGGTTGCCAGTACTAATACCTTTTTGCCTCTTTCTTTACAATAAGCAACAGCTGGTTTTACAGCAGGTTCCATTCCAATGATCGGGAAACTATAATTCTTTCGCAATTTCATGTCAGCAACACTTGTTGCCGTATTACAAGCAATCACTACGGCATCTACGTTAATTTCAGCCATATAATTCATGCCCGTTTGGACGTATTGTTTTACTTCACTTCTCGTCTTTTCCCCATAGGGCAAATTCTTAATATCGGCATAGTAAATGTAATCAGCAAACGGTAGTATTTTCAAAGCGTGACCAAGAACAGTTAAGCCGCCAATACCAGAGTCAAAAAAGCCGATTCTCATTCTAATCCCTTCCTAGTTCCAAGTTGTATTTATATTATCGTGAACAACTCCGCAAAATATAAAATCCGATTAAAATAGGTACTGCCTATATAATACCATAAATTAGCAGCTGTAGGAATTTTGGTGAG
>CAZCEN010000238.1:3035-5260 GCA_964497205.1 uncultured Sporomusaceae bacterium
ACATTGGTATTGCTTATTAGTCCCAAGTTAATGACAATAGACAATAATATAGCTAATACGTATTTCATACAAAATCCTTCCTTAGATTTAGTTTATAGCCATATACTAATGGAAGTTATTGTTAATTTCAATAACGATTAGCTTATAACTTCCTTACAAATGATACTGTCTTTAAAGAATGAACGTTCCAGTGTTCATCTTTGCTCTTTTGGTCATTACTTCATAAAGGATTATGGCTTCTCTTCCAGAATAATCAAATTAACAAAATCATTCTGGAGGAAAAAGCTTATGGCTATAAGAGAAATACTCCTTTTAGGAAATGAAGAGCTATACAATATCTCTAGTGAGGTCTCGACGGATAACCTTGAAAAGGCTAAAGAGGTAGTACAAGATCTACACGATACCATGATTAACTTTAGAGATAAATATAATTTTGGTAGAGCAATTGCCGCCCCACAGATTGGGGTTTTCTTGCGAATCATCTATATGAATTTCGATAATAAATCATTTGCGCTCATCAATCCTAGGCTGGAATTCGGAGAACAAATATTTCAAGTCTGGGATGACTGTATGAGTTTCCCTGGATTGGAAGTACGGTTAAATAGATTCAAGAAAACGAAGATATTTTACAAGGATTTGGAGTGGAAGGATTGCATCTTAGAGTTAGAAGGTGATCTCTCCGAGCTCATTCAGCACGAATACGATCATTTAGACGGAATATTAGCAGTACAGAGAGCAATCGATGATAAAGCCTTTAGGATCAACAAAAACAAGTCTGGGTGCTTTTAAACGAGATAAGCTGACGGAATAATTAAAGGCTCTTCCTAGGTTCTGGACCCATAAGTTTAGTTCAACTCTGACAAATCACATTGCAATAGTTCGGGTGGGGGCGGAAGAGAGGAACCTAACTCACTTAGTTGAGGAGGGAAGATATTTGGACATAAGAAACCTAGAATATTTTATAGAAGTTGCCCGTCACAAAAGCTTTAGTAAGGCTGCGGAAGCGGTACATATATCCCAGCCATCTATTAGTAGGGCAATTAAAGATTTGGAGACGCAATTTGGAGTAACATTATTTTACCGCAATACAAAATATGTTGAATTAACAGATGCCGGAGAATGTATTCTTGAACAAGCGCAACAAATAGTATCATCATTTGAAAATATAACTGTTAAACTAGAAGGCCTGAATAACATGCAAGCAGGGAAAATTCACATTGGATTACCGCCAATAACTGCGGTTACAACTTTTTCTCATTTGCTTAGTGCATTTACACGAGAATACCCTAAGATTCGTATACAATTATACGAATTTGGTCCTAAGAAGGTTGAAACATCTATTCAAGACGGCTTGCTTGACATTGGTATATTTACCCCAAACGAAGATACTGACCTATATGAGAAAATTTGGTTTGAAAGAGACCCTCTGCATGTTATTATGCATCCGGCACATAGGTTGGCTCAAAGCGCCATCATTGACTATCAGGATCTAATTGACGAGGAATTTGTTTTGTATAGCAGCGACTTTAAATTGCACGATATGGTCATAGCTGGATGCAAACAAGCCGGGTTTGCTCCTAAAATTGCTTTGGAAACTTCCCAACGCGAGATGATGACGCAAATGGTAGCGGCGAACTTCGGCATAGCACTATTGCCCAGTAAGATATGTAAAACTCTTGACGCAAAGACCATTACTTCCCGACCGTTCGCTGATCCGGGGGTCTGTTTGCGATTAGCACTAGTGTGGAAAAAAGATCGATATCTCTCCCACGCCTTCCGCGAGTTTCTAAGATTTGCAAGCAAACAATATAGTTCAGATTGAGCATTGATGTAAGCGAGCAAACGATCAGGCCTAATAAGTCTGATCGTTTTATTTATAAAGAAATACTTATTAATTATCCAAATACACTAGATACGTAATAGGTATTTCCCTAAATAATCGGAAGTGAGTAAAATAAGAGTACAACAAGCGCTTGATGAGTAAGTTAATATATTTTTCATTTAGCCGTAAAGGGAACAAAATTAGGTTTGGAGGAAGTAAGTATGAATATGGGCAAATCAATCTATAATACTATAACGGAGCTCATTTTGAAGCCCAATAGTCAATGTGACTGTCAAGTTAGTAAAAATACAATAACAAATGAATGCACAAAGAATGATACCGGTGTAAAATCGAAATACCCGGATATAACAAGAGAACAGCGATTTTGGGATAAGGCTGTGCC
>CAZCEN010000239.1:0-5255 GCA_964497205.1 uncultured Sporomusaceae bacterium
ACTGAGCCGTTTTAAGTGTTGTCTCTTCAATGTCCTTGCCCCTGCCGGCTGGCACCAGGAAAAAGATGTGATGGGCAACAGCACCCAGTTCAACAGCTAGATCGGTAATCTCGGTGATTTCGCTTTCGTTCCACGTAGTTACCGTCGTGTGAATTTGAAAGGGTAAACCGGCTTCACGGCATGCTTTAATGCCTGCCATTGTCTGCTTCCAACCGCCGGGAACACCCCGGAAAGTATCATGGGACTCAGGGTTTCGACTGTCGACACTAATTCCCGCACACATTAAACCGGCAGACTTAAGCCTGGCAGGAACATCCCCTGTAAGCAATATACCATTTGTCCCTAAAACCGGCCTAAGACCAACAGTCGCAGCATGAGTAATAAGTTCATAGATATCAGTGCGTAGCATCGGCTCGCCGCCGCTTAAGATCATAATCTTAAAACCGGCTTTGGCTATTTCACCAAGCAGTTTTTTACCTTCACTGGTACTTAATTCATCCCTTCTCTTAGCACCGGCATCCCGGTAACAATGCACACAATTAATATTACACTGCTGAGTGGTGTTCCATGAAATTATCATCAGCTACTCCTTATAATCTGTAAGATAGCAGGCCGGATCTTCACTCCATATATCGCCAGTTACCGCTTCGGCCCTTATCCGGCAGCCACCACAAAAGCTTTTATACCGGCATTCACCACAACGCCCGGTAACATGACTCTCTTTGTCACGCAGCTTACACAAAAATTCATCTTGGTTATTTTTCCAGATTTGGCTGAGGGGCTGTTTCCGGACATTGCCTAATGACTTATGGCCCCAGAACTGACAAGCATGAACATTACCTTGCGGATCGACATTAGCCATTTTCTGACCGGCCGAGCACCCTCCATGCATTGACAGAAGCTCTTTAATCTCAGGTACCCGTTCAGGCTGATTCCGTTCCATATGTTGAAGTATATATATACCATCGGCATGATTGTCAGTTGTCAGTATTTCAACTTCAATCCCCCGTTTGTTAAAATCAATTGTCCGCTCAATTAGAAGTTCGATCGTTTGGCGCTTTTGTTCAGGAGTAGTATCAAGCTCAGCCATTTCCCGGCCACGGCCGGCGTATACCAGGTGATACATGCAGAAGCGAGGAATTTTCTCACGTTCCACGATATCCAAAATATCCGGCAAAGTATGATAGTTAAGTTTATTTACGGTAAAACGAATACCGGTCTTATTACCTGCAGCAATAGAATTGCGAATACCGGCAAGCGTCTCCCGGAATGCCCCTTTCTTACCCCGGAAGTAATCATGAACCTCTTCATTGCCGTCTACACTAACACCGACATATTGGAATCCGGTTTCTTTAATACGTTTGGCCATTTCCTGCGTAATCAGGGTACCATTTGTGGAAATAACCGGTCGAATCCCTTTCTCAATGGTGTACGCGCCTAGTTCAAACAAATCCTTGCGAACTAGTGGTTCGCCACCGGAAAACAGCAGCACAGGCACCTTCATAGTCGCTAAGTCATCAATAAAAGCTTTAGCCTCTGCTGTAGTAAATTCTCCTTCGTATTCCCGGTCCTCAGCACAAATATAGCAGTGCTGACAGTTAAGATTACAACGATTAGTGGAATTCCAAACAACTATAGGTGTTGTATCAGAGGAAAACTGCAGCATCTGGGGCGGCAAGTTTTGAGAACTGCGGCCATACTTCACTATATCCGATACAGTAGCTGTTCCGCATAGCAATTTAGTGCAACCTATCATTCTGTTTTCTGTCTCCTTCAAAAATTCTGTTTTGTGACAAATTCGACATATGCTGGGACGTTCCCTGCTGGTAGTTTAACTTTCCTACCAGTCTTTGGAACAGAGTTACGCCGCAGGTTTTTCCATATTACCCGCCGGTTTAATTTCCATAAATCGATTATCAGTTACAATGTTAATTTTCCCGGCTGCTTTAATTGCATCCAGCAGTAAGTTACGCAAGAGAATCTGCCTGTCATTTATGTGTTTGCCTTGGGTTAACATAGTAAAGCCGTCGCCACCTTGAACTAAAAAGTCATTCGTCACTACCTTGTATGTTTTGTTACAATCAAGCTTGCGTCCATCCTGTAAACTTACCTTGACAATTCTTGCCCCTGCCGGTTGTGATTTATCATATTGCACCGATAGGCCTGAAAACTGCAACATACCAATCTGTTTGTTATATATACCGTATTCTAAGATTTCCTTTATTTGTTTGCCCGTCAAATCTAAAGTTACTAACGTATTATCAAAGGGCACTACCTCATATAGGTTTCCAATAGTAATATTACCGGCCGGAATGCTTGTCCGAAGACCGCCACCATTTTGAAAAGCTATGTCAGTGTTCATACTGCGCCTCATTACATCGGTTACCCATTGTCCCAGTACAGAAACAGACGCCTTATTATGACTTAACTCATGACTGGTATGGCCAATCATAATATTTTTTATCGGTGCTACCTCTGCTTGTGCTTTTAGGGTAATGTCTTGAACCGTAGCATCAGCAACCAAATCCTTCGCCGCTAAATCAACAACAGAAGCCTCGGCTGCTATTACTTTATTGGCACTCTCTGAAAAATTCAACACAATCTTGCCTACTGCCCGTCCATTATAAGCAGCTTGAACAATAGGTACTGAATTGACCATCCCGGCAACCCTTACATGTGTATGCCCAGAAACAATAGCATCAACACCAGCGGTATTCCATGCCAGATCAGCCGCCTCACCTTTAACCACATTATCCGCATCCACTTCGCTGCCCATATGGGATAATACTACTATAATATCAGTTCCCTGCTTTTTTAGAAACGGTACAAGCTCTTTTACTGTTTTTGCCGGATCACAAAAAATGAAATTTTTACTATACGCTGGGTTAGTTTTGTAAGCTGTCTCAGGAGTTGTTAAACCTATTATTGCGATTTTTAACCCATTCTTTTCAAGAAATGTATACGGCTTAGTAAAACTCACAGGGTTGCCTGTTGTTCTATCCATAACATTAGCGGCAACAAACGGAAAATCGGCTTGGTTAATGCGTTCTGTTAAAACTTGAATTCCCCAGTCAAACTCATGGTTACCTAGAGCCATTGCAGCAAAACCCGCCTCATTCATAACCGCTACGACCGGTTGGCCGTACAACATATTTGAGTCTGGGCTTCCCTGAAACATGTCTCCTGCACTAAGAAGGATTGTCCCAGAAGGATTCTTGGCAGCTTCTGCCTTTAAATATCCTACAAGCTTGGCTGCTCCTGGATTTTTTCCGGCTTCAGTCAATGCGCCATGAAAGTCATTTACCGTAAGAATGGTAATCGTTTTAGTATCTTTTGGTTCTTCGGCGGCAAGGGCTAAAGGTAAAATTAATAGTAAACAAATACAAAGCAAGGGTATGAATAAACCTACTTTTTTACTATTTATCTTCATTCCTGACTCCTTTCTCAGTTAGTTCTAATTATGACAAAAACTAGAAACAAATACAAGATGAAAGAAGACACTACTTGCGCAAAGTATAGCGCAAGATAAAGATAATAAAAACTCCCGGACACCAGCTGAGGCCACTGAAGAACTTGTAGTTTTGACGTAGAAGACCCAAAGAGTACAAAACAGAAGACGACCCTTGTTCCCAATTTGGGATGAGGGTCGTCTTTTACCATTTAGGAAACCTTTTATAACATGTCTTTTACTTTATCAGTTTCAATATTCTCTTTATATTTACAGCAAAGATCGCCATCGCCCCCTGTAACTCCATGCCAACAAGACCCGAAGATGACGCTACATCATACCCGTGTCTGTGTTTAAGTTCACTATTCTTTGCTTCAATCTTGTAGCGCTCCTTTGCCTTTTCCTTGAAGTACTCGCTTTCTTGGAACGCCATTTGTCCCGTGTGTTCGCTAGATTTAATACTCACTGAATAAGTTTTGCTTTTTGCTCCCTCTTTGTAGCACCCTTCTTTGAAAGCGCATCGCCTGCAAAGCTCAATATCGAAATGGTATGTATTAGTTTGATTGCTCCCGACGCCTTTCTTTCCTTGCCGCGCTTTCCGAATTGCCATGTGACCGGCCTTGCACACATACATGCCTGCATCCTTATTGAATTGAAACTCGTCTTCTTTTTTTCGGCTCCCTTGTGTAATGAGGGGATTGAGCTTGGCAATGAGTTCTATATTATTATCCTTGGTGTACGTTATGTTATCTTTTTCCGAGTAAGCCGTATCCCCAATGACCGTTTTGACTTCCATACCGACGGCCTTGCTTTTTTCAATCAGCTTCTGTAGTTGCTTACCGTCGTTTTTTTCGCCCGTCGTGACAACCGCTGCCGTAATAATCCGCTCCTCGGTCATGGCAAGATGCGTTTTATATCCAAAAAATGAAGAATCTGCACTCTTATGACCGACTTTTGCATCTTGATCCTCCGAGATCCGCAACTGATCAAGGTCATCTGTCACCGTTTCTTTGAGCAAATTGAGAGGTCCTTTAATTTTCGGAAGCTCGCAAACGCCTCCTTCCGCTTCAATCACATCGACGAGTTTTTGGCAATAGGCGATTTCATCTTCGAGTACACCGCTGGTATTTTTCGTCGGGAACTTCGCTTTCAAAGATTCGTCGACCTTGTAGACGGCTTTTCTCAGTTTTCGGGAACGGTCCTGCAAGATTTCAATGGGGGATTTCTGATTATAACGGGCTTTTGTATGGGTTGCATCAACAATGATTGATTTGCTGTTGATAATCCCCTTTTCGATTGCAATTTCTACGGTTTTGTTTATGAGCATATCGAGCAAATTCAGATCCTTTAACCGCAACTTCCGGAACTTTGTTAAAGAGCTCGGATCAATTACCGGATCTTCCGGTGCCATGTGGAGAAAGTATTTAAACGACATATCATATTTAGAACGCTCGACGATGTCAACGTCAGATAGTTCGAAGATCGTTTTGAGCAGCAAATATTTAAACATCCGAATCGGATCAATTGCATTTCTGCCGTTATCTAGACAATAGCGCTCTTTCAATTCCTCATACACAAAGGAAAAATCAACAAGTTCGTTGATTTGCCGCAATATATTATCCCTGGGAATAACCAAGTTATAGAGCTCTATATAGGGACTTAAAACCATGGATTGTTGTTGTTGAATCAATTGACTCACCTGCTCCCTTTGATAACCTTTATTATACAGGAAAAAAGGTACAGCCTCCTCAGTTTTCTTGAGGGACTATACCTTTTTAAATATCAAAGAGACTTTTTCAGTGGCCTC
>CAZCEN010000240.1:0-5224 GCA_964497205.1 uncultured Sporomusaceae bacterium
TTTATTCCGACCGGTTCTCTTGGCAGAATACAAGGCGGCATCCGCCTTTTGAATCAATGCGTTTTTATCCATGGAATCCCCCAAGTAATGGGCTATGCCTATGGAGATTGTAACCTTTCTTTTTGGCATCTTCTCCCGGCCATAAAAAGGATTTTGTTCGAATTTCCCCCGTATTCTTTCCGCAATCTTTAATGCTTCGTATTCAGAGCAATCCGGTAAAATAATCGCAAACTCTTCTCCGCCATAGCGAGCGACGATATCCTTGGGACGAGTACTTTCTAAAAATATTTTTGCTGCTTCTTTTAACAAAGCATCCCCGGCTTGATGTCCAAGGTTATCGTTGTATTCTTTGAAGTAGTCTAGGTCAAGCATGAGTAAACAAAGAGGGCTGTTATTTTTTTGCGCACTATGTAAGGCTTGCCCTATTTCATATTGAAATCGATTGTGATTATACAGTCCCGTCATACCATCTGTATCCGCTTTCAATCTAAGTTCGTGATAATTCCGTTGTCGAATAAGAATGTTTTTGATAGCTCGATCATAAGCAACTGCTGCCATCGAATTACAAATGGCGAGAGCCAAAAAAATCTTGATAAAATTATCGGGGTGAACTGAAGGAGAAAAGTACGAGAAAACATCTAGATTATGGGATGCTATCGCCAGGATTGTCATGGAAACGGCCGTACACGTTATACTAGCCATAACCATCCCGCCAGGACGCTTACTTACCCGTTTGATAATAGCAAATGCCAAGGGGCCACTTAATAAAGCGGCCGGCACCCAGGGAATCCATCCCAATCCACCCAGTAAAATACGAAAAACAATGGTCGCAACACCAACACAAAATGCGTTTAAGGGCCCCAAATAACAGCTAGTTAAGATTAGGATAGCGATTCTTAGGTCAATAGCAGCGTCAGGAATTTGGGTAAAGCGAATGGGCATCAGCATCGATACCAGAGCTAGTATGCTAAAAAAAAGTACGCCTTTGGTATGTATTTTTAAAGGATTGTACTCTAGACAATCTTTAGTAATCATGGGCATGAACAAAGAAATGAATGTATACAGAAGCGCTAGATTGTGTAGTAATTCATATACGATTGGAAGTAAGTTTGTATCATTAAAGAAAGTCATTACTAAGGCTCCTTAAACTATCTAAAAGTAACTTTACTTAATCATCGTAAATAAGTTTGATTTACATTAGCGAAATTTGTCGATTATTATCTGTTAATATAAGGAATTCCATTCGTAGTCTTAAGTAGCCATGAATACTTTAATAAATTAACAACTTGGCCTAAATAAAAAAAGAAACTCCTACCACCGCATTGTGATAAAAGAACTTCTTTTCTTCCTGTTGATTCCTATCTTCAATTTTTTAATCTCGTTATCCTTTAGTATAGTAAAACGGCTCTCTTATACAGATAAAAGAGCCGCTACAATTACCTCTTTATTATCGTCCATCAACACTGGCTAAATCCTGAACTCGCATCTCGGCACATTGCCCCGCTTCCTTGGTGGTAATCCTGTTTTTATCAACCAGGGCGACTACAAAGAAAGTCAGGGAACATACTATCCATTCCATGTAGATCGGATGAGCAAAGATTCGGACCTCCGGAACCGATTGCCAGATAAATAACGTAATTATTCCGGCTAATGTCGTATAAAAAGCCGAGTTACGCCGACAAAGTCCTGGAGCAAACATGGTAAATAAGAAAACAAGAGTGAAAGCGGTGGTAAGGCTTAAACCGATAAGCATTGTTTTCACAATTCCCACAGCGTTAAACGCAAACCACAGTGTAACAGCCCCTAAAATCAAAACAGCATACCGGTTAACTAGAGTATATTGCTTATCATCGATATCCGGCTTATAAAAACGTTTATATATATCCTGAGAAAATAATGTTCCTGCCGCCAGTAAAATGTGACAGGCGGTAGCAACATCTGCAGCCCAAAGTGCAGCCAACGTAAGTCCTGCCACTATCGGATCGAGTCCCATAATCATCTGAGGAAGAGCCATAGTTGCGTTCATTCCCGGATAAGCTACCCTTGCCGCCATTCCCATAAGAGCGCATGCAAATCCTACTGGAAACATCAAAAGAGCTCCCCATAAGAAGCCATTTTTTGCTGCTTTTTTATCAACGGCAGCACAAGCTATCTGTACAGGTCCTTGTGCTGTAACAGTTTGTGTCATCATAACAACAAACCAGCCAACTATTGTCGCGGTGCCAAACCCGCCTACCGGACCAAACCAGTCAACTCCGGAAGGTAAAGAAGCAGCGATCGCGCTAATTCCTCCCTGCCTGGAAACAATAACAGTTGTGCTGATTAATACACCAATGTAAATAAGTGTTGTACTAAGAATATTTGATAGACCTGATGACCATAATCCCCCAAGAATAGTCGTGCCAATAAACACAATAGCACTGATTATCATGCCACCCTTGAAAGAGAAAATATCAGGTAGTAAAGCAGACAAGATTGCTCCACCGGCAATATACTGCAGTGAAGTAATGACCAATTGAATAGTGATCATTCCTAAAACAGCAATCGCTCTGCCTTTCTTATCATAATACCGTTCAAACAATTCAGGGATTGTTGTACAGTTTAATTCCCGGTATCTGCTTGCAGCAACTAGTGCCATAGTAACTGCCCCGGCTGCCCAGGCTACGTTATACCATCCTGCAGCAATGCCAAATTGAAAAGAGTTTTCAGCAACTCCAATAGTAGAAGCTGCTCCAATAGCGGTACCAGCTATGTTGGCTGCAACTAACGTGGTAGTTAGCTTACGTCCCGCAAACAAAAATCCGCTACTATTTGCAGCCCTTCGCTTTACATAAATACTAATTCCAAACAAAACCGCGATGTACGAAATAAGAATTACCAACTGAATACTCATTCCATCCTACCTTCCTACCTATTTTATTGCTAACGGCAAACTTCTACCTAGTAGGTAATTTGCCAGCTATGCCATACTACTACATCTACAATAAAACTATTTTACAATGCTACAATTACTATAATAGTGTACATAAAGTGGCATGTCAATTGATCCTCTACTTTTTGATCCAATGACGAATAAGCCCTAACCATTAATTTTATGGTTAAGAAAGAAGGTAATGAGAGGAGAATGTCAAAATAAACTAAATTCATTTTATTTATCTTCAAAACTATAGAGCTGCTTCTACGGCTCGCTCCTACACTTGCTACACGACATGACCAAGGAGGCTTACAATTTATGAATTTTCGTAGACTAATTATCGGCAAACCCCTCCGGACAGAAGAGGCTGCTCACGAGCGGTTACCCAAATGGAAAGCATTATCTATTTTTTCCTCTGATGCACTATCCTCGGTTGGATATGGACCTGAACAAATTATCGTAACCTTGGCTGTTCCCGGCATGCTAATGTATGGATATTTTAGTTATGCTGCTTTAGCGGTAGTAGCTCTTTTGGCAATTGTGACATTGTCTTATGCTCAAGTTGCCAGAGCTAATCCAGGTGGCGGCGGTTCCTACTCCATTGCGCTGCATAATTTAGGAGAATTACCGGCTCTTACTGCAGCCGCCGCGTTGGTCGCGGACTATGTGCTTACTGTTGCAGTAAGTATTTCCTCGGGAACAGATGCACTGGTTTCCGCATTTCCTTTCCTTATTGGCCGGGAAGTTACCATTGACTTGACCGTGCTCTTCGTTATTCTAACTTTAATAAACCTAAGAGGGGTAAGAGAATCTTCCAACGTCTTTGTATGGCCTACCTACTTCTTCGTTTTAGGCATAATATGTATGATATTAGCTGGCGTATATAATACCCTTACCGGAACATCTCCGCTTATACCCGACGAATCACTAGTGCGCCAACAGGCAGACTGGGTAGTAATTCTGCTTGCTCTCCGGGCATTTTCCAATGGATGTAGTTCAATGACAGGGGTTGAGGCCATCTCAAATGGTGTTCCCATGTTTAAGGAACCCAGTGTAAATAATGCGATAAAAACTACTTACATAATGTCCGCCTTACTTGGCACCATGATTGCCGGAATATCTTTCTTATTTTTGCACTATCACCTAGTACCGGCAGAAAACGTAACCATGCTCTCGCAACTGGCTGAGAATGTCTTTGGCAGAGGCTGGGCGTACTACTATATACAGTTGACAACCATGCTTATCTTGTATTTAGCAGCCAACACTGCTTATAACGGCCTTCCGCCTCTTTTGTCCATCATGGCACGGGATTCCTACGTCCCAAGATATCTTAGCGAAAGAGGCGAACGCCTGGGCTATAGTAAGGGTATAATACTGTTAAGTCTGGTTTCCGCTGCATTAATTTTTGTTTTTCAAGGTAATGTCGAGCATTTGATTTCGCTTTACGCTATCGGCGTATTTCTATCCTTTACCATTGCCCAATCCAGCTTAGTAGTTAAGTGGATAAGAGAAAAAAGCGCAGGTTGGATATCCCGCACCATCCTTAATGGCTTTGGCGCTTGTGTAACTGGTATTGTTGTGCTAGTCATTGCCCTAACAAAGTTTAGTCACGGCGCATGGATAGTCCTTATCTTTATTCCAGCAATGATTTTTTTCTTTAAAGCGATTCATCGTCACTATAAAACTACCGCCGAACAATTACGAATTTCAACGGCTGAGTTTGCAGAACAACTCGAGATACATAATCCAAGAAATCTTATCATTGTTCCGGTATCCGGTATTACCAAAGTAGTTGCCGCCTCAATTCGATACTCTAAGGCTATGGGCGGAGATGTTATCGCGCTATATATCTATACAGATGAGGAGGAACGGGCAAAGTTTGAAGAAAGATGGCACAGCCTGAACGTAGACGTGCCATTACGAGTTCTCTATTCTCCGTATCGTTCCATTGTCCAGCCTATTTTAGCGTATGTAAATGAAATTGAGATGCAGAGGAGTATCTACCATTACATAACAATTGTAATACCAGAATTTGAGACGGCAAAGTTGTGGCACCGCATACTTCACAACCAGACTGGCTGGATTCTGCGAACATTGCTAATATTACGTGAAAACGTCATTGTATCAACACTACCTTTTCATTTTAAAAAGTAACCCTTTCTCCCTCCCGGTCTATCATAATTTGGCATAGCCGTCGAAGTTAGGCATAGCTTTTGGAATCATATATTATCTTATATAAAAAAAGCCGAACAAAAATTGTTCGGCTTTTTACAGTATGATTTAAAGACCAAGGACTCCAAAAAACAGCAA
>CAZCEN010000241.1:0-2432 GCA_964497205.1 uncultured Sporomusaceae bacterium
AGCTATGAATATGATTAAGGCTACCGACATTCATAAACAGTTTAATGATCTGGAAGTGTTAAAAGGTATTTCGCTTACCGTGGATAAAGGCGAGGTTATCGCTATTATTGGTCCTTCTGGTTCAGGCAAAAGTACGTTTTTACGTTGCCTGAACAGGTTGGAAACCATTGACCGGGGAACTATTGAAATTGAAGGCGAAACCATGGTAACCGGTGGCGCCGACGGTCAAGTGCGCTATGCTGTGGACGCTGAGGCGCGGCAGATTTGCCGCAAGATGGGAATGGTGTTTCAGCAATTTAACCTGTTCCCGCATCTCACAGTATTGGAAAATCTCATTGAAGCTCCGATTACAGTAAAAGGGGTTAAACGGGAAGAAATCATACCACAGGCTGAAGAATTGCTGCGTAAAGTTGGTTTATTAGAAAAACGGGATGTCTATCCGTCAAGATTGTCAGGCGGTCAGCAGCAGCGCGTGGCGATTGCGCGGGCGCTGGCTATGAATCCGGATATTATGCTGTTTGACGAACCCACCTCGGCGCTGGACCCTGAACTTACCGGCGAGGTGTTAAAAGCGATGCGCAAACTCGCTGAAGAACATATGACCATGATTGTAGTTACTCATGAAATGGCCTTTGCCCGGGAAGTGGCTAACCGCGTTATCTTTATGGATAACGGTGAGATCGTAGAACAGGGGACACCGGAAGCCGTGTTTGGTTCACCGTCGCACAACCGGACAAAAGCGTTTTTGCAGAGAGTATAGTATAAAGTAAGAAAAGCCGTTAGAACTTCGTCCAGACAGCGACGGAAGCATAGCGGCTTGTTTATTTTATGAATGCAAACGGGATTGTTTGGTTGGAGCCAAACAATCCCGTTTTGTGTAACTGTATTAGATATGACTATTATTAACTGATTCAAACTCGTCAAGTATTTCTTTTGACGGCGGAGCGTCCAGTAAGCTCACAACATAGATGGCAATACAGGAGAGGATAAATCCGGGAACAATTTCATATAGTCCAAATAACGCCAACTGCTTCCACACAAGGACGGTGATACCGCCGACGATAATGCCGGCTAACGCTCCGTTTCGAGTCATACGGTTCCAGAACAGTGATATAACCAGGGTGGGCCCGAATGCCGCACCAAATCCGGCCCAGGCGTAAGCAACCATATCAAGTACGAAGTTATTGGGATCAAGGCCGATAAGTACTGCGATAACCGACACGACAATGACGGTCGCACGGCTGATCCAGACAAGTTCTTTTTCCCCGGCTTGTTTATGAATCAGTGATTTATAAAAATCTTGTGATACTGCTGACGCCGTAACTAACAGCTGAGAGGAAGCCGTACTCATAATCGCTGCCAAAACGGCGGAAAGGATCAAACCGGAGAAAAAGCTGGAAAACAGGGTATCGGTCATTACCATAAAGACTGTTTCCACGGCCGAGCCTTCCAGCGGTTGCTGCAGGTATACCCGGCCAACCATACCGACTAAAACGGCTGCTGCCAGTGACAGGATGACCCAGGTCATGGCAATGTTGGTAGCTTGCTTTAGTTCTGAGGAGGCGCGAATTGCCATAAACCGGACAAGAATATGCGGCTGACCAAAATAACCAAGTCCCCAGGCTAATAAAGAAATGATAGCAATAAGCGAAAGTGGTTTACCCTCAGGCGTGGTAAATGGATTAAACATTTCTGCATTCAAGTTGGATAAAGCGGCAACCGTTGTAGCCGGACCGCCCATCATGAACGAGGCTGTAATCGGCACAGCCAGGATGGCAAAAAACATCATGACGCCTTGCACAAAGTCTGTCCAGCAGACAGCCATAAAGCCACCAAGAAAGGTATAAAACACGACAACAGAAGCACCAAGAATCATGGCCCAGGTGTACGGGATACCAAATACCGTGTTAAACAATTTTCCGCCGGCGACAAAACCGGAAGACGTATATATTAGGAAGAAAATAAGAATAAATACGGCAGATATCACCCGGAGAGTTTGTGATGTGTCCCGAAATCTGTTTTGAAAGTAATCAGGCATAGTCAATGAATCATTAGCAATTTCTGTGTACTGTCGCAGTCTTTTCGCAACAAACTGCCAGTTGACCCAGGTTCCCAGAATGAGACCAAGAGCAATCCAACCCGCCCCCAAGCCAGCCACATAAGCGTACCCGGGCAAGCCCATAAGCATCCAGCCGCTCATGTCAGAAGCTTCAGCGCTCATAGAAGTAACCCATGCACCCAACTGACGGCCGCCCAATATGTAGTCAGACATATTTTGCTCTTTGCGCCAGTAATAGATGCCAATGGACATCATTGCCCCTAAATAAACAATAAAGGCAACAATGACCCCAATATTCAGTTCTAGCATATGTATATCTCCTCCCCTACAATATGTAAAATTATAACTCTAAAGTGTAAAAATGTGCAATAGG
>CAZCEN010000241.1:2532-4049 GCA_964497205.1 uncultured Sporomusaceae bacterium
AGGTATTGGCTTAAATATTACGCAGGAGTAGTAATTATGAGTGTTTTAACTGTTGAAAATGTATCTCATGGATTTGGCGCCAGAACCATCCTTACCGACGCTTCCTTCCGTCTGTTGAAAGGGGAGCATGTTGGTCTTATCGGTGCGAATGGTGAAGGTAAATCGACATTTCTAAATATTATTACCGGTCAGCTAATGCCTGACGAGGGCAAAGTAGAGTGGTCTAACCGTGTAACTGTAGGTTATCTTGACCAGCATTCAGTACTGACCAAGGGTAAAACTATCCGCGATGTACTAAGAGAAGCTTTTCAGAACATGTTTGACCTGGAAGCCGAAATGCTGGGGCTGTATGACAAAATGGGGGATGCAACCCCGGAAGAAGTAGAAAAAATGATGGAAGAAGTCGGCGAATTGCAGGATATGCTTGAGCACGGCGGCTTCTATATGATTGATGCCAAAATCGAGGAAGTGGCTAACGGCTTGGGGCTGGGGGATATCGGCCTTGACCGGGATGTTACCGACCTGAGTGGTGGTCAGCGCACTAAGGTTTTATTAACCAAGCTGCTGCTGCAAAACCCTACGATTCTGATTCTGGATGAGCCTACCAACTATCTTGATTTTGAGCATATTGAATGGCTTAAGAAGTATCTGAAAAATTACGAGAACAGCTTTATCCTGGTATCCCATGACATTCCATTTCTCAATGACGTGGTAAATGTTATTTACCATGTGGAAAATGCTGTGCTTACCCGTTATACCGGCAACTATGAACAGTTCCAGCAGATGTACTCTGTTAGAAAGAGCCAGGAAGCGCGGGCTTTTGAACGCCAGCAGCAGGAAGTCGAACGTTTGGAGGACTTCATTGCCCGTAATAAGGCGCGGGTGGCGACAAGAGGCATGGCTAACAGCCGTCAAAAGCGGCTGGATAAAATGGAGATCATGGAAAAGCCCCGTGAAAAACCGAAGCCTACATTCCAGTTCCGGGAAGCCCGAACGCCCAGCCGCTTTATTGTCGAAGCCAAAAACTTGGTGCTGGGTTACGACGAACCACTCACCAAGCCTGTAGATATTACCTTAGAGCGTGGCCAGAAGGTGGCTATCCGTGGTGTTAACGGTTTGGGAAAATCCACATTGTTAAAAACATTGTTGGGCTATATTCAGCCGGTTGACGGCAAAGTTATGCTTGGCGACTATCTGTTCCCAGGTTACTTTGAACAGGAGTCAAGCCGTGATAACAGCAAAACAGCCATGGAAGAAGTATGGGATGAGTATCCAGGCTTGACCAACTTTGAAGTGCGTGCGGCGTTAGCCCGCTGTGGTTTGACCAATGAGCATATCACCAGTCAGATGATGGTGCTAAGTGGCGGTGAGAACGCCAAAGTCCGGTTATGCAAGCTTATGCTTAAGGATATTAACTGGCTCGTGCTTGACGAACCGACAAACCACCTTGATGTGGAAGCCAAGGCCGAACTTAAACGGGCGCTCATGGAATTCAAAGGAACCGTACTGCTGGTTTC
>CAZCEN010000241.1:4149-5220 GCA_964497205.1 uncultured Sporomusaceae bacterium
TTTGGTTATACTCATAATAACTCCTGAAACATTTTACGTCGACAAGAAAAAGGTAGTTATAGCTTAATGAGCGGAGGGAATTTATGTATTACGAAGAAATTGTCAAACTAAGTGCGGCCGCCCAAAAAAAAGCTGACTTTCTGCGGCAAAGCAAAAGCAAGTACCTGCTGGCTTCGGCTTTGGCCGGCATGTATGTGGGTTTCGGAATTTTATTGATTTTTACCATTGGTGGCTTGTTGGCTCAGGCGAATTCGCCGGCAGTCCGAATTGTTATGGGCATGTCCTTCGGTATTGCGTTAAGTCTGGTGATAATGGCCGGCTCGGAACTGTTTACAGGCAATAATATGATTATGACAGTGGGTAATCTGGAAGGAAAAGTAAGCTTGCGCGATTCACTCCAAGTGTACTTCTACAGCTTTACCGGGAACCTGTTAGGGTCTGTCCTGTTGGCTGCGTTGTTTGTGGCTGCCGGACTGGCGACAGGCAGTACGGCAGCATTTATGGGGAAAGCGGCCCAAACCAAAATGACGTTGCCTTGGATGGAGCTTTTCTTCCGGGGCGTACTTTGCAACATATTGGTGTGTCTAGCTCTGTGGTGTTCTTTCCGCCTAAAAGAGGAAGTCGGTAAACTTATCATGGTATTCTGGTGTCTGTTCGCTTTTATTACTACCGGTTTTGAACATAGTGTAGCCAACATGACGCTGCTGGCCGCCGCACTCTTAGCGCCGGCAACTGCAGGCGTGTCGGTAGGCGGGTTTATTTATAACCTTGTTGTTGTAACCCTGGGCAATTTTGTTGGCGGCGCACTTGTGGTTGGTTTTTCGTACTGGTATATTTCCAAACAAAAATAAGAGAAACTGCCTGACTACAAAAAGATAAATCTAGACGCTAAGGTCTGGTCCTATATTACTAGGAACTAGGCCTTTTTATTTTTCGGCAGCGTGAGTCAGGGGAGGGTTTAACCGTCCCCTGACTCGCGTACAATTAGTATTTTTTATCTTATCTACTTGCAATTCATGTAAAAAGATACTATTATTAGAAATAGGTGGAAATTAAAAAGTAAAGTCGCCG
>CAZCEN010000242.1:0-5144 GCA_964497205.1 uncultured Sporomusaceae bacterium
AGCTGCGGCTCTTCTTTTTTGACCAGAGCCAGCACTTTATCCAATCTGTTCATGCCAAAAAACGGTCCTATATGAGTATCGCTGATTTGAGCAATCTTAAAACCATCTAACGCTAGGGGCAATTGTGGAAAGGCTAGCGTATATCTGTTAATAACCATATGAGTATCTCCCCCGATTACTCCGTAGGCACTGACTGCTATCGGTACAGCAGGAACGGCAGCCATAGCTCCTTGCAAAAACTGGCGCCGGGTTATTCCCTTGCCCATCGGCGCTTCCGGAGTCGAAGCTTGCCGCAAATCGGCATGTCTTGGGACAGTAAATTTCCTAACAATAAGCCTGCCAATATGCCCCAGCAGCAGTACTACGAGCATAAGTACCAAACCAATCATCCATACATATGCCGCATAAATAAAGTATCGAAACCAGTCGCCGGGAAAACCTCCGACCGGACGCAGCCACCTGCTAAAAATAAGAACGACTACCGTCATAGCAGTAATACTCCAGTAAGCATACCGTACCTTTTTCCCGGCATACACAGTATGCCATTTAGGTAAAAGGCGTCCTCCCAGCCACATAATTCCTGCTAACAGCAAAAAAATAATCAACATCGCAATATAAGACGGTCCGTGTTGCATGTATACCTCCCAATCGGCACAACTTTCAGTTCCTTGCCGCAAATGCCACTTTATATAGTTTTTCCCTAAAATACTTTTAGTATAGTCGATGACCGGCAAAAAGAAAAGGTAAAGAAAACACGGCTTCACCGAGCCTTGGCGAAAGTGGAAGCCGATGTTGCCCTTATCCAGGCGAAAGTTATACTTTCTATCAGGATAAGAAAAAGGCGTCTATTTTCCTTATCCGAAAAAATAGACGCCAAAATATTAAAGAGTTAGGGTTTCTGCTTGTTTGCGATTATCAAACCTGGTTTTTAGTTTATCAATCAACAGATAAACCAACGGCACAATAATCAGTGTTAACAATGTCGAAGTAATCAGGCCGCCAACCAAAACTACCCCCATAGACTGACGCAGTTCAGCACCGGCACCAATACCCAAAGCAATAGGCATCATACCAAAGATCATAGCGGCTGTTGTCATAAGAATAGGACGCAGCCGTACCGAACCCGCTTCAATTAACGCATCCTGCACACCCATACCTTGTCCACGCAGGGTATTCGTATAGTCAACCAACAAAATAGCGTTTTTGGTTACCAGACCCATGAGCATGATTACCCCGATAAGGGACATGATATTGAGCGTTTGTCCGGCAATTAACAGACCAAGAATAGCGCCGATAAACGAGAACGGCAGTGACAGCATAATGGTAAACGGATGAACAAAGCTTTCAAACTGAGCGGCCAGCACCATATATATGAGAGCTATGGCTAGCGCCAACGCAGCCGCAATCTCTTTAAAAGAGTCTTGCATGGTTTGGGCCGACCCAACAAATTTATAGGAATATCCTAGTGGCAAATCCATACTTGGCATAAGGTTTGTTACCTTATTAATAATGTCACCGGCAGATACACCAATTGCATTGGCATAAACAACCACCTGCCGCTGACGGGCTTCCCGGTTGATTTGATTAGGACCAGCCGAGAGGTGGATATCAGCAACGTCCCCCAACCGGATAAAACTGCCTGTCTTGCTGGCTATCCGGAGGTTAGCCACATCTTCCATACCCAAACGGCCGTCTGCTGCAACCTGCACCCGAATGTCATAATCACTGTCGCCAACATTATAGCGATTGCGGGTAGTAGCACCCATAAACGCCATCTGCACCGTACTGGCCACTGTTGTGGCATCTAGTCCGGCATCACTTACCCGGGTAGGATTAAGCTGAACTTCAACTTCCGGCACCGATTGTTCGGTAGAAATATCAACGTCAGCAGCACCGGGGATCTCCTTAATTTTCTCAGCCAGCACCTGAGCATTCTGCATCAGGACATCAAGGTCAGCACCTCTAATGGCTACCTGCACCGGTCTTGACTCACCCCGTCCAATACCTTGACCTGTCTGTACAGATATTTTTAAATTACCGACACCCTGAAACTTGAGCCTGAGTTCATCCATAATTTTGTTCATGGAACGCTTCCGTTCCTGAGCCGGTGCAAGTCGTACACCAATCGTCGCTTTATACGTCTGATTGCCTGACCCGATTGTCACATACGAACTTTGCAGTTCACTGCCAAGCGCCAACACTTCCTGCTCGACAGGAATAGTCAGTTCAGTCATTTTCTCGAGTGATGTTCCCGGTGGCGCAGATAATACTACGTTAAACTCACCCGAATCATAGGTTGGCTGAAACTCAGTACCCAAAAACGGCAACAATAGGCCGTTGATAAACAACGATAACACCGCCAGTGCTACCAGTTTCTTTGGCCGTTCCAACGCCCAGGCAAGAGTGCGGCGATAGACGTCCTGCAGTTTTTGGAACCCCTGCTCAAATTTAGCCAAACCACTCTCCAGCCAACGCTCTAAGGCAGATGAGGCTCCGAAGCCATGTCCCGGCTTTAACCAGTAAGCCGACAAGGTGGGTGTCAGTGTGAAAGCAACAAATAGCGAAAACGCTACAGCAAACGCAACGGTTAAGCCAAATTGTTTAAAGAACTGACCGACAATACCTGTCATACTGCCGACAGGCACGAATACGGCTAGAATTGACAGCGTCGTTGCCAGAACGGCCAGACCGATCTCCGCCGTACCTTCTTGCGCTGCAACTAACGCCGGCTTACCTTGTTCCATATGGCGATAAATATTTTCAATAACAACAATGGCATCGTCAATTAAAATACCTACGGCCAGGCTAAGCCCCATGAGCGACATATTATTCAGGGTAAAGCCCATGGTTTTCATCATAAAGAAAGTAGCCACTACCGAGGTAGGAATGGCGATAGCGCCAATAATTGTTGCCCGTGTATTCTGCAAAAACAGGAAGGTTATGATTATGGCGAGCAAGCCGCCAAATACCAGCGACGTCAAAACATCATGCACACTGTCGTTGATATATAACGAGCTGTCCCGGGTTATTTGCACCTTAACATCCTGAGGCAAAGTTGTATGCAGGTTGTCTATGGCCGCCTTTACCCGGTTAGCTACATCGACGGTATTGGTGCCTGACTGCTTCTGTACCGATACCAGTACACTAGGCACGCCATTGGCCCGGGCAATCGTCCGGGTTTCTTCCAAACCGTCCACGACATTAGCCACATCATTAAGCTTTATGAGACGACCATCCTGATTGGCAACAATGATATTCCGGATATCCTCAATATCCTTGTATTTTCCAATGGTTCGCACAGTCAAATCGGTGCCTTTTTCGATAACATGACCGCCAGGAGCATTAAGGTTTTGGGAGTTAACGGCATCCAGCACCTGGCTCATGGTAATTTTGTAGGCTTCCAGTTTTTTGGAATCCACTTGTACCTGGATCTCACGACCGGCAGCACCATACACACTAACATCAGCTACCCCATCAATTCGTTGCAATTCGTCTTTTACGACATCAACCGCCAATTTACGAATTTCCGCGGGGCTTTTGCTATCTGATGATAAGCTCATAAACAGCACTGCCTGGGAACCGATGTCAAATCTCTGAATAACCGGCTCATCTACTTGGTCTGGCAGCCGTTTGCGAATAGCTGCCACTTTCTCGCGGACTTCGTTTGCTGCCAGCTTTGCGTCAGTTCCATATTCAAATTCTATGATAACCTGAGATACACCCTCCCGGGTTACCGACGACAAATTCTTAATCCCGGATAACGCACTTACAGCATCTTCCACCGGTTTGGTTATCAGGCTCTCGACTTCTTCCGGTGAAGCACCTGTGTAGCTTACCGATACGGTAACAATGGGAAAATCGACATCAGGATTGAGGTCAATGCCAAGTGATGGGTATGCTTTTAGACCAAACACCACCAGCAGCATGACCAGCATAACGGTAAATACCGGCCTCCTGATAAAGGTGGCAATTGCATTCATTACTTACCACCGCCCTCTATAGGCGTAATTACCATACCGTCCTTGATTTTGTTCTGACCAGCCATAACAATGGTATCGCCAGGAACGACACCTTCCAGAACTTCCGCCCAGCCGTCGCTGATAAAGCCGAGTTTAAGCGTACGTTGCTGTACTTTATTATCTGCTGTTACAACAAATACGGTTTTCTGATCTTCTTTGAGCACCAATGCACTTTCCGGCACAGCGATTACCCCCTGATGCACTTTTGCCGGTACAGAAGCCTTGGCAAACATACCGGCCTTCAGTACTCCCTGTTGATTAGGAATGGTAATTTCAGCGGTAAAAGTTCGCGCCGGCGTAGCGGCACTTGGAGAAAGCCGCGTAATAGTCCCTGTAAATTCCTGTCCACCCAGAGCGTCAACTTTTACCTTAACGTCAATTCCGATAGACAAATCATCAATTTGTGATTCACCGACAGTAGCTTTAGCCAATAAGGTAGTGGTATCAGCGACAGTGACAATAGCCGACCCTGCCCTTATATAGGTACCGGCCTGTACAAACCGCTTGGTTACTACCCCCCGTTTTGGCGCCGTTACATTAGCGTTATTAAGTTTTTCTTCCAGAAGCATAACATTTCCCTGAGCTGCCCGGACTTGTCCGGCAGACAAGTCACGTTTAGTACGAGCTGTATCTAGCACCTGCGCGGAAACTGCCCCCTGCTCAGCAAGCGCTGAGTACCGGTGATAATCCAATTCGGCCTGTTCCAGGCTGGACTGAGCCGCCATCAAATTGCCTTCCGCCTGTACTACCTGAGCAGCCAGCTCACTGGTATCCAGCGTGGCAATTACCGTACCGGCCTCAACGATATCACCTTCATTTACATTGAGCGTGTTGATCCGGCCGTCAACTTTTGCTGAAATATCGGCGCTCCAAACAGGCTCCAAATTTGCGGGAAACACCAGTAGCGGCGTTAGATCACGGCGGCTAACCTGCGTAACTTCAACCGTAGTCGCCGGAATCTTGGCTAGTTGGTTAGCCCGTGCCTTATTTCCGGCAACATTGGCATAAATACGATAGCCGACAATACTAGTTAAGGCTAATACAATAGCTAACCCCACGGCTAACCGCTTTTTATTTGTAAGCAGCATGATATCATCCTTTCGCTAAACTTTAAAACTTTTATCC
>CAZCEN010000243.1:0-5131 GCA_964497205.1 uncultured Sporomusaceae bacterium
GGGCTAACTCCCTGTTTGAAGATAACGCCGAATTTGGTTTAGGTATGTATGTTGGTGCAAGACAAGTTCGCAATAACTTAGCTGCTAAGATTGACGAAGCTGCTAAGCTCAGCGTAAGCGCTGACCTTAAAGCTGCTCTGGAAGATTGGTTTGCTAACAAAGATAACGGCAATGGCACTCGTGAACGTGCTGATAAACTGATTGCTCTCTTAGAAGCGGAAAAAGGCAATAATGCTCTTCTGAACGAGATTTACAGCGACAGAGATTTCTTTGTAAAACGTTCACAGTGGATCTTAGGTGGCGACGGCTGGTCCTATGACATCGGCTTCGGCGGTCTCGACCATGTTCTTGCCAGCAACGAAGACGTAAACGTTCTGGTATTTGACACCGAAGTATATTCCAACACTGGTGGTCAGTCCTCCAAAGCTACTCCGACTGCAGCTATTGCGAAGTTTGCTGCCAGCGGTAAAACTACTAAGAAAAAAGACCTTGGCATGATTGCTATGAGCTATGGCTATGTATATGTTGCACAAATCTGCATGGGTGCAGACAAAGCACAAACTCTCAAAGCCATTGCTGAAGCTGAGGCTTATCCAGGACCGTCCCTCATTATTGCTTATGCTCCTTGTATCAATCATGGTATCAAGATTGGTATGGGCAACAGCCAGCTTGAAGCTAAGAAAGCTGTTGACTCCGGCTACTGGTCAATGTACCGTTTCAACCCTGCGCTTAAAGAAGCAGGCAAAAATCCGTTCACGTTGGACTCCAAAGAGCCTACCGCCGACTTCAAAGAGTTCCTCATGGGCGAAGTTCGCTACTCTTCACTGAAGCAGCAGTTCCCAGAGCTTGCTGACGATCTCTTCGAGAAAACTGCTAAAGACGCTGCTGAAAGACGTGCTACTTACAAACGTTTAGCTGCAGAATAAAAGCAATTAAAAAACTGATTTAACTATAAAGCGCTAGCTGCCAACAGGCAGCTAGCGCTTTAATAATGAATAAGTATAAGACTTTGCGGGTTATCTATAAGGTAACCCTTTTAATATTTTATGTCGGCTTTGACAATATGAGCAGAAGTGCCGCGATTATTTGTCAGCGTCAAGGAGATGTCTTCGGTGCCGTCAGAGCCTGATAAAAGCAGTAAATCGCCTGTTTGTAAATCATAGCTGGTTTTATCACCTAAAAGGACGGTTAAACTTCCGTCGACGCAATAAAGGGCTGAAGTGATTTTATGAGAGCCGGGCTTGGTAACAGTGATTGTAGTGGCGCCTTTATCTTCAAGCGCAAAAGGAGTTAGCTGGCCGGTGCAGCCTGCAGCCATCATTAAGTTGAAATCACGTACTTTACCAAAGCTTTTGGTAGTCCAGTCCCCGCTAAAGCTGTCTTGGTCAAATGGTTTTAATAATACGGTATGATGGCCTTCGTGTTCCAGTCTCATTTCGCCTTTAAGAACCATAATCAGTCGATGGATTCCTGGCAGGGAAGTAAACACGGACTCTTCCAGTTCAACGACAGCGGAACTGAGCCGCCACTTAAAATTGCGTTCGCTGTAGACGGCATCTTTGGGATAGATGGCGATTTGGGTTGTTGTACCGCCGGACCAATTGCTGGTAGTTTGTTGTTGTTTTCGCACTAACTCAACTGCATATGACATTCAATTTCTCCTCCAATCGAACTAAGACTATATTCAATTTAATTATACACTAATATTAAACTAAGCATAGTATTAGTTGCCAAGATACAGGATTTGATAGATTGTTGTCGAATTTTTGGAGATAAAAGCTTAATTCTACGCAAAGTAAGGCTGATTTTAGCTAAAAAAAGGGAAAGAAACACCGATAAACGAGGTGCAGGATATGTATAAACTTATGATTGTAGAGGACGAGCCGGCTATTTGTTCTTCACTACAGTTTGCTTTAGAGGACGATTATGAGGTATATACTGCTAATAACGAGGCAGATGCGATAGACATCATTGCGAACGGTGAGATTGATCTGGTATTGCTTGATTTAAGGCTTGGTGACAGTGACGGAATTGAAGTTCTTAAAAAAATTAAGCAGTTAAATGATCGTATGGCCGTAATTATCATGACAGCGTATGGCAGCATTCAGTCTTCGGTTGATGCCATTAAGGCCGGTGCCTTTTATTATATTACAAAGCCGATTAATATTGACGAACTGCGCATGCTGCTAACAAATGCGGCAGAGTATCTCAATTTGAAAACAAAAGTCAATTACCTTAATGATAAAATAACTAAATTGTATGAAATACCAGGGATCATTGGTGTTTCTTCAGCGATGCGCAGCGTTTTTCAGCAAATAGATAAAATAAAAAATATAGACTCTACTGTCCTTATTACCGGGGAAAGCGGCACCGGAAAAGAGCTTGTCGCCAAGGCTATACATTATAGCGGTGGTCGCAAAGATGAACCTTTTGAAGTAATTAATTGCGCCGCAATACCTGGCGAATTGTTGGAAAGTGAATTATTCGGTTATGAGAAGGGTGCTTTTACCGGGGCAACGCATCGAAAAAAAGGCATATTTGAACTTGCGCATAGAGGAACATTGTTTTTAGATGAAATCGGAGAAATGGATCTGCGCTTACAATCCAAATTATTGCGGGTGGTACAAGAGCGAGAGATTACTCCTGTGGGCGCAGGCACGAGGAAAAAGGTTGATGTCAGGATAATTTGCGCTACTAACCGCGATTTGCGTCAAGAGGTCGCTTCCGGACATTTTCGCGAAGATTTGTTTTTCCGGTTGAACGTTATTATTATTAATATGCCGCCGCTAAGGGCACGTATTGAGGATATTCCGGTTTTAGTTCAATATTTTATTGACAAGTATAATCAAAAAATGGGGCGTAATATTACGGGAATTGGGACAGAGGCACTTAACTGCCTGTGCGGGTATGAATGCAAGGGCAATGTTCGGGAACTTGAGAATATCATTGAACGGGCGATAGTTTTTGCTGAGGGGCCGCAAATATCAGTAAACGATCTACCGGAAGAGGTTGTACGCTCTCCACGCAATACTGCTTGTACCAAAAAGGGAATGCTTATTCCGATTTATATTGGTGAAAATCTCAAAGATATTGAGAAGAAAGTTATTCTTAAGACTTTAAAATACCTGAATGATGATAAACAGGAAACGGCCAAGGTATTGAAAATTAGTGAGCGGAAACTATGGTATAAAATAAAAGAATATGAACAGGACAAAAATTGATAGAAGCGTCTGCGGTATTTGCCGCAGATGCTTCTTGCATTACTGCACAATTTGCAGTAATGCAAATTGTGCAGTAAATTCAAACTTGATTGAATAGCAAAAAATATAGTGTTTACTAGCGGAAATGGGTTGGCCTAATACTTGCATACTACTTAAAGCAAATAAATAAAGGAGGTTTTGCCATGAGTTTCGAAACTGTAAACAATGTACTTATGCTCAAGTTTGACTTCTTGGCAACAGTTACTGTTGCAACCGTACTTTTAATTTTGGGCAACTGGGCACGCCGTACTTTTCCAGCATTAGAGAAATACTGTATTCCGGCAGCCGTTATTGGCGGTGTGGCTTTTTCCATGTTGGCATGGGGCCTTAAAGAAGCCAATATAGTTACTTTCAAAGTTGATAGTATGCTGCAAACACCGGCGCAGCTTGTTTTCTTTACTGCCATTGGTCTTGGCGGCAGTCTGGGAATGTTGATGCGGGGCGGCAAATTGTTTGTAATTTATTTGGTGGTTGCCTGTTGGTTAATTGCAATTTTACAAAACGTAATTGGTGTTGCTACCGCCATGGCAACAGGAATTCACCCAGTTTTAGGAGTTATGGCCGGTGCCGTGTCTTTGGAAGGTGGTCCGGGTAATGCAGCGGCCTTTGGTCCTATGGCAGAAAAATTAGGGGTTCAGGGAGCTACCGTAGTAGGAATTGCTTCAGCAACCTATGGTATTATTGTATCTGGTTTTATCGGTGGTCCACTGGCAAAATGGCTGATTGATCGTAATAAAGTAGCGATTACAACTGACGAAGATAAAGAATTGACAGCCTTACAGGCTTCTCTTGACGCCGAAAAGCGGGAAGATACTATAACCAGTGGAAAAGTAATGGGAATGTTTTCTTTGATACTTGTAATGATGTCATTAGGGGCAATAGTAGCCGCCAAAATAAAGGCGTTTACTGGTTTCGATCTTCCAAGCTATGTTGGCGGTATGTTTATGGCTATAATTTTCCGTAATCTTAATGATGTGAAACCAATGATTAAATTGAGTCAAAAATCAATTGACTTAATTGGCGATATCAGCTTGGGTGTTTTCTTAACGATGGCGATGATGTCCCTGAGAATTTGGGAATTGTATAACCTGGCGTTACCGTTGATAATAATTCTAGTTATACAGACCATTTTTGTTATTGCCTTTTGTATCTTCCCACTGTTTAGAATACTAGGACGCAACTATGATGCTGCTGTTATGTGTGCCGGTATGATTGGCCATAATCTAGGGGTTGCTGCCAATGCCGTAGCAAATATGGATGCCGTCTGCCGCCGCTATGGGGTAGTTTCTCCCAAAGCGTTAATCATCGTGCCGCTGTGCGGCGCAGTGCTTGTCGATATTATCGGTATTCCGAATATCGTATGGTTCATTAACCATTTTGCCAAGTAATTAGTCTGGTAAGGCTCCAAACCTTGGAGCTATTGACTGATATGCTAAAATAAAACTTGGCATAATTTACAATAAATAATGAGGAGTGTATCAAATGGGAAAACTTGTTGAATGTGTACCTAATTTTAGTGAAGGACGTCGCCCGGAAGTTATCGCGGCCATTGCTGGAGAGGTTAAAAAAGTAGAAGGTGTTACGCTGCTCAATGTTAATTCTGATGCCAGCCACAACCGTACTGTAGTTACTTTTGTCGGCGAACCGCAAGCCGCGAAACTTGCTGCCTTTAACGCTTGCGCCAAAGCTGCTGAACTTATCAATATGGAACAGCATCAAGGGGAGCATCCCCGAATAGGCGCTACTGACGTAATTCCGTTTATACCGGTTAGCGAAATTACCATGGAAGAATGCGTACAACTGGCAAATGAACTTGGCCAGGAAATTGCCGGAAAACTTAACATTCCCGTTTATATGTATGAAGCAGCGGC
>CAZCEN010000244.1:0-5084 GCA_964497205.1 uncultured Sporomusaceae bacterium
ATGCTGCTTCTTCGGGAACATGCAACTGTAACAATTTGCCACTCCCGTACCGATAATTTACCGGCAGTTTGTGCGGATGCCGATATTCTTATTGCTGCTGTCGGTCGTGCCAAGATGGTTAAAGCTAACTTTGTTAGACCTGGTCAAGTAGTAATTGACGTAGGTATTAACGAAGATCCGGATAATCCTGGCAAGTATTGTGGAGACGTGGATTATGCCGAGGTAGAGCCGATAGTTGAAAAAATCACTCCGGTTCCCGGCGGCGTTGGCTCAGTAACCACTGTCGTGCTTTGTAAACAAACGATCCAGGCTTGCGAAATGCAAATGGCTTAGTTTAAGTAAAGATAGCAACCTTCGATAATTCTCTTAATTGTACTAGGAGGCACGTTTGATGCAAACAGATAACAGCACTCCCCAGCATCTGCAAAATGGCTATCAACTGGCTTATGAAAAAGCTTGCACTGGTCTCGCCGCGAATAACCCTGAAGCAATGGCTGCAAACAGTGGCGCTGAATTTGATAGTAATAAGAGTCTTTTTACTATTAAATATCTAAATGACGTATATACCGTAAGTTATCCTGCGGGCGAGGTAAACTTTGCTGGGCGTCAGGATTCTGTGCCGGTGGCTGCTAAAGTTGTATTGCTTCATTATTTGCTCACTGCAGGCGGACAGCCCTTATCTGGACAGTTAGTTTCTTTTAAAGAAATTCCAGGTGGTATGATTTATTTACAGCCCTTTAATGGTCGGGTATTGGGCTTCTTTAAAGCGGTTTTTGGCAAGAAAGCCAATCTTCTAACCCAAGCAGGTGAAAAGCTTGGCGGACAAAATGCGCGCTTTGGCGATGCTGCCGTTACCCTGAATGTTTTGCCTCAGCTTCCAATTACCTATGTTATCTGGGAAGGTGACGAAGAGTTTCCGGCTAATGCGACGGCATTATTTGACTTCACGGCTCAGTACAATCTGCCAACCGAAGATTTAGTAGTGGCGGCTGCGGCTGGAGCCAGTTTGTTAAGCAAGACGGCCAAAACTCTGAGCTAGACAAATTGGCACAATATCTAATTAATTTTCCAAATATTACCACGAATAAAGGTAATACAAAATTTTCCGCGAATATCTATCCTTAGATAGAAACACGTAGCGGAGGAGGTGAAGATTTGAAAATCGCAGTCTCCGGCAAAGGCGGCGTCGGTAAAACGTCTGTCTCTGCCAGTTTAGCTAAATTATTTGCCCGTGCGGGTCACAGGGTTTATGCAGTAGACGCCGATCCTGATGCAAGCTTAGGTCTTGCGCTAGGTATTCCTGATGATATCTTGGCTAAAGTAATTCCGCTAATTGACATGGAGGAAGTGATTAAGGAGAAAAGCGCCGGTGGTGGATTGCTTTACAGCCTTAATCCCGACGTCGATGACATATTAGATGAGTATTCCATTAGCGTGGGTAACATCAAGTTTTTGAGGATGGGCGCTGTTAAACCGGGCGGGTCGGCATGTTATTGCCGTGAAAATGCTTTTTTATTCTCAGTTGTTGACTCCCTGATTTTGGATAAAGAGGATGTAGTTATCCTTGATATGGGGGCAGGAATTGAACATCTTACCCGGGGCACATCAAAAGGCATGGATCTTATGATTGTGGTTACTGAACCAAGCAAGACCAGTGTTCAGACAGCTAGGGTGGTAATGCAGTTAGCTAAAGATTTGGGCATTGAAGCAATAAAGGTAGTTGCTAATAAAATTCGTTCTCCCAAAGAAGAAAAATTCATCCAGGAACAGTTTGCGGCTCAAGAACTGTTAGGCGTCATTCGTTTTGATGACGAGCTCTTAGATGTTGCTCTCGGAAACGAAGCAGACATACTTACCGGAGCCTTTAAAGCGAGTATGGAAGAAATTTATTCACGCGTCATTACAGACTGCCAAGACAAAAAGTAATGCAGTAAGACAAGAACCAACGCAGTCTGAAGTAATTAAAAAAAGGGGGATTTAGATTTATGGCTTGGGATCCTACGGTATTGAAAGACTGGCAAATTGCCGAAGCAGCAGAGGCAGAAGGAAGAATTCCTACTACTGAAAAGTACATGGAAATAATGGGGCTGCAAAAAGATGAAATTATTCCTTACGGCAAAACTCCAAAAGTTGACTTTTTGAAAGTTATTGACCGTCTGAAAGATAAACCAGATGGCAAATACATTGAGGTAACCGCCATTACTCCTACCCCACTTGGTGAAGGTAAATCAACTACTTCTATTGGTATTATGGAAGGTCTTGGAAAACGCGGCGTAAACGTTGGTGGCGCATTGCGGCAGCCTTCCGGTGGCCCTACCATGAACGTAAAAGGTACTGCTGCCGGCGGCGGTAACGCACTTCTGATTCCTATGACCGAATTCTCGCTTGGTCTAACCGGTGATATCAACGATATTATGAACGCCCATAACTTAGCTATGGTTGCTATGAACGCTAGAATGCAACACGAAGCTAACTATACCGATGCTGAGTTAGCTAAGAGAAATCTTAAGCGCCTTGATATCGACCCCAAAAACATTGAAATGGGCTGGGTTATCGACTTCGCTGCCCAAGGTCTTCGCAACATTATTATGGGTCTTGGCGGCAAAAAAGATGGTTTCATGATGCATTCCAAATTCGGTATCGCTGTTGGTTCCGAATTAATGGCTATCCTGGCTGTTGCCAAAGATTTGGCTGATATGCGTGAACGCTTCAAGCACATCGTAGTTGGCTATAACAGAGCAGGTGAGCCTGTAACCACTGGTGACCTCGAAGTTGACGGCGCTATGACTGCTTGGATGCGTAATACAGTTAATCCTACCCTGTGTGCTACCGTTGAAGGTCAGCCTTGCTTTGTTCATGCTGGTCCGTTCGC
Organism: uncultured Sporomusaceae bacterium; assembly: GCA_964497205.1. GTDB lineage: Bacteria > Bacillota > Negativicutes > Sporomusales > Sporomusaceae > Sporomusa. The sequence continues at coordinate 2,873 of CAZCEN010000244.1, forward strand.
TAACATCGCTATTGGTCAATCCTCCATTATTGCTGACCGCATTGGTCTGAAATGCTTCGACTATCATGTTACTGAGTCTGGTTTTGCTGCTGATATCGGCTTCGAGAAATTCTGGAACGTTAAGTGCCGCCTGAGCGGACTGAAACCTAATGTTTCGATTCTTGTTGCTACTGTCCGCGCTCTCAAAATGCATGGTGGTGGACCTACCGTTGTACCGGGTCGGCCGTTGCCTGATGAATACACTAAAGAAAACCTTGGCCTCTTAGAAAAAGGCTGCGAAAATATGGTGCATTTGATCAACATGATCAAAAAATCTGGTATTAAGCCGGTAGTTTGTATCAATGCCTTCTATACTGATACTCCTGCTGAACATGCTTTGGTTAAACGCATTGCTGAACAGGCGGGTGCTCGTGCAGCTGTTTCTGAGCATTGGCTCAAAGGCGGCGACGGTGCTCTTGATCTGGCTGATGCCGTTATGGATGCTTGTAAAGAAGAAGTTAACTTCCAATACCTGTATCCGCTGGAAATGCCGCTCCGTCAACGTGTTGAAAGAATTGCGAAAGAAGTTTATGGAGCTGACGGTGTTGACTGGGCTCCGCTTGCTGAAGAAAAAGCTAAGAGATTTGAGTCTGATCCTAAGTATGCCGATTACTGCACAATGATGGTTAAGAGCCACCTGTCCTTGTCGCATGAGCCGACTTGGAAAGGTGTACCTAAAGGATGGAGACTGCCGATCCGCGACGTCCTCGTTTATGGCGGCGCCAAGTTCCTCTGCCCGATGGCCGGCGCTATCAGCTTAATGCCAGGAACCAGTTCCGATCCTGCGTATCGTCGGATTGATGTTGACGTTCAAACTGGTAAGGTTAGCGGCTTATTCTAAGCTGACACTGAAAATTTATAAACAAGTCAAATTTTTTCAAAAACTTGCAGGTATTCGCTCACCATAGAGCGAATACCTGCATATAGAGTATGTGAAAAAATCCTCATATTACAGATGACCCTGAGTAGCTAAGCTCCTTGTAAGTGGACTCACCTGAAAAACAACTATGATGAACATAGGGAGGAAGAAGAAGAATGTCCGAACATAAAACAATCGACGTGGCAGCCACTCAAATGCTGGATAAAGCCAAAGAAATCGGCTTTTTAACAACATTTGACCGCGCCAAAGCTCAAGAGCCTCGCTGTACTTTCGGTAACACCGGTATCTGCTGCCGTATTTGCCTGCAAGGCCCTTGCCGTATTCTGCCCAAGAAGCCAGGCGGTAATAAAGGTATTTGTGGTGCCGCTGATTACACCATCGTTGCTAGAAATACCGTTCGTTACATTGCTGGCGGTGCAGCTGCTCACTCCGATCATGGCCGTCACATTGCTGAAACCCTTCTGCATGTTGCTGAAGGCAAGCTCCATGACTATAAAGTCACCGATCCCGATAAACTTGTACGTGTTGCAAAACGTATCGGTGTTGAAACTGAAGGCCGCGATGTAATGGCAATTACTAAAGACGTTGCTAGCGCTGCTCTTGCTGAGTTTGGTCGTGTTGACGAAACTCAAGAACTTACCTGGATTAACGCTTATACTGATGAGAAGAGACTTAACCTGTGGCGTAAAACTACCATTATGCCTAGTGGTATCAACTTAAGTCTTGCTCAATTATTACACCAAACCCACGTTGGTACTGACTCTGATCCTGTTAATATTATTTTCGGCGGCTTGAAGGCTGCTCTCTGTGATATTGACGGTCAGCATCTTGCTACCGACTTATCTGATATTCTCTTTGGTACCGGTGTACCTGTAGTAACAGAAGCTAACCTTGGCGCTATCAAAGCTGACAAAGTTAACATCGCTCTCCATGGCCATAATCCTCTTTTAAGCCAAATGGTTGTTAATGCCGCTAAAGAAATGCAAGACGAAGCCAAAGCTGCTGGCGCTACCGGCATTAACCTTGTTGGTATCTGCTGTACCGGTAACGAGGTTCTCATGCGTGAGGGCGTTGCCATAGCTACCAACTTTGCTACCCAGGAATTGGCAGTTATGACCGGCGCAATGGATGCTATGGTTGTTGACGTTCAGTGTATCATGCCAAGCTTACGATCTGCAGCTGAGTGCTTCCACACCAAAATTGTAACCACAATGCCTATTATGAAGATTCCTGGATCCTATCATTTTGCATTTGACGAGCATAATGCTATCAACAGTGCAAAGGAAATCATCC
>CAZCEN010000245.1:0-5063 GCA_964497205.1 uncultured Sporomusaceae bacterium
CCATTTTTTCTACTGGAGCGGGCAACGAGATTCGAACTCGCGACCCACGGCTTGGGAAGCCGGTACTCTACCACTGAGCTACGCCCGCATTATATATAAGTAGGAACGATTATTATTGTACAGGAAGAACGCAGTAATGTCAAGGCTTGGAGGGTATTTCCTTCCCGCGTTCGTAGAAGAAATACTGACAAAATTTATGACAAAAACTGCATCTAAAATCAAAAGGTAAAAATAAAGAGCCATAATCGGCTCTTTTGCATTTAGGAATAGGTTTGCTGTTTTCTACAGCCTGATGATACTATCGGGAGCCAAGCGATGATATTCCAGTGCCTCTTTATCGGTCATATCCCGGAAGTCCTTGTAGTAGCTACCTACTGCCGTAAATACGTCAGGTTCAAGTAGACAAACAATGTTAACCTGTTGATCACGTAATCTATGGGTAACGTCATTGGGAGCAACAGGTACGGCAATGCTCACGCTGGCAGGGTTCCATTTTTTGACCCATTTGACGGCAGCCATTATGGTATAGCCTGTCGCAATACCGTCATCAACAATAATAATATCGCGATCTTTGACTTCGTGGTTTTTTATAATCATAGCTTCATAAACTTTAACCCGCTCGTCAAAAGCTTTACGGGCTTCGGCAACAAGTCTATCAAAGTTCTCTTGTTTTACGCCAATCCCACTGACGTACTGATTGTCATGAATCAGGCTGCCGTCAGGCATAATGGCGCCAATTGCTACTTCAGGGTTGAGCGGATGTCCGACCTTTTTGGCAATAAGAACAGCCATTTTGCATTGTAGCTTTTCTGCAATCGGGGATGCCACTGCCAAGCCGCCGCGAGGAACTGCCAGGATATAAGGATTTTTCAGGTTGAGCTCGGCTACTTTTTCCGCCAACACTCGTCCGGCATGATTACGGTCGTCAAACATAGTTCACCCTCCTTAAATTCGTATTTATATGATTTGTGGCTAGCGTTCTTTTAATGCATAAAAAAAAGAACCCTCTACTGCAAGGTTCTCTGTTGTGGTGCCTCAGGACAGAATCGAACTGTCGACACGAGGATTTTCAGTCCTCTGCTCTACCGACTGAGCTACCGAGGCATATTCAACTGTCTATAAACGCCCACCCGCCGATAAGGAAGATGGCGACCCGGAAGGGACTTGAACCCTCGATCTCCGCCGTGACAGGGCGGCATGTTAACCACTACACCACCGGGCCGTTTGCTAGATGTAATTATATATTATGGCTTACTATTCGTCAAGCATTACCTTCGTTAATTAAAAATGCCAAGGCACCTAACCCGCATAAAAGTCTTGAAATGCAAAACCCATTTTTTGAAAATATTCTATATTTTCACAGAGTCAAAAAAGGAAATCTAACCGAAGCGTTCGAATATTTTTATAGACTCTTTTGCGGAGGCAATTATGACGGTTTTAATCTTACTAGAAATTCTAAGTACGTTGTCATTTATTTCGATGACTGCGTATCTTATCGGCCGCAGCCGTTTTATTATGCGGTGCGTAAACGACCCCTTTCAGTTAGCAAGTCTGTTTCCGCTTGTTGTGGTATTTTCCTTTTTGGCAATAACGGGCAGCTACAGCGCTCTGCCTTGGGGAGAACCGTTAATTATGCCCCGCATGCTTGGTGTTTTATTAGCAGGTATTGCCGGGGGCCCGCTAGCGGGGTTTAGCGTTGGACTTATTTGCGGAAGTTATATGGAGCTTGTGGAAAACGCAGAAACCGCTCCGATTATTTATACAGTATTAGCAGGTACTTTAGCCGGAATGCTCAGATTCCGTTTTAACTTTTTTCAACTAACGCCGCTCATCGGATCCGGCGTTACTTTGGTGGCCGAGTTGTGCCAACTGTGCTTCATTACACTGATGTCCGGCCCGGCGCATTTAATTATTTTTAACCTTAAAGTCGCAGTCTTAACCTTGATAGTTAACGTCCTCGGTGTTTGGTTATTCCTGTTTATCATCAATTGGATTGAAGCAGAACAAGACATTTATGGTGCCCGCGCTGCTCAATTGTCCTTAGAAATCGCCAGCAGGACTCTCCCCTATCTCAGATTAGGATTCAACCGTCACTCAGCCACTGTGGCAGCCCGCATTATTTATGAGCTGACTAAAGTAGACACAGTCTCAATTACCGGCAGATATAAGCGTCTGGCCTTTGTCGGCCAGGGCAGCGATCATCATAAAGCCGGTGAACCTATAACCTCTGCCGTAGTAAAAGAAGCCATAACCAACAAAATCATGAAAATTATTACGACTTCGTCCGACCGCGGCTGCCCTTTTCCTAATTGTCAACTAAAAGCGGGAGTTGTCGTCCCCCTGTTTACCGGCAATAAGGTTGTCGGCACCATCGAGCTTGCCCGGGTTACAGATCATGCGGTATCAGAGCTGGATATCAGAATTGCTGATGGTATTGCGAATTTGCTATCAGTGCAAATTCAGTTAGCTGAAATTGATGAGCAGCGAAAAATGCGGGAAAAGGCTGAGTTAAAAGCATTACGGGCTCAGATTAACCCCCATTTTCTCTTTAATACGATTAATATTATCATGTCCTTCTGTCGCACAGACCCCGATAAAGCCCGCAGCTTACTGGGAAGTTTGGCTACTCTGATGCATCGCGGTTATTCCAATCAAGAAGAGCTGTTGACACTTCAGGATGAATTAACCGCAATCATGGCCTACCTGGAGATTGCTAAGTCACGTTTTGGTGAAAGACTGGATATCGCAGTTAATGTTGATGAATCCGCGAATATCGCCTTGGTTCCGGCGCTATCGCTACAGCCATTGGTAGAAAACGCGCTAAATCACGGTCTGTTTCCGAAGTTGGGCAGATGCCTCCTGGCCATTGATGCCTATATTGAAAATGGTGTTCTTATTATTACAGTAACCGACAACGGAGTAGGCATCTCACCGGCACGTCTTGAACAGATTCAATCCGGTCATGCTGAAGGAGTTGGAATATCCAATGTTCACAAGCGATTAACAAGTCTGTACGGGTCAGGGTTTGGCCTTACAATAAAGTCCGATCAGTCCTTTGGTACCGCAGTCCAGCTGCGACTCCCTTTCCAATCTACACCATTGCAGAAAGAAGGTGACGTATCATGAAGACAAAAGCTGTTATTATTGATGACGAACAACCAATTTGCGATGAGATTGAATACTTGCTCGGACGACATCCAGATATTGAGGTATGTGCTAAGTTTACTACCTGCGTAGATGCCATCATTTATATCTTAGAAAAGAAACCAGACTTAGTCTTCTTGGATGTCAATATACCCGGCATGTCTGGTCTAGAAATGGCACAAAAGCTAAACGGCATGAATAAACCGCCCTACATCGTATTTATCACGGCATATCCAGAGCATGCCGTTGATGCCTTTGCAACACCGGCCGTTGGTTACATCACCAAACCGGTTACTGAGGAAAAGTTAGCCGGCGCATTAACCAAAGTACGGAGTTTATCTTCAAAGACTATCATTGAAAAAAGCGCGCAGATTGCCAAAGTCTGTGTCTTATCCGGCGGAAAAATTGTCCCGGTAAATAAGAAAGACATTGTTTTTATTTATGTTAAGGACAAAGACGTATATGTCCGCACCCGTACCGGCGAATTTTCGGCTATGCTGACGTTACAGGAGTTTGATAACCTACTGACCGAGGCAAATTTCTTGCGCATTCATCGCCAATATATCGTCAACCTGGATGAAATTCTGGAAATTGCGCCCTGGTTCCACGGCTCTTATTTAGTGCGCATGAACGACACGAACAAGCAAGAAGTACCCGTAAGCCGCAACAGGGTAAAAAATCTTAAAATCGCTCTCGGCCTTAAATAGGCTGCTTTCTAAGGAGGCTACCATGCAGCAGCTTAGTCTCAAAACCAAACTAACGGTCGCTCTTGTTGGTGCAGCGCTGTTAGTCAGCTTAATTGTCGGCATTGTTACTATCCGGGATATGCAGATACAGATTGAAGCAGCGATTTCCGAAAAAGCCAAATCTGACTTGGCTACCGCGTTGGAAATTGTCGATTATATGCGCCCTGGCCCTTGGACAGTGATTGACGGAGAGTTATATAAAGGCAGTATCCGCATCAATGACGATACCGAATTTGTTGATAAGATCGGACGTTTGACGAATGACACAGTGACAATATTCTTAGGCAATACCCGTGTCGCTACCAATGTAATGCGTGACGGCAGCCGCGCCACTAGTACGGTGGCCGCAGATTATGTTACGGAAACAGTATTGCATGGCGGCAGAATCTATGTCGGTGAAGCTGAAGTTGTCGGTGTTAAATATCAAACCTGCTATGCACCAATAAAAAATGACTCAGGCCAAATTATCGGCATGTTCTATATCGGTGTTTCCAAAAAATTGGCTGACCAGCTCAAGCAAAGCTTTACGGCTGTAGCCGTGCTCTCTGCCCGTATTGCTCTATTATTCGCCCTCGCTGCAACTTGCTTTATTCCAATTGATGCCTGGTCTACTGTTTCCGGTATGCGCGCCTGGCAGGAATTATCACAAAACAGTAAACAAACGCCACATTGATTAGTGTGGCGTTTTATTTATAAAGCAAGGTTCTGCGGCCTTGATGCTATCAATTTTATCCTTTGGCGGAACTGCCAGCAGCGGTAATATTAGCGCCACTGCCAAAGTCCCTGCCGTAATAATAAGCGCTTCATTATAGTCTCCTGTTGCCTGACGGAGCTTGGCAAACAGCATTGGCCCCATAATGCCGGCGGCCCCCCAAGCAGTCACCACCCAGCCATAAATCCTGCCTACGTATTTGGTACCAAACACAGATGTAAGAACAAATCAAAGTGAACATTACCAGGTCTTTAACACCAGCCAAGAAATAGAACGCGACCGCTTGGCTGCCAAACAAGATACAAAAGACTGTACAGCGGCCAATTTTGTCAGATACCGATGCCCAAAAAAGGCGCCCCAAACCATTAACAATTGCGAAGATACCAATAATTATACCGGCCTGTTTCGCCTTATCTGCCACACTCATAGCGCTTGGCATAAGATCCTGCGCCATAGGCGAT
>CAZCEN010000246.1:0-5043 GCA_964497205.1 uncultured Sporomusaceae bacterium
TGAGCAATATATAAATCTTCGTTAGCCTTGTTCACCGTTACATCGGTGCTGTTCAGACGTTTCTCTGCTTCTTTCATGTTAAGATAACTTTGACGGACATCCTGGTCAATACTATCCAATGTCTGCTCGACCTGCAAATTAGCTTTGGCCAGCGAGGTCTCCGCCTGACTGATTTTGGACTTGGTTACACCGGCATCAAAAATATTCCAGTTTGCCGAAGCACCAACAGACCAGTTATTGTTGTCGTTAGGCAGCACTGAGTCAGTCCAGCCGGTAGAAGCGGAAAGAGATACCGATGGGCGCTTGCCGCTTTCGGCAATTTCGATGCCTTTTTTGGCGCTGTCAACACTAACTTGCGCTTGCACAGCTTCCGGGCGGTTCTGTTTGGCATACTGAATCGCTTGCTCCAGCGTTCTGTTATCCGACTGATATGTTAACTCACCCTTTAACTTAAGCTCGGTTCCAGAATCCATGTGCATGGTTGTCAGTAAATTGGATACGGCCAGATCATACTGGTTCTGAGCTTTAATCAAATTCTGGTTAGCATTGGCTACCTCAACCTCAGCCCGCAGCAATTCAGATTTTGCTACCATGCCTTCCTGGTATTTTGCCTGTACTATATTTAGATGCGCTTGCAGATTGCTGACACTTTCCTGATTCACTGTCAGCATGTTTTGCGCCTCAAGTACCCCATAGTAATTGGAAGTGGCATCAAGGGTCAACTGTTGTTTGGTTTTTTCTACGTTGAGGTCGGCAGTACGAACCCCAAGCTTGGCCTGGTCAACCTGGGCTTCTGTTCGGCCGCCGCTATAAAGCTGCCAGTTCATCCGCAAACTGTTGTTCAATTTGTCATCAGTGGAATTGTTTTGATGGTTGTAACTGCTACCAAGGGAAAGTGTCGGCATATTGCCTGCTTTAGTTTCATCAACACTAAGCTCGGATTTCTTTTTATCCTGGTCGGCAATTTGAATAGACGGGTTATTTTTCAGCGTGTAATTAATGCTGTCTTGTAAACTCAATTCGGTGGGCGCAGCAAAAGCAAAGGTTTGTTGCAGAAAGATCAGACCAGCGGCAAGATATGCCGCCTTACTCTTCCATTTTAGCATGGCCTAACCAGCCTCCTAAGTAGTTTTAATCTAAGTACCTGTATTGCTTATTTTAGTCATGCTTTTTTTGAATTTCATTAGATTTGTGGCTAATTATGACCTTAATTAAAATAACGATACCCCTATGATAGTTGATTTCTACTACTAGGGGTATCGCATACATATTGCCTGCGCCCACGGCGGTTAAGCATTAAAAATAAACTGCAGTTAAAAATCTACTAATTAATGGTTGCACACCTGCTTGGCAATCTCAAGAATCATGCGACAAGACTTTTCAAACGAACCCACAGGTAAAAATTCACAATTGGAATGGAAGTTATGCGCACCAGTGAAAAAGTTGGGAGTAGGCAGCCCTCGGGCCGACAATGCGGAACCGTCAGTGCCACCCCGCATAGCAATAGTTTTTGGCGTAATCGACAAGTTTTTCATTGCCTGATAAATAAAATCAATACACTGCTTGCTGTCCTCGTTTAGTGAATCGGCAATATTGCCGTAGATATCAGTTATTTTGTACGAGATTTGCGCCTTCGGGTGCTTGGCGGCAATTAGCTTCATCAAGTCAACAAGGTATGTTTTCCTTGCCTCATAAAGATTCTTATCGAAATCACGAATATTAATATTCATCTGTGCACCGTTGGCATTGCCGGTGATACGATTTACCCAGAGATACCCCTGCTTGCCGTCCGTATGTTCCGGTGTGTCTTTGCGGTCAAGATGATTAATAATGTCATTGGCCACAAGTACAGGGTTTACCATTACCCCTTTAGCCGACATTGGATGGGCCGAGACCCCTTTTATAGTGATTGCCATACTGCCGGCGTTAAAGGTTTCGTACACCACTTCGCCCAATTCACAAGAGTCAATCGTATAGGCAAACGCAACCGGAAAATCAGCTAAATTCATGGCTTTTGAACCACATAAGCCGACTTCTTCATCCGGGACAAACGCAATATAGATATCGCCATGATAATAAGACTTTTCAGTCTGGAAGTATTCCAGAGCCACCATTATAGCAGAAATTGCGGCTTTATTATCAGCGCCAAGCACACTTGTACCATCTGACACAATAATCTCTTGTCCAATATAATTTAGGATCTCTTTATGGTCGGCCGTTCTCAGCCAAATATCTTGCTCTTGATTAAGTAAAATGTCTTTGCCGTCATAGGGCTTAACAATACGCGGCTTTACGTTTGGGCTTAAGCTGACATCAACAGTATCCAAATGCGCCAAAAAACCAATCGGTGGAACTTTCTCTAAAGAATCCGCCGGAAGGTTGGCTGGCAGCTTGGCAGTAAGTATGGCTTGTTCAGTTAGTTTAATATCAGTTAGACCAAGTGCAGTCAAATCTGTTTGTAAAAGTCGAGCCAATTCCAGTTGCCCGGGTGTGCTGGGAATAGTATCGCTCCCAGACTTACTTTGACTTTCTACCGCCGCATAGCGGAAAAACCGTTCAACAAGTTTTGTTTTAAAATCAAAATTGTTCATATCCTACTGTCCCTTCTCACCATTATTTCGAGTTGTTATCTGTAACTTTAGTGCGCCGCTTCCTTAGCTAGTTCCGCCAGCAGATCGCACAACAATTGCAGCCTGGACTCTATCGAGTCCAGCTCTAAATACTCTTCTACGGTATGCGATAATCCGCCAATCGGTCCCAGACCATCGATACTTGGCACACCCATAGCTGCAGTAATATTAGCATCAGAACCACCGCCTGTCGCAATCCATTTAAAATCAATCCCCAGGCGTTCAGCAATCTTATCTACCTTGCCACACAGTTCCAGCGCTGCCGGCGACGGATTCATCGGCGGCCGGGTAACACCACCCTTAACATTGACCTTAATACCCGGCGTCATAGGATTGTCCAATAAGTATTTTATTGTATTTTCAATCCGGGTAACTTCGCTCATTTCTTTCATGCGTAAGTCAACTAAGGCTACTGCGTTCTCAGCCACCGTATTGGCCGTAGTACCACCTTTGACAACTCCCACGTTAACATTAGTTCCCAATTCATAATTAGTTACCCCATGAAGTCCTGAGATCCAATGTGCCAGCTCATTAATAGCGCTTATACCTTTCTCCGGTGCCACACCCGAATGCGATGCCACCCCTTTAAACTCGATTGTATACCGGCCTACGCCGCGGCGGGTATGAACCATGGACCCATCGGCCCGTGCCGGTTCTACAACAAGAGCGCATTTACTTTTTGCCGCCAGGCCTTCCAGCCAGGGGCGCGAATAGGCAGAGCTTTTTTCTTCATCGCTATTAAAGGCAATACATACAGCCGCTGACTGAAGCTTTCCAATCGATTCTAACTGTTTCATGGCATAATAGACGGATAAAAGCGAGGCTTTCATATCAACAACACCCGGCCCATATGCCCGGTTGCCGGAAATGGAAAATGGCCGTTCTTTAGCAGTTCCCTTAGAAAAAACAGTATCCATATGACCGATTAACAGCATATCAAACTGTGCAGTAGTTCGGTTGGTAATCTCTAAACAAGGGCCAACTGCTTCACCAACGTTTACCTGTTTAACCGACCAGCCCATTTGGGAAAACTTATCGGCAAAATAAGCGGCTATTTGCGCCGTTCCCTCCGGGTCGTCGCTGCCACTGTCGATGTTTACTAAGTGCTCCAATTCCTTTATATACTCATCTAGATTAAAATCCAACTTTTCCATATTAATAACCTCCTCTACAATAGCATAAACATGGCGGCAATCGCGGCAATAATCATTCCGGGAGTATTACGCTTGGCAAGCTCGATGGGATCAACACCTGCTAACTGCGAGCAAACAATAGCCGCACCAGCCACTGGCGACATGGTTCTACCAAATGTTCCGCTTAAAAAGGCGGCTGAACCCATTTGTGATATGCCGAAGCCAAAATCCTGGGCATGAGGAGTAATAGCACCATTAAAGGCCAAGGTAGCGGCATCGCCGGAGCCACATAAAATAGCTATTATCATCGGCCCAAACGCAGCAGCAAGCCGGGAGATTTGTTCGGAGTGTTTCATAACCTCAATTAAAGAACCCGTTAACCCAATGAGCTCCATACCTCTGGTAAATACAGCTGCGGCAATGATAATACCGATTACACTGCCATAGGCACTGCCCATACCATTAAAGAACTCTTTGGAAACTACTTGCGGATTGCAACGGCAAACAACCAAACCTAAAATAGTACCAAATATCATTGCCTCAGGCACCGAGACGGCCGGCAGCACATTTATCTGCTTGCTTCCTAGCACCAATAAGACTAGAGGTACTATTGGCACGATAGCTTTAATATAGTTAACCTGAAATTGTTCTGTTGTATCAGCGGCTACTTCACATAGTTCAACATTACAATCTTTATTCTCTTTACGCATGATCGCAATGACCATCAACGAAACAGCGCCAATAAGAGCGCAAATAATCGCAGCAACAGTATGCCCGGCGATAACACTCATAACATCGGTCCCAGCAAGCTTAGCGATAAAAGGCGGATGGGCAGATCCCGGGCTCAAGACACCGCCACAGGTTCCGGCAAGTACTGCACTGCCAGCTATTGCCGGATGAACGCCTGCCCGTATCAACGTAGGAATTAAGATAGCGCCAACCGCGGCTGAACAACCGGCGGCGCTTGGTAAAGCAATATTAATAGCAAAAGTCACCATAACAGTTGTCGGAATTAAGATAGCCCGCATACGGGTAATCCCGCCAGCCAACAACTGCACCATATGCCTGTCACAAGTTGTATATTTCATAACAAAAGCAAAACCCATAACAGTACAAATAACAGGCACCAAACCACCGTTAACCATTGCTTTGGCAAAAGCGTCAATTACATCCAAAGCCTTACCGGCAATTGCTGCCATAACTAGCCCGGATACAAATAAAACCATCCGTGTTTCCCATCGTTTAATAATGGCATAAAACGTAAGTACAACAATTATTCC
>CAZCEN010000247.1:0-3661 GCA_964497205.1 uncultured Sporomusaceae bacterium
GTATCTGTCAGTGTTTCATGCTCCTGAGCAAAGTACCCCAGCCGCACCCGGCTGCCCAGCTTGACCTTACCGCGGTTTGCCTCAAGCTCGCCTGTCAATAGCTTTAACAGGGTGGTTTTTCCCGCCCCATTTGGCCCTACCAGCGCCACACCATCGCCGCGCCGGACGAGCAGTGATACTTCGTTAAGTATTGTTTTATCCCCATAACCAGCCGTCACTTCCCCCAGCTCAGCAACACGCTCGGCACACTCCGCCGGCGGGTTAAACGCAAAAAAATCAAACCCGGTCATATCCTCAGGGCGCGCCAGTCTCTCCAACCGAGCAAGCTGGCTCTGCCGTCCCCGGGCCTGTTTGGATTTGATTCCGGCCCGGTAACGGTCAATATAGGTTTCTGTCTTGGCAATAAACGCCTGCTGTTTGGCATAGGCCTTTTCCTGAGCAGCAAATTTTTCGGCTTTTTTCTCTAAGTATTCACTGTAATTGCCACTGTAATCGGCAATCGTATTATTTTCAATGGCCAGAATTCTGCTTGCTACATTGTCAAGAAAATAGCGGTCATGGGATATAACCAGCACAGCCCCCGAATAGTTTATTAAAAATTCCTCAAGCCACTCCACCATACCCAAGTCCAGATGGTTTGTCGGCTCGTCCAAAAACAGAAAATCAGGCTGCCTAATAAGGGCCCGCGCCAAGCAAATCCGTGTTTTCTGGCCGCCGGAAAATTCATTGGCCGGCCGGGTTAAGTCCTCTGCCGTAAAGCCCAAGCCAAATGCCACTCGCCTAACGGTGTTCTCATATTCATAGCCGCCGCCCCGTTCAAACCGCTCGACAGCTTGCGCGTATTCTTTCATTAACCGGTCAAGTTTAACCGGATCTTTTTCACTGGCAATGCCGGCTTCCAGCCGCCGCATTTCCTGCTGCCAGCCCAGGACATCACCGTACGCGGCAACCAGTTCGTCATATAAGGTAGCACTGCCCAGCCCGGTATCCTGTTCTACATACCCGACACGCTCACCCGCATCCAAAATTACCTGCCCACTGTCAGGTTTTTCAAACCCCAACAGGCAGCGCACCAAGGTCGTTTTACCTACGCCGTTGGGTCCGATTAAACCAACCTTTTCTCCCCGGCGAATTTGAAAATTAATATCAGAAAAAATTGTTTGTATGCCATAGGCCTTACTCAGGCCGCGAACTTCCAGTAAACTCATATGTTACCTCCCTGTCTTTCCCTTACTATTGTAACGATTCCCAGGCCTACGCACAAGTACCGTCACTTTTTGCTGCTACATTTGCCCCCCTTGCCAATATATTACTTTTCTGTTATTATGGATCCATATCATCGAACATGTGTTCGGTAAAGACGGAGGTATGTTATGACCAATCTTTTATCTGCCTATGCGCGTATTGCCGCCATTCTTCCCTGTTACACCACGGCCGGCGACAGTACGCTAATAATCGCTGACGATGGCAGTACTACCACCCTAAACACAAAAGTCCGCACCGTTATTCAGCGACTAGCCAAAAGCCGTGCTGTCGATCTTACAGCACTGAAAAATAAAACTAAGGCGGCAACCGGACGAAAAAATCTGGAACCATTGCCCATAGCGCCAGGACTTGTTCTTGTTCCGGTTAAAGTGCGTAAACCCCGCATAAATGGTGACACTACTACCGGCTACATTAATTTCCATGCTGTTACCGCCATTCGTACCAGCACAAATAAACCTTACCAGGCAACAATTACATTGTCTGGTAAGGCCGAAGTCCCGGTTCTGTGGACATCGGTTACTATCAACCGTCAACTTGCTTTAACCCGGCTGGCGGTCAGTTCCACACCTTACTCACTAAGCGCTTTACCTGCTCGCTCTTTCCAGGAGAGTTTTGCCGGTTATTCACCGGAACTGTTGACGCTGGCGGTAAAGCTTGTTGATGTATTTAATGAAATACTGGCTATCAAGCGTCAGCCCTACTCTTAACTGCCACCTCGTGTTTATTCTGCCGTAACAGTGAGGAAACCACCACCATAAACTGCTCAACATTCAGCCTACTGGTCAAATCAAGTATATGTACCACCGCCCCGCGGCATAAAGGCATTACTTCGGCAACAGGGCGAACCACGCTTGTTCCTGTTACAAACGTGATAGTATCCATTTCGGTTGCTAACCTCTTTAAAATAATCGGAGTTAGATCATCAGAGCCGCAATCTACAATAACAGCATCACATTCGTGGCCGCCGTCCACTATCTCCTTGACCAGATACCGCATCAAATCCTCTATCTCATGCTCCATGTTACGCACTAATATAACAAAACTGACGTCAGGCGGCCGCACAAACTCCAACGTATGAATCCAATTCCAGATATCTTTTATGACATACCACAAACCATACAACGCCAACGAGAGCAAGACAATACTTGCCGTATATGATAAAAACAAAACTATCCTACCCCCTTCGCTTTGGGATAGGATAGTATATGCACAGTCTATAAAAAACGTTACTTGAATACAAATCCAGGGTAAAAACGCTTATAACCTATAAGTGCGTTTGATTAGTATACTTAATTACTCAAGCACGACAATTTTATGCTTAATTGCATACAACACAGCTTGAGTCCGGTCAACAACATTGATCTTGCGAAAAATATTTGTTAAATGATTTTTGACGGTCTTTTCACTTAAATACAGCTTCTTGGCGATCTCCTGATTGCTCATGCCCTGGCCAATCAGTTGCAAAACTTCGACTTCCCGGTAGGTCAACCGCTCTTCTTTACGCCGTTCCAGCATTGGCGGAACTTCCAGACGTTTTTCTTCCTGGCGCGAAAGCTCACCAAATAAGCGCTGTGCCAATGTAGGGTAGATAAATGATTGTCCTTCAAAAACAATACGAATGGCCTTGACCAGCATTCCCGGTTCAATATCTTTTAAAAGATAACCAACAGCCCCGGATTTAATCACTTCTAATACATAACTCTCATCATCATGCATGGTAAGAATAATAACCCTAACCGGTGCATTAGTCACCTTCAGCTGCTTGGTTACTTCCAGCCCATTTAATCGCGGCATATTTACATCAAGTAAAAGTATATCCGGTTTTAGGCTTTCTACCTTATATATGGCTTCAGACCCATCGGCAGCCTCGCCAACAACATCAAAATCCGGCTCCAATGAGAGAACATTTTTTATCCCCTGTCTAAGCAGGGCATGGTCATCTGCGATAACAATTCTAATTGGCAAAAAAACCACCTCCTGGCGGGTTATGTAAAAATATAACAAGTAAGGAAAAAGTTCATCAATATGTCTAGACATTCGCTACAATTCGAGATTTTCCTGCAAATTGTTCAGTTAACATAAAAATCATCTTTTAACGTGCATACCCACTATTCGTACTAACTCCCTGTTTGCGTAATTCTCAACCCTTCCAATAAAAATGATTTTTTTACAGATTAGACCTTTTACTGTTCAGACAAAAAAACTATTAAATTTACATATTTAGTGTTTATTCGACATTTTATTTATAATTCCTTGCCAACAAAAAATATTGGCAAATAACTAACCGGGCAATTTAACAATCTCACCAATCGTCAAATCGCAAGTTTTTGCAGCCTGTGCTGCAGTGGTTGTGCCACGAATATAATTTTGCCGAAAAAAAATCCACTCTTAAGAG
>CAZCEN010000247.1:3671-5040 GCA_964497205.1 uncultured Sporomusaceae bacterium
GCAAAATGAATAACCGGCTAATTTAACAATAGTTAAATCGTAAGTTTTTGCCGAAAAAAAATCCACTCCTGAGAGTGGATTTTAAAACCTTAAGAATGAACTACTTCAGGCGTTTCAACATAGGACCCAACAGCCGTTTATAGGCTTCTACTCCCGGCTGATCAAATGCATCGACATCGGCTAATTCACCTTCGTAGGCGACCGACAATGCCAACAGATATAGTAATTCACCCAAATGGTAGGCGTTCATCTCCGGTAAAACAAAGGTAGCATTAAACCGTCCGTCATTTTTTAGTGCTGCCGCATTGGCTTCACGAGCAGCGTCAAGCGCTTGACTTAACGGAAAACCGGAAATTTCGGAGAGCTTTGCAGCAGAGGGAAATACGTCAGGGATTACCGGGTCTGTTGCCCATTCAGCCACTTTGACAAACTGGACAATCTTATTTTTTTTGCCATCCTGGTGTTGCTGGGTCTGGGCGTGCATGTCAGTGGTACCTACGGCCACAATCGGAGTACGGCCATAGAATACTTCGCGCCCCTCCCGGTCTGTCCGCTTGCCCAGCGATTCGGCCAACAGTTGAATATACCATTCGGCCACCGATTTTAGGTAATCGGCGTAAGGCATGAACACTTCTATATCCCGTCCATAGTTTTCCGCCGCCAGGTATTTGAGCGCTGCATTTAGCATAGCCGGGTTTTGCCAGATATCTTCCGTCTGGCAAGCCTTATCCATAGCCTGCGCTCCCGCCAGGAAGGCATCAATGTCAAAGCCGATGCACGCGGCGGTGACCAGTCCTACTTCAGAAAAGACACTAAACCGGCCGCCGACCCCGTCAGGTACACTGAACATAGGCCAGCCTTCTTTTGCCGCCAGCTTATGCAGCAAGGTTTCGTTAGCTCCTTCCGCCGGATCGGTAACGGCAACCACCTCTACCGCAATTGCCGGAGCTTCTTTTGTAAGAGCGTCATAAACTACCATAAAATTAGACATAGTATCAAGGGTTGAACCTGATTTAGAAATTACAATAAGCAGTACTTTATACGGTTCGGACGCAATCGTAGCGTTGCTGGCTTTCGCATGTACGGTTTTGCTATTTGCCTCATGCAAAATAAGCGCAACCAGCTCAGTCGTCCTGCGCGGATCAATGTTATTACCACTGAAATACAGCTTGGGATAGCCCTGCCGCTGTTCAGTACTTTTGCTGTTCCAAAACTCGCCGCAATGCACGTCAAACAATACTTTATTACCTAAGTAAGAGCCGCCGATACCAAAGGAAATTACCGCGTCTACCCTGTTTTTTAGTGATTGACCGAATTCTTTAAGTCTGGCAAGTGACGACGGGGTATTAAGATTGCCTGGCTCTACATA
>CAZCEN010000248.1:0-4988 GCA_964497205.1 uncultured Sporomusaceae bacterium
TGCATTTCCAATTCAAAATAATAGCGTAGAGGATTAGAAAGCGGCTGCTGACCGGGATGAATCTCGACCACATAGTTGTCAGCCAGCAGCTCAATCGGCGACTGCTCTGACCTGATAAGTTTTAGCGGTTCGATTCTGTCTGCCAACTTCAACACTGCCGGGCAGCTAAAGCTGAGTGTGATTTCAATGCCGCGTGCCGTGCTCATGGGGTAACGCGGAAAAGTCTGACACACGGCATCTAGCTGACGGTGTCCACCCTCCTTGTGCAGCCGGCATCTATTATCCGTATCTAGAAACCAACAGCCTCCTGCCGGTTGTTTAGCGATATAAGCGTACTCACCATATCCCTTAGATTGGGCTAATTTATTAAAGGCTTGATCAAACTCCCATTCTCGTCCTGTATCAACAAACAGCGCTCGATTACGGAGGTAGCTCTGCTCATCAACTGTTACCTGCCACGGATTACGGCAGCATTGACCGCACATTTCACACGAAAATTTCTCGACAATATCAGTATAAATAAACATAACTGACCCATCCTATAATAATTTTACGCATGTCTTTAATAGATTTCCTCTTCTATTCAAAGAAGACCTTGTGAAACAGCTTTATAACAAGTGCAATCCAAACAATCGCCGCTATGGCAACTGCCCCCAAAATATATGGCATACGCCGCCCCAATTTTTCGCTTTGCCTTTTGCTTTCCATATATACCGGTTCAGGCAGCAAGTATTTCAAATATAGCATTACCCCGGTAACAAGGCCAACATCATCCGCAATACCGAGAAACGGTATATAATCGGGAAGTATATCAATAGGACTCACGAAATATATTAGCACCAGCGCCAGCAGCCCTTTAACGTAACCAGGAGTAAGGGGATGCCGCCAAGCAAACCATACAATAATTAAATTTTCCCGCAAGAGTTTCAACCAAACCCCTAGCCGGAACAAACGTCCTCCAACCATGTCATCACCAACCTTGTGTAATTTTAACCTGACGTTGCGGTTAAATTAAAAGTGAAATTCTGCTTTATACCCCGTAGCGTAAGCTATGCCACCTACTGCCTACTGTTCTTGCGTTATTTGTTTTGAGTGTTACCACAAACTTGGTGTATAATACGTAGTTACCGTTGCCTGTGGCTGAGCATATTATTGACATCCTTCCCCGCCTATTTGCCTTTTGCCAGACCGGATAAAGGAAACTAAGGCACCGGCAATGGCCAGGCCTGCGCCCACCAGCAGGGCATAGTGAAACCCATCCAAAAAGAAGGTCAGTTGCTGCGCCGGGTTAGGTATGCCAACTTCCGCAGTATTAACGGCACGCCGGTACTCCAAAATTGCGACAGCCAAAGCCGTTCCGGATATCATACCAAAGTTCCTGCCCAGAGCGTTAACCCCGCCGGCTATCCCTAAATAGCGAGGTTGAACCGAACTCATGACACTATTGTTATTAGGAGACTGAAACAAGCCATTACCAAACCCCATGAGCGCTTGTCCGGTCATTATGAGCCACATGTTGGAATCCAACTGCAAGTTAGCGGTAATTATTAATCCTGCTGCCAAAATTACTAAGCCGGTTGTTGCTAAGATATTAGTGCTCACCTTGTCGGACAGCATGCCGCTTATGGGTGAAGTTACCGCCATAATCAATGGAAATGCCGACATAATTAAGCCAATTTTGCCTGGCGAAAAAGCAAGGACATCATGTAAGTAGTAAGGAACGAGCATCGTACTTGTAAACATAGCCATGAAGGAAAGCATTCCGGCTATGTTTCCCGCCGAAAATGCCCAATTATTGAAAATCGATAACTCGAGCATGGGATAATCAATTCTTCGTTCATGCTTGATAAAGCGAACAAACAGGAAGGCAGCAAAACTGAAGCAGCCAAGTATCGGGAGTGAAAACCAGCCCCACTTACTACCATAACTTAATGCCAGCAGAAAGCTGATCATACCTCCTGTGAACAGGGAGGCCCCCAAATAATCTATCTTTTCGTCAAGCAGCCTTTTATCAAGAGGCAGCACCAGTCTTACACCGGCATACCCTAGCAGCCCCGCCGGAATATTGACAAAAAAGATAGTATGCCATCCGAAATGCTCAACAAGCAACCCGCCCAAACCCGGGCCGCATAGGCCGCCCAAGGCCACGACAGTACCAATTATTCCAAGCACTTTGCCCCGCTCATTTTGCGGAAAGCTGCCGGCCACGATTCCCATCGAATTAGCAATAAGCGCCGACGCGCCGATAGCCTGAAGCACTCTAAAACCAATAAGCATACCCATAGAATTGGCAAGCCCGCATAATAGCGAACCTAATACAAAACCAATGAAACCATAACTATATATCTTGCGCTGCCCCCATACGTCTCCCAGCCTTCCCATGAGCGGCAGCAAACTGGTAATCACCAGCATATAAGCGGTGACCACCCATTGCGCGGTCAAAATATCCGAATGCAGTGCAATGGTTATCGGCGGCAAACCTACATTGACAATCGAAGATGCCATTGTCGACATAAAGGTTCCGGTACAAACAACAGCTAATATCAGCCACTTATAGTAATCAAGTTTTTGCAATTTATCCTGCACGTATAAACCCCTTTTCGGCGTATAACAATCCTGCCGCTCCATAGTTTACCAGCTATTGTCCTGAAACATTCCGCAAAATAATGTTGCCTAGCATTACAAAACCGGTTGCGCAATATAATAACATAGTCCTATACTATTCTAGCAGACTTAAATGACTATGATAAGATACCACGAGGTAATGTAATGAACAATCATCCCGATTTTTCTTATGAACAACAACACTTGGCCGATACCATCAAGGCCATGAAGCAAATCATGCATGACTTGGAACATGATATGGACGACCGGGTACATAAAATTAACCAGTCGTTGTCCATAAAAGATGAAGTCAGCGCCTATGTCCATTCGCTGATGAAAAGCGATCATGCCATCAAAGTGCATGATATTGCCAAAGCGCTTGACAGCCCCTACTTTGGCCGCGTGGATTTTCGCGAAGACGGCGCGGAAGATTTTGACCAATATTATATTGGCCGGACAAAAGTGGCTAAATTAGATATTGGCAGCGTAAAAGATATTTTAGTATTTGACTGGCGCGACCCGGTATCCACAATATTTTACGAATGCCAGGACGGACGCGCCAGCTACGAAGTTCTGGACCGCTACCACTATACCGGTGATGTCCGTTTAAAACGCCAGTACAAGATTGAAGACGGCCAGCTGATCTCGATGTCTGAAGATAATATTCTTAGCAAAATAATGGCCCGCCAGCAGGAATCGCTGATTGCCGACCCGTTTCTCTTAGAGCGGCTGCTGGCAGGCGCAGGCGACCGGCTGAAAGATATTGTTACTTCGATTCGTTCTGAGCAAAATCAGATCATCCGGGAGCCCTTAAACCAAGTTACCATCATTCAAGGGGTAGCCGGTTCGGGGAAAAGCACCATCGGGCTGCACCGTTTGTCCTACCTGCTCTATAATGAAAAACTTGACCCAACGAAGCTTGTCATTATAGCTCCCAATAGAATCTTTCTCGACTATATCTCCGATTTATTGCCGGAAATTGATGCCCAGGATGTAAAACAGACAACCTTTGCCGATCTGGCGGCAGCCGTTATGCAGCTCGAACCGGTTATTTCCCAGACTCCGGCGGAAACAGAGCCGCTTGCCGCGGCAGCAAGGTGGAAGGGGACTCTGGAATTTATTAAGGTGATGGAACTGTTCCTTGATAAGCGGCTGGAAAAGTTCTGCATGAAACTCAAAGAAATCAGCCTTTTTGACGACCAGCTTGCAATCAGCCGGGAACAACAGCTGGAAAAAGTTGTCGAGGGAGCTAATATTCCGTTCAACGAGCGGCTGCAGTCACTAGAAAAATACATAAGATTCCGGATAAAAAACTTTATTGAAGTCTATGAAGCGAAACTCCATCGTGGCAAGGCCCGGACCGATGAAAAAACAGCAGCCCGTTATGTTGCGGAAGGGGAACAATTTATTGCTAAGCATTTTGCCAAATGGCCGGTGCTTGCGCTGTTCGACGGATATTCCGAGCTGTTCAAAGATAAAGCAGCCTGGCGCAAAACCAAACCCGCAGGTGTCGAAGTCGACTTATTGCTGACCCATACCTTGGCAAACCTAGAGGCCGGACAAATAGAACGGGATGATCTTGCGCCGTTGTGTTACTTAAAATATCTCATTGATGGCTTCAGGCATATGGGTAAATTTGACCATATTGCGATAGATGAAGGCCAGGACATTAACTTGTTAGAATACCGGGTATTATCCCTGCTGTCCCGCAACAGCTCGTTTACCATCATGGGCGATATGTCTCAGGCCATCCATACTGACAGGGGACTTACCAGTTGGCAGTCACTGCTCAAAGAAATTTTTGATGAGGCCAAATGCCGGTACTATGAAGTAAACTTCAGCTACCGCTCAGCCAAGGAAATTGTTGACCTGTTTAACAAAGTTCTGCCATCCAATCGCTCCAAAGCGGTCCCGGTCTACGAAATTGGCCGCAAACCTGTTATTGAAGCGGCTGCTTCAGCGTCAGTTGCCGTAAAGCGACTCATTGAAGTTGTTGAAGAATTCCAGGCATTAGGCTGCAAATCTGTTGGTATTCTTACCAAACTGGAAACAGAAAGCCAAAAATTGTACCAAGTCCTCGAGACCGCCGCCCCCCAGCTCACCAATCTCAATGTCATCACAAGCGGTGCTGCCAGCTATCATGGCGGTGTCACTGTGGCTCCCATCCTCCTGGCCAAAGGACTGGAGTTCGACGGCGTTATTCTTTGGAATGCATCGGAACGCAAGTTTTCTACCGAATATCAGGACACCAAACTTCTGTATGTAGCATTATCCCGCGCTATGTACTACCTGCATATTTTTCATCAGGGCAAGCTCACGCCGCTGCTTCGATAAAGTAGACTAACCTTCAGATGGGGTTTTAACCCCACCTGAAGGTTAGTCGC
>CAZCEN010000249.1:0-4986 GCA_964497205.1 uncultured Sporomusaceae bacterium
AGCAGGTTAGAGAAGCGGGTGTCAATCTTACCTATATTTTGGCTTGTGTAGGCGGCGGAAGCAATGCTATGGGTATTTTCTATCCATTTCGCGATAATACTGCAGTAACCAAGATTGGCGTAGAAGCAGCGGGAAAGGGTCTGACTACCAATGAGCATGCTGCCTCTCTGTCTTATGGCCGGCCAGGAGTATTGCACGGAGCGTTAAGTTACCTCAGGCAAGATAACGAGGGGCAGGTTATTCCGGCATATTCGATATCTGCTGGCCTCGATTACCCAGGAGTTGGTCCTGAGCATGCTTATTTTAAAGATAGTGAAAAGGTGAAATATACATCGGTAACGGATGAAGAGGCACTAGCAGCTTTTCAACAGGTATCACGTCTGGAAGGAATTATTCCGGCGTTAGAGAGTTCGCATGCCTTAGCTTATCTGGAATATTTAATGCCGCAAACAAAAGAAACAGAGGCTGTGGTTATTTGCTTATCAGGGCGGGGCGATAAAGACGTGCAGATGGTGGCACAGGTATTGGAGGGACAGCTATGAGTTTAATTTCGGATAAGTTCAAGCAGATAAAAGCGTCTGGTCGTAAAGGATTAATTGTTTATGTGATGGCCGGTTACCCAGATTATACTACTACTCTGCAAGCAATTAAGGCAGTCGAAGCTGCCGGAGCCGATTTAATCGAAATTGGCCTGCCATTTTCCGATCCTATGGCTGACGGGCCGATTATTC
This sequence comes from uncultured Sporomusaceae bacterium, assembly GCA_964497205.1. Lineage (GTDB taxonomy): Bacteria > Bacillota > Negativicutes > Sporomusales > Sporomusaceae > Sporomusa. The sequence continues at coordinate 732 of CAZCEN010000249.1, forward strand.
AATATGCGGCTACGCGGGCCTTGTCTGGTGGAGCTACTGTGGCCAAGACGTTAGCTATGTTATCTAGACTTAAACAGGAGATCGCTATACCACTGGCTGTAATGACATACTACAATCTTATAATGCAGTATGGTATAGATAAATTTATTCAAAATTTTTCCCGAGCTGGTGTTTGTGGACTGATCGTTCCGGATTTGCCGCTGGAGGAAGCTGGTAGTGTGGAAGCCGCCTGCCGCAATGCCGGGGTGGATTTAATTAGTTTGATTGCACCCACCACTACCCCGGACCGTTTAAGAACAATCTGCCGGCAGGCCGAAGGTTTTTTATATTGTGTTTCCAGTACTGGAGTAACGGGAGTACGCCAAGTCAACTATAGTCACTTAGCGCCTGCTTTGGAAAAAGTACGTCAGGAAACCGACATACCAGTAGCCATAGGCTTTGGAATTGGCAGTCCGGAAGCTGCCTGTCAAGCAGCACAACAGGCGGATGCTGTTATTATCGGCAGTGCCGTGATGGAACGCTTAAAGCTACAAGGCGTTAATGCCGCAAAGGATTTTGTGGCTGCACTTCGTTATGCATTGGATAAGGGGGCTCAAAAGTAAATGCAGGTCTATCCGGATAAAGAAGAATTTTGTCGATTAGCCGATACTTATACTGTACTTCCGATTTGGGCTGAATTGTCTACTGATTTAGAAACGCCTGTTTCTTTGTATTATAAAGTGGTAGGTGATAAACCTGGGTTTATTTTGGAGAGTGCGCAGACAGGAAAAAATTTTGGCCGTTATTCTTTTATTGGAACTAAGCTGTTGGCTGGTTTTACCGCCTATAGGGATTATGCTGAAACAATTTTACGTGACGGCAGTACAACCACACAAACCGGCAAACCACATCTATTGTTTAAAGAATTTTTGGCTCAGTTTTCTATGCCCAGGATAACGGGTCTCCCCTCTTTTGCCGGTGGCACCGTAGGTTATGCCGCTTATGAAACGGCAGCTTCGTGGGAAAGGATATGCGGACTAAATATTCCTGATGGTTTACCGCTCATGGAGCAAATAGTCTGTCAATACATTTTGGCCATGGATCATTTGACCCATACCACACAACTGATAAATTTGGTTCACCTTTGTCCGGGTAGTCAAGCCGCCGCTGCTTATGACCGGGCGGTACACGAATTGTCGGAGCTGGCGGCTGCACTTAGGAAATCCGTTGATTTGCCCAGGAATGAGTCTGAACAAACGACTATGTATACTTCATGGAATATTGGATTAATGGATAAAGCGGAAAGTAAACAACGCTATATAAGTATAGTTAAACAGGCCCAAGAATATATTGCTGCCGGAGATATATATCAGGTTGTGCTATCGCGTCCCTTTCACTATACATTAGCGGGAAAACCGTTTGCACTATACCGGAAGCTGCGGCAGGAAAATCCTTCACCATACATGTTTTATATTAATTTTGGTGAGCATCAGCTTGTAGGAGCTTCGCCGGAGCGGCTGGTTAAGCTCGAAGACGGCAGAGTGCTGACCTGTCCTATTGCCGGTACACGCCGCCGGGGGGCAAGTCAGACTGAGGATGAACAACTGGCGGCACAACTGCTGGCCGATGTAAAAGAACGAGCCGAACACGCAATGCTTGTAGATCTTGGCCGCAATGATATCGGACGAATCAGTCTGCCGGGTACGGTAAGCATTGATCGGCTGATGGAAGTCGAAAAATATTCGCATGTTATGCACATCGTATCAGAAGTATCAGGCCGGCTGGACCCCAAATTTTCGGCGATAGATGTCTTGACTGCCTGTTTTCCGGCCGGAACAGTGAGCGGTGCGCCTAAAGTGCGGGCGATGGAGATTATTCACGAACTGGAAGCAGATAGCCGCGGACCCTATGCCGGTGCGGTTGGTTATTTTGACTTCCGTGGCAATATGGATACCTGCATTACTATCCGGACGCTTGTTATTGAGGGGCAGCAGGTGACAATACGGGCAGGAGCTGGTATTGTTGCTGATTCTGTGCCTGAAATGGAATTCAAGGAGATCCTCCATAAAGCCAGCGTTCTCATGCAGCTTTTTAAGGAGGCGAAATAACATGGTTTTAATTATCGACAATTATGATTCGTTTACCTATAACGTATATCAAGCAGTAGCCAGCCTGGGTTATCAGGCGACGGTAATCCGCAATGATAAGATTAGTGTTGAGGAAATTGAGCAGACAGGTTATCAGGGCATCATCATTTCACCAGGGCCGGGAACTCCTGCCAGTGCCGGGATAAGCAAACAAGTGATAAGAAAATTTGCCGGGAAACTTCCTATCCTTGGGATTTGCCTTGGACATCAGGCTATTGGTGAGGTTTTTGGCGGTAAAATAATACGCGCGCCGCAGCCGGTGCATGGCAAGACAGAATACATTATTCACCAGGGGCGCGGTATTTATCGTGGCTTGCCAAAACCCTTTGCGGCTGCAAGATATCATTCACTGACTGTTGCCAGAGAAGGGTTGCCAGAGTGCTTGGAAGTTATGTCTACGTCTCAAGATGGTTTGATCATGGGGCTTCGTCACCGGGATTATGACGTTGAGGGAGTACAGTTTCATCCAGAGTCAATTTTGACGCCCCAAGGCATACATTTGCTGCAAAAGTTCCTTGCTAAGGTATAGGGGTAACGCATCTTAGACAACTATAATTAATTTGTGCTTGAAATAATACCTGACCCATGTTATATTAGGAAAAATAATTTAATGACGATGAAGAGGAAAAGTAAGTAAATTGTGCCATTACAGAGAGCCGGGTTGCTGAAAGCCGGTATGGAACGTTATACTGAAGCTCACCTTGGAGTTGCTTACTGAAATCCGGGCACAGACGGATGGTAGGTTAAGTCGGAGCCTTACCGTTATAATTAAGGAATAGTATCGGCTAGGCCCATACTTGTAAGAGTGATTCGCCAATGGCGGATAACAAAGGTGGTATCGCGGGATTATCTCTCGTCCTTTTTGGAGGACGGGAGTTTTTATTTTTAGGAGGATTGGTATGGTAAGGGAAGTGGACAGTATAACGGAAAATAATATTGTCGATGCTATTCGAGCTATTGGAAGAAAAATGCTGTGGTACAAAAATTTTGTCTACTATCCGGTTTATTTTATTGGTGACTATAGTTTATAATTTAAAGCAAGCTGACAGGATGTTTTTTGATGGCTATGGACAAAATATTTTAAGGCCTAGTGTTACGTTTACAGGAGGGGAGCAATTATTATGAATAACTTTATTGTAGAAGAATTGCTGCGGCAGGCGCTGCGAGAAGATATAGGTTTTGGTGATATTACCAGCCAGGCTATTTTTACAGATGATCACTTTTCAGAAGGTTATTTGTTGGCGAAAGAGGACATCGTTCTAGCCGGTAAAGATGTATTTGCTAAAGCGTATTCATTGCTTGATAAAAAAGTCAAGATTGCTTTCAGATATAATGACGGCGATAGAATACCCAGTGGCGAAAGGTTTGCTATTCTTGAGGGACCTACGCGGAATTTGATAAGCGGAGAAAGGGTTGCTTTGAATTTTTTGCAGCGCATGTCGGGGATTGCCGGTAAAACCCGGCGGTATGTTGAAGCGGTTGGTGACGCCAAGACCGTAATTGCTGATACCAGAACAACAACCCCGGGGTTAAGAATGCTAGAAAAATATGCTGTTAGGGTAGGGGGCGGCAAAAGCCACCGCTATGCTCTTGACTATATGGCATTTATTAAGGATCATCATGTTAAAGCGGCAGGTGGGATAACGCAAGCAGTAGAACAAATCCGGCAGCATCTATCACCTTTCGTAAAAACGGAGATTGAAGTAGAAACATTAGAACAAGTGCAAGAAGCTGTTGTTGCCGGGGTTGATGTAATTTGTCTTCAGAATATGTCAGTTACTATGATCGAACAAGCGATAGCGATAGTTGATAATCGCTCTTTAGTTGAGGTGTCAGGCAATATTACATTGGAACAAGTGCCGGAGTTAGCTGCTGTAGGGGTTGATATAATTTCCAGTACCCTTATTACCCATTCTGTCAAAGTGGCCGATATTAGCATTCGGTTAAAATAATATAGTTGGAGATAAGTTCTTAAACGATAATGAATTAGAGCAATCCTTTAAAAAATGAGGATTGCTCTTTCAAATTACCCCAGGATTCTATAATGGTTAAGTTGAATATTAATGATTGAATATAATAAATGGTGGTGAATTGTATGGATAAATGTAAAGTTATAATTACAGGACGTG
>CAZCEN010000250.1:0-4966 GCA_964497205.1 uncultured Sporomusaceae bacterium
TTCTTCCATGTCTTCCATATCTTCCATTTCTTCAGAATCGCTGTCCCACTCGAATATTTCTGGAAGTTCCCATCGATACATAATCTATCCTCCTTCTGATATTTGAAAAGGATTATCTTATGTATAATATGTGGTTTTACAGTTTTATGTTCATTACAAATCTACAGGGAAGTTTTCATTCTCAGGCGCATTTACTGCTGGCTATTGGTTCCCGGTCAAGGACATAGGTTAAGAAAAAGGTGCCAAAGCAGGCAAGCCACTCAAGATAAATTACGTGAGGAAAGATGTGAACGGCAGGGGTGGTTTGCCATAAGATCAATACGGCTACACCTGTTAGTATAGTGTAGAAGGCCGAATTTCTGCGGCAGAAACCAGGTGCGAAGAGCGTAAACAATACGATTACGCTGAAGGCCGCCGTAAGGCTGAGACCAATCATGAGGGTGTTGATAATGCCGCTGATGGTCATGGCCAGTGTAAGGGTAAGCAATCCGAGTAATACGACGGCACCTTTGGTGACCATCAGAAAGTTTTTTTCGTTTACGTCAGGGTTAATGAATTTTTTATATATATCCTGGGAAAACAAGGTAGCTGAGCTTAACAACAGGTTGCAGGCGGTGGATACGTCGGCTGCCCAAAGTGCGGCTAACGTAATGCCGGCGAGAACAGGGTCCAGGGACATAATGGTCATTGGCAGGGCCAGTGCCGGGCTAACATTGGGGAACGTGGCTTTAGCCATAACACCCATTAAGGCACTGACAAATCCGATCGGCAGCATCATCAGGCCGCCGATAATAAAGCCGCGCTGGGCTGTGCGTACGTCTTTAGCTCCCAGTGATATCTGAATAATGCTTTGCAGGGACAAGTTGACCGTCACTAAGACGACAATCCAGCTGATAATGCCAAGGATACCAACACCGTCAAAGAAATCCATATAAGGAATGTTGGCTGGAAGCTGAGCCTTGATGTTAGCGATCCCGCCGGCATGATTTACGCCGACAATAGTAGCAAGGATGATGCCGATATACTTAAGGCTAACATTTAATAGATTGGATAGGCTGGCAGACCACATACCGCCAAGGGAAGTGATACCAATAAATACAACAGCGCTTATCAGCATACCTGTAGTTAAGGTAAAAACTTCAGGCATGAGGGCACAGAGGATACTGCCGCCGGCGATATACTGAAGGGACATGACGACAAGTTGAATGACAATCTGGCAGGCAATGCCGGCGATCATTCCTTTTTTGTCATAATAGCGGCCAAGTAATTCAGGGATTGTAGTGATGTTGAGTTCTCGGTATTTTTTGGCGACCAACAGGCCCATAGCAATGGCACCAAGCCCCCAGGCTGTGGTATACCAACCGGCGGAAAGGCCGACTTTGTAAGCCTGTTCAGCCACGCCAATTGTGGAGGCGCCGCCAACGGCAAGGCCTACAATCGATACTGTAATCAGCGGAGTAGTGAGCTGTCTCCCCGCAAGCACATAGTTAGTTGAATTACCGGCGGAACGCCGTTTGGCATAATAACTTATCAAGAACAATAAGATAATATATAGGCAAACAATGATAAAAGGAATATGCATAATAACCTCCTAAAATATTGAGCGCATTCAAATTTTGCTTTTCTTCTATGCCGGCTATAGAAGAAAAAAATCGCCCCTCTAAACGAGGGACGATAGTTACCGTGGTACCACCCAATTTTGGATCTTAGAAAAATAAAAAAAGGGTGTACCTAAGGGGCGAAAAAGCCGCGGTACCACCCTGTTTTAATCCTAAGATCTACTCTAAGTCTGTAACGTAGACAGTACGGCAGGGCCTACTATTGGTTCAGCCTGCAGTTCGGGAAGGAACTTCACCCGGCATTTTCAACTAGTTCACACCAACCACTAGCTCTCTGTATGAAAAGTACTGAGTTACTTTTTTCCGTCATTACTGATAAAGTTATTTTGTTTATTCATGATTATAGGCACATGATGGATATTTGTCAATAATAATTTAATAAAAAGTTACAAACAATGCGATGAAAATAAAAAAAACAAAGGAAATATTACATTTTGCGATGACCTAAATTTGTATGAGGAGGTATTACTATGGCTGGAGCGCCGACTATTTGGGTAAATGGGGACATGAGTGAACAAATAGCTGATTTTAACGGTTACTATGTCCTGATAACAACAAACGATATGAAAAAAATAGTATTAGGCAAAACACTGGAAGAGGCGAGAGAAAAATTAAAAGAGATTGGCAGGCCGGATATTGCTAATCAGCTAAAGTAATGTTACTGGCACTTTATTTAATGTAATCAGATTTGGAAACACACAGGAACTTAAAGGACCCTGTGTGTTTTTTTATAAGATAAGAAAGTATAAGTTCTCAGAGGCTGAGACAGGAGAAGTGGCGTGTGTTTTCGGAATAGATCAGTATGAAAAAGAATATACATCGCCAGTATAAAGCTGAAAAAAGGAGTCTTACTTTTGGCATCGCCCCAAAAGTAAGCAAAAGGTCTAGCCCCGAATCCTCCAAAAGCTGAAAAACCATGCGGTATTCCTAAAATTCGTAAACTCGCTACGCTCAAACAGTACGAATTTCTAACGGAATACCGCATGGCTTTTCTCCCGAGGAACGCTTTTTCCGGAAAAGGGCCAGGGGTTACGGGAGTTACGGGGTTTGTCGTGGACTTCGCGAGTCCCACAAAGGGATTAATGGATTTGAGTACCGAATTTCAGATGTACTTAATACCAAAGGACCGCGTTAGCGGTTTTTATTATTCCTGATAGAAAGTATAACTTTCTCCTGGATAAGGGCAACATCGACTTCCGCTTTCGCCAAAGGCTCGGCGCAAGCCGTGTTTTCTTTATCATTATGATGGGTGTGTAAGCAAGGCCCTTCCTGTTGTTGCCAATTCATTTTTGTTATATAATATTTATTATAGCAACTAATAAGACAATGAGGTGAAATGAATGGACTTTGAACAGGTATTATCTTTACGGAAAACTACCCGGAAATATCAGGAAACACAAATCCAGGAAGCAGATTTACAAAAAATATTAGATGCCGCGCAGACAGCGCCTTTGGCTGCGGGGGATGATAAAACCACACATATTACTGTTGTACAGGATCCAACCATACTCAATAGTATTCGTGAAGTAACTCAAGTAGTTTCACGTAAGACTGGTAATTTAATGGATGCATTTTATGGAGCGCCAACCCTCATCTTTGTCTCTGCAACTGAATTATCAGAGGACTCTATTGAATATGCCAACGTGGGTTGTGTAATGGAAAACATGATGTTGCAGGCAACTGCATTGAACCTTGGCAGTACTTATATTTGGGGATGCTTAGAAAAATTACGTGCTAAGCCAGAACTATTACAAAAGATGAATATTCCAGATCAATATAAAATTTTATCGGCGTTGTCTGTTGGTTATCCCGTTAAGCCATTAGAGCAACGTGAGAAAAAAGATAAAATCGCAGTAACTAGAATTTAGCTTTAGCATAATGTAAGCTAGGGATTGTAAATAAAACCCGTGAATTTTCACGGGTTTTTTGCCGTTTTGGGACGGCAGGGTGCCGGTGTGTTCCCATACCTTTTCTCAGAAAAAAGAAAAAGAACGTCATATATGAAATATGACATTCTCCTAGTGTTCAACTTTTCATTTTAGCTACAATCGCATATACAGTTTTAATGGACAAAAAGTATTCTTCTGCCAATTGCCCTGCTGAAGTACCAGACAAATGCTTGCTGAAAATCTCCCTGTTTCGTTCAAGGGTATATTGCTTGCTCTGCTTAGTTGTTCCCCATGACTTTTTATTACATGGCTTGCGGGGGATATAAATGTATTCTCCGTCAACATATTCCTGGATTGCAGTCAACAGATATTGCGGTAATAATAATTTGCCATTATGGTAGCCCATTACGCTTCCTCCTAATGCTCGGTAAATATTAGGATTGAAGCAAAGGCTATTTAAGTTTCAGGATTCACTACAAATAGCCCTTGCTATTCGTAACGAACCGACTCTAGTGTACTTGTTATATTGATAAGCCATGCTCCTCTCAAAATTTGGTATATTTTATTATATCAAATTATCAGCTCAGAGGATATAGCGGGTTAAACTTACCGCCAAGGAGAGGTAATGCGGTCAAATAGAGCGATAACCAGACCTACTATTAAAATTACTGCTATGATTGCAATTATTGTCATTAGTTTCTCCTTGTTTTGCCTCAGGGCGGAGTTTTTCATTATAAGTATGTCCGAGATCTGATTATTTATGCCACCGGGCCATATGGCCTAGCATGGGATGATGTCTTTAAGATCTATTATATTTCTTTATCAATGATTTAAACCAGTTCAAATGGACTACCAGATGCAGCATGACAAAAAAAGTTAAGGTGTAACTAACCCATTCATGCAAGTGCTTGACGTTTATGGTACTTAGAACTGGTTTTAACACTGGTAATTTCACTGACATTGCTAATCCCGTGAGAAAGCTGATTGTTCCTAATATTATTAATGTTATATTTAGATATGTGTTACTTTCCGGCTTTAAAATCATAATAACCCTCCTATTCTTTTTTTATTAATATACACGAAAAATGTGTCAGAAGTATGGCGTAAATGTGACAAAACTTGTTTACCTTATGGTAGAATTAAGACTGACACTAGTACTATTGCCGAAGGAGGATTGTAATGTTTCTTATTATATTAAAATATGTTAAACCCCTGGAATACTTGGATGAATTAATACCTGCTCATATCGAATTCTTGGATAAGTTTTATAACCAATCTAAGTTTATCGCTTCGGGAAGAAGAAACCCGCGAGTAGGTGGAGTTATAATTGCTAAAGCTGGTAGTGAAGAAGAAATATGGGAAATAATCAAACAAGATCCATTCTATACTAACGGCGCTGCAGAATATGAAATTATTGAATTCATTCCTTCTAAATGTGACTCGAGATTCGAATGTTTT
>CAZCEN010000251.1:0-4953 GCA_964497205.1 uncultured Sporomusaceae bacterium
CCGCCGCGCCGAATGCAGGCGTCGGTACCCTCAATTGCCTCCACGGCCATAACCGCTTTGTTTTTAACAATAACAGTTTGTCCAATATCCAGGCCGCCAATGTGCCGGGCCATATTTAATCCGTATTCCATATCAGCTTGTTCTACCGGCGTAGGCGTCCGGCTGGTAAGTATGCCAGGGGCCGGCATGAGCTGGCGCAGCAAAGCCGTCTGATCAAGAACACCAATACCGGCACCGGCAAATTCACGCACTAATGCCAGCATAACGGTATCATCATTCAAGTCTTTGAGGCCGGCCAACAGCTGCTGCATCCGGACATCAGGATGGGCAGCACCGCTAAACAAATGTTCTTTGGTTACTTTGCCCAGCATAGTAACTTGTTCGACAGCTTCTTGCTGCAAAGTTTTAATAAGTTTATCCAGTTCGCCTAGACCTACCGTATAAAATTTAGAAGCTGCCGCTGCCAGTTCTTGATCAACTCCTGGCGCCACAGCTACGGCTATCACGTCAAAGCCCATGCCGCGAGCGGCACGGGCGAATTCTACAGGTAACCGACCAATGCCGGCAATAAGTCCGATTATTTTCATAATGGTTTCCCACCTTATGTAGCCGACGCGGCAACACCGCGTCAAGCGCTATAGTCAGTTGGTATAGGTTTTGCTAACAAACTTCTACCTATACGTTATTCGTCAACGTCACGGCGTCCACGGCAAATTCCGCGTTCGGCGTTCCTGAGGAAACGCAGCATATGTTCGATTTCTTCGCAAGAATCTAATTCCTGTTCCATCACAGCAATGGCTTGCGCTAAGCTGAGACCGGAACGGTACAACGTTTTATATGCTTTCTTAAGATTCCGGCGGGCAACAGGGCTCACACCGGCACGGGAAATACCTACACTGTTTAATCCGCACACTCTGGCCGGATGTCCGTCAACAATGACAAACGGCGGAATATCCTGAACAACTTTAGAAGCACCGCCCACCATAGCATTGCGGCCAATTTTTACAAATTGGTGCACACCGGCTAAGCCGCCAATGACAGCGCGGTCTTCCACCACGACATGTCCGGCTAACGTTGCCGCATTGGACATAATTACATGATTGCCGACAATACAGTTATGAGCAACATGCGTATACGCCATTAACAGGCAGTTAGAACCAACACGGGTCTCTTCTCCCTCGCCGGTAGCGCGGTTAACTGTCGCAAATTCACGTATCTTGGTATTATCGCCAATAAATACATAACTCTTTTCGCCACGGAATTTCAAATCCTGCGGCTCAGCGCCGATGGAGACACTAGGATAAATAACGCAGTTTTTGCCAATGCTGGTCCAGCCGTCTATAACAACATGGGCACTTATCTGTGTACCGTCACCAATAAGGACATTCTCACCAATAACGGCATATGGCCCGATTTCTACATCTTTACCAATGCGGGCGTTGGGGTGAACAACTGCAGTTTCATGTATTTTGCGTAATGGTATTACTACCGATTCCGGTTTCATATTTAAAATCAACTCCCCACTAAATTAGAACTGTATAAGCAGGTTTCTTGTGTCGTTTATTGTTATATATATTCCGACTGGGCAGTCGAAAAATGACAGGCGAAATTCAGGCAAAAATAACCTAAATTAACCGAATTCATACATTATTACCATTTATCAACCAAGTTTCAGTAGATAGATCTTTTTTGCTATTTAGTTCGATGCTAACGCAAATAAAAATTCAGCTTCCGCAACCAGTTGACCATCAACAAAAGCTTCTGCCCATACCTTGCCGACAGAGCCTCGTAATTTAATAATTTCGGCAACCATATGCAGTTGATCGCCAGGAGTAACCGGTTTTCTGAATTTAACCCGGTCCATACCGGCAAAAAGAGCCAGCTTACCCCTGTATTCTTCCGGTTGCAGCATAGCTACGCCGCCAACCTGGGCCATAGCTTCCAGGATAAGAACACCCGGCATAACCGGTTTTGCAGGAAAATGCCCTAAGAAAAAGTGTTCGTTAATTGATACGTTTTTTATACCTACAGCCCGTTTCATTGGCTCAAGTTCAACAATACGGTCAACAAGCAGCATCGGATAACGATGCGGAATAATTTCTTGAATCTCGGTAGCAGATAAATTCATTAGGAAAAGCCCCTCCTCATAAATCACATACTTGCATGTACAATCTCTTTGGCCAGCGTCGTATTTAGCGCATGGCTTGACTTTACGGCAATCACATGGCCGGCAATACGACCAGCCAGTGCTAAATCGCCAATTACATCTAAAATTTTATGCCGGACCAGTTCATCAGGGAACCTAAGCGGCGTTAAACATTTTTCATCATCATATACTACTGCATTTTCCAGACTGCCGCCCAACGCCAGGCCTTGCGACTGAAGCGCTTCCACTTCGTGCATAAAGCCGATGGTACGGGCGGGAGCCAGTTCCCGGGCAAAGGTTTCAGGAGTAATTTCGTAGTCACCAAACTGAACACCTAGCAAGGGGTGGGGATTTGTCGAAGTAAAAGTGATGCGAAAACCGTCATAAGGTAAAATAGTAATAAACTTGTCAGGATACCGCACAGCTATAGCCTTTTTCACAACGAATGGCGGCCGGCGCAGTTCAGACAGATTGGTAACACCGGCTGACTCAATCAGTTTGAGAAAAGGCAGTGAGCTGCCATCGGCTACCGGCGGCTCAACTGACGAAATTTCCACCAGGCAATTATCAACACCCATAGCAAATAAAGCAGCCAAAAGGTGTTCGACGGTAAAAACTTTGGCTTCGCCTTGCTCTAGGGTAGTAGCTCGCATTGTGTTAGTTACATTGGCGGCTTTCGCCGGCACTTTCGGACAACCGGGAAGGTCTGTCCGGGCAAAAACAATGCCGCTGCCAGCAGGGGCTGGATTGAGAGCAATGGTTACATCCCGCCCTGAGTGCAAGCCAATGCCGGTATAAGTTACACGCGATGCTACTGTGGTTTGGCAATCCATTAAGGTTCCTCCTGAAGTATCTAATTCCAATTAATTTTACAGGAATTTGAGAAATTGCGCAAGTACGAGTTGAAAATAAGGAGACCAAATAGTGTTCTGATTTATCCTGTGCTAACCCTCTAAAACTCCTAGTTTCTTAGGGTATAAGAAAAAGTTAAGAGCAGCATAGCCATGGATAAGGGCGACTAACCCCAGATGGAGATAAAACCCCACCCGAAGTTAAGTCTATCTTATGCTATACGTTTGCCGGCCAGTGTCCGGGCACTGGTATTGAGTTGATACTCAATCAGTTCCTTATACTGACAGCCAACGTGGGAAGCCGGGTTCACAAATACCTGACTGGGAATACCGGACTCAACGATTGTGCCTTTTTCCATAAGCACAATACGGTCTGCCACGTGCAGGGCAAAAGCAATTTCGTGAGTAACTACCAGCATTGTGGCAGCCCGGTATTTCGCCAGTTCTTCCATAACCACGAGTACTTCTCTGACTAACATAGGGTCAAGCGAAGCCGTAGGTTCATCCCACAGCATCAGCTCAGGCTCAAAAGCCAGCGCCCGGGCGATACCCACCCGCTGCTGCTGACCGCCTGACAACTCTGAAGGTTTGTGGTCTTTAAGATGTTCCATACCTACCTTCGTCATAGCTGCCATGGCCTTGTCATAGGCTTCTTCTTTGTTTTGGCCGCCCATAACCAGTCCCAGCATGACATTTTCTATCGCGCTTAGTCGATTTATAAGGTTAAAGTGCTGAAATACATAACCAATACGCTTACGCATATGACGCAGCTCATCTTCATTAAGTTTAGTAATCTCAACCCCATCAAATACAATGGAACCATGGTCTGGTTCAATCAAGCGGTTGATTTGGCGGATCGTTGTTGATTTGCCGCAGCCTGACGGCCCCATGATAACAACAGTTTCCCCAGGGGCTACTTCCAGGCTTAAGTTATTAACAGCAACAAGACTGCCGAATTGTTTATACAGGTTTTGGATGTGGAGCATACTGCTCACCTCCTCTAGTATCTTATTTAAACTTAACTTTGCGTTGGTTAAGCTTCTGCATAAGTCCCGGACGACCGCTCGGGATAACAATCTCGCGCATAATTTCGTCCAAAGACAAGCCTAACGCTTCCCCAGCCATAATTTCTTCACCGGCAATCGGGCTGATCTTTTCGGTGTAGGCAGCAACTATCAGACCAAGTACAGCACCGATAACCGGTACTCCAATCCACGGCAGATAAGGTATGCCACCGCCGGAAATAATGAACATGGCCGTCAGCATAATCGCGCCTACGCCCATGCCGTAACGGCGTTCCGGCGCAGTAAAGCCTATTGTCATGCGCTCAACAACCCTGCGCCAGCCGGTACGCGGCACCTTTTTCGCCAGCCGCTTGCGGCGGATTACTGTCATAATAGCCGTATGGTCAAGTCCAAGGAATAGTATAGTAACAATGATCGCAGTCATACCTGCGAGTATTCCTTTTACTTCATTAAGCACTTGATATAATTCGCCACGGGCATTCGGTTCAATTACGCCCAGTGCCGTGGAATATACGGATACATTCTTATTGCCCGCTTGGGCATACACAATCGGCGCCACCGCATCTGTACTAATATTACTTGTAGTCAGAATTTGGATCCGGGCGCCCGGAATGACTTGTCCGGCAATAAATTTATCTAATAAATTGACAGAATGGTTGATTTCGTCGTCTTTCAGATTCGGCACCGCACTTGCCAGGTATTGTACCTGGGCTGTGATCGCAGGTACATTGACTTCCTGCAGTCCATTCAAGTGATTATTGGCATCTATCAGACTTGCTCTGGCTCCCTGAACGTCAAAGGCTTTCAACGTACCCAGAGCCGTTTGTCCATTGTTGACAATGCCGTCAATTGTTGACTTAGCACGGCGGGCATTGGCCGCCACACTGTCAAGTGAGGCCAGATTTGAGCTAAGACTGCTCAGATTCTGCTG
>CAZCEN010000252.1:0-4299 GCA_964497205.1 uncultured Sporomusaceae bacterium
AAGTAACCGCAGCTGAGAATCGACATTAGCATCATTCAATAAATTGACTTTCATGACCAGCTCTTTCTCAGGATGTATAATGACCAGCCCATTGTTTTGAATAATATAGGCATAACCGGTCACGCCGGCCTTTAATGTCAATATCTTGTCGATAAGTTCATCAATACTTACCGTCCCACCCAGCATACCAATCGTCTTGCCGTTGTTTTTGAGCGGAGCAGCCACAACTACTACCATTTTTCCGTCGACCTTAGAAATAACCGGATTGGCAACAAAAGTTTCTCCCGTTGCCATAACCTTTTGGTAAAAGTCCCGGTCACTTACATTGGCCTGAGTGTGGTTTGTGTAAATAGCGTTGCCTTTATCATCCACCAGAAAAAAACGAGAATATATTTTGTTTTTACTGCTCTCTTCCATCAGGTAGCTGATAGCCTTGTCCCGCTCTCCTTGCAAAAGGGGCGAATTGGCTAACATAATTATTTCGGCACGACGGGCCTCAAACCATAAACCTACTTCATTGGCCGCTCCCGCTGCTGTTAACGTAAGTTCTTCTTCAGCGTCTTGTGTAATTAGACGATGAACCTGTAAGTAGTTTACAGACCCTAAAATTCCTAAGGACAAGACCAAGAGTCCACAAATTATTGTTGTCAATTTTGCCCGGATTCTCATATTACTTTCTCCCCACCTCTATAAAATTGTCTGTTTTTGAATATAACAACAACCCCTGACGTATACGAACGCCAGAGGCTGCTATTTTTCTTATCTGCTAACGGCTTGATAACCTACCTGCAAAGCTAATTTATTCATCTCTTCCGTACCCTTAGGCACCCGGGCAAGCACAGCTTTTTCCAAAGCCTCAAAGGTGACAGCACCCGTAAGCCTGGTTATTGTGCCAAGAGCCACAATATTCGCGAATAATTCCCGCCCGCACTTTTCCTTGGCCAGCTGGGTAATCGGAACCGCGTACACTCTTTTAAAGCTTGGCGGCACATCCCGGACAAAAGCCGTATCGGTGATGACAACCCCCTCCGGCTTTAAATCGGCCCCATACTTATTGAGCGCTTCCTGGGTCATTGCCAGCAAAAGATCCGGGGCTGTTACTTTAGGATAGTGAATACGTCCGTCGCTGATAATGACTTCCGACTTACTGGAGCCACCGCGCGCCTCAGGACCATAAGACTGGGATTGTACGGCTTCCCGTCCATCTCCAATGGCGGCTTCGGCGAGGATTATACCGGCAAGGATTAACCCTTGTCCCCCTGAGCCGCTTAATCTGACTTGCATCATATTAGCGCCCCCCTCCCATCGCTTGTTTAATTACCTTACCATATTCGACAGTATATTCCGGTGCGACTTGCTGATGTAAGACACCTGTTACAAGTTTACCGGCCAACTGCTCGGGGGTCAGCTTAGCAACAGCCTCCACCGGCACGGTGTTGTCCCGCTGCCAAGCTAAGAGGGCCGCCGGTTTTCCTAACTTATTTTGCCGGCCATACGAAATCGGGCAACCGGTAATCGCTTCTACTACCGCAAACCCCGGATGGGCTATGGCTTTGGCCACAAGATCAGCAAGCTGTTTTGCATGATAGGTGGTCGATCTGGCTACAAAAGTAGCGCCGGCGCCTTTAGCTAACTCGGCTAAATCAAACGCCCGGTCAATATTACCGTACGGAGCTGTAGTGGCTTTGGCCATGTGCGGCGTCAGAGGCGAATACTGACCGCCGGTCATACCGTAAATATTATTATTGAATACAATAACCGTAAGGTCGATATTGCGTCTGGCGGCATGAATGAAATGGTTGCCGCCAATAGCGGTGGCATCCCCGTCACCTGTGATCACCAGTACCTTATGTTCTGGTTTGGCCAGCTTAATCCCGGTGGCAAACGGCAAAGCCCGGCCATGAGCTGTGTGGAGTGTATCAAAATTAAGATAACCAGGAGCCCGGGACGAACAGCCAATGCCGGAAACAATGGTTGTTTTGTCTTGATCCAGGCCAAGTTTATCAATGGCTCTGACGATTGCGGCTGTGACAATGCCGTTGCCGCAGCCAGGACACCAGATGTGCGGCAGTTTAGGCCGAAAATATTTTTCAATTAATTTTTCCATGATATTCCCTCCTCCTGTCTAACGGCTTGCCTCGGTAATAGCTGCAAGCATTTCCTGGGGTGTAATGGGATCATTGTTCCATTTGGCTAAGGAAACTACTTGTGCCTGGCCGGCAACAATGCGTTCAATTTCATCTACATACTGCCCGTAATTAAGCTCTGCGACAATAATGGTTTTGACTTTCTTAGCCAAGGCTTTTATTTGTTCTTCGGGTGATGGCCAAATGGTGATAGGCCGGAAGAGACCGGCTTTGATCCCTTGCCCGCGGGCCATTTCAACAGCGGCATACGCCGTACGGGCTGTCCCGCCAAAGGCAATCACAGCGACCTCAGCATCTTCGAGACACTGTTCCTCAAAGTGAATAATCTCTTCCAGATGATCGGTAATTTTGGTATGCAGTCTGGCAATAAGTTCATGCGAGGTGCTGTTTGCGCCACTGGGGAAACCGGTATAATCATGGGCTAGGCCGGTAACATGGAACCGGTAACCGTCTCCATAAGCAGGCATAGGCGGTACACCGTCGGCATCCGGTTTATAAGGAAGAAATTCTCCCGGAGGCAATGCGGGTTTTTTACGATTAATTATGGTTAAGCTTTCAGTGTCAGGAACTTCTATTTTTTCCCGCATATGACCAATGATTTCATCAAGTAATAGCACCACCGGCGTACGATACTTCTCGGCCAGATTAAAGGCTTCTACCGTAAGACTAAAGCATTCCGGTACACTAGACGGACTCAAGGCAATCACTCCCCGGTCACCGTGAGAACCCCAGCGGGCCTGCATGATATCTGCCTGTGCCGGCGAGGTAGGTTGACCGGTGCTGGGACCTACCCGCTGCACGTTTACAATTACACATGGAACTTCGGCCATGGAAGCATAGCCAATGAGTTCTTGTTTTAGAGAAAAACCGGGACCGCTTGTGGCTGTCAGAGATTTAACACCTGTCAAGGCTGCGCCAATCGTTGCCGCCATGCCGGCGATTTCATCTTCCATCTGGATAAAGGTTCCACCAACTTGCGGCAAGCGTTTGGCTAACAGTTCCGCAACCTCGGTAGACGGGGTTATCGGATAACCGGCAAAAAACCGGGCTCCGGCAGCAAGCGCGCCTTCCGCGCAAGCATGATTTCCCTGCATTAGTACTGCTTTTGCCATGATACATTCCTCCGTTCGTTAACTTCCTAGTCTGCAGTCACAAAAATAGCATAGTCCGGACAGCGCAATTCACACAGCCCGCAGGCCACACAGGCTTCGGCGTCGGCAATCTGAACCTTGCCAAGGTCATCCAGCTCGAGTACCTTTTTAGGGCAAAACTCTATACAAATTCCACAACCTTTACAAAGTTCTTTACAAAGCTTAGGACTGGTTTTTAGCATCTTCTTTCCTCCTCCAATGTAATAACAGAAACCTGGACTTAGTGCAGCGGTAACCGGAGCTGGTTTTCGGAATCAAATTCCATTGGCTCAGGCTCTCCGACAATACTGATTCCCTCCCGGGAGGTCAGTTCTTTAGCCACAGCTTCTGATACCAGGCATTCTGTCAAAAATAAAGTATTGGGAATTACTACTACCCTTAGTTCTTCCGGCGGTATGCTGCTTAAGCTGTACTGTACGGCTTCAAAAAGCTTACGGTCATCCTCATAATGAATGGGTGTAGCCGCTCTCATAACAAAGGTGCTTGTCAAACAGTTAAGATAGGTGGCCTGCCGGTCCATCTTATCAACCAGTCGTTGGGTGACGAAGTCCGCCAGTCCGATTCCGGTAGCATTGCCATGGGATTCTTCCGATAAATCCAAAACAGCGATTCGTTTTACTGCCGGCCGGGAAGGCTCCGGCACCCCTTCAATCCGTATCCTCCCGATAATATTGGTATCAATCCCTGTACCGCTAAAATTCTTTCCCATCTCGCCAATGATAAGAATATCGATATTATCAATCGGCAGCGAGGGCATCAATGATTTAGAGTACAATAACAACTCGCTTTCGTCCTGAATAAAATCATGTTTGGTTACCCCTTTAATGAGTGCAGTTTCTTCATATGCATTTTCGATAATGGCAAGGCCACCCAGGATAGGCAGCTTTGATAAAATTACCTCACCAATCTCAACAAGCAGGCGGGGCAATTCTTCACTGCCAAAACCGTGAAATTGCTGGGCTCCCTGTGGCCCCCCAAGACCTACAACCAGCTTTTTAACT
>CAZCEN010000252.1:4309-4947 GCA_964497205.1 uncultured Sporomusaceae bacterium
CCGGTTAACCACAACAATACCGTCCAGCGTCAACGCTGACTTTACAATATAGGCCGGAATGCCTTCCCGGGTTTTCCCGATAACCTCACTTTCAGCACAAGTTATAACCGGAGCACCTACCTGCTCTTCGGTAAGGCCTAAACTGTCCAACACTTCTTTTTGCCCGGCTGCTGTCCCGCCGCCATGGCTGCCCATGGCGGCCAACAAAAAGGGCTCTCCTCCGTGTTGCCTAACATACTGCACTACCTGCCGCAGTATTGTTACGATATTTTGAATGCCCCGGCTTCCGGCAGTAATTCCGATACGTTTACCGGCAACCTGTCCCGATACATTCAGCTTTTCCAGTTCAGCCAGGACCGACCCCGCTACATCACTGACCAGCGGCCGGGAAAAAGTTTGTTTAATTCTTACCAGTTTGGGAAAAGCCATATCACATCCCCCTTTATATTCAAGCTAACGCTAACTGATTTAGAGTAAACCGATCCACTTCCACCAGGTTAAGGCTGTGATAATCCATAGTCCCCAGATAATCAGCCCCAGAATGATGGACGACTTCAACTGTTCGGTTACCGTATAATAGCCTGTTCCAAACATAATGATATTTCCCATGGTATTGAAAGGCAGAAACAGTGCGTAGG
>CAZCEN010000253.1:0-4922 GCA_964497205.1 uncultured Sporomusaceae bacterium
CGTGGGGAGTTATATTCCCGATCCGCTTGCTTGGGGGCTGGACTTTGCTATGCCTGCAACTTTTTTGGCCATGTTGATTCCAAGATTAACTGACTCTGTAAGTGTAGCTGTTTGTTTAGTATCTGCCGTAACTGCTGTTATCGGAGCAGCGTACTTACCAGGAAAATGGTATATAATAGCCGCCTGTTTGGCTGCTTGCCTAACAGGCGGCTTATTGGAAAGGGAGGATAATCATGCGTCTTGAAATATTACTTATCGTCTTAGGAATGTCTGTGGCAACTTTCTTGACCCGGTTTGGTTCAGTAGCCTTATTAAGTAAGACTGGGTTGCCCAGTTGGTTTGAACGCTGGTTAAAACATGTTCCTACCGCTATTTTAACAGCGCTCATTATTCCTTCTCTGCTGCTACCGCAAGGACATGTTGATATATCTCTCAATAATCCTTATCTTTTGGCTGGAGTACTGGCTGCGGTTGTAGCCTATACTTGCCGGAATGCAATGCTTACTATGGGTTTAGGTTTAATGGCTATGTTGTCGCTTAGGTGGCTTGGAATATGACGACTTTGTTGCGGCCGGTGTTTTTGGCTTGCCCTAGAGCATGTTCGGCCTGGACGAAAATCTGTTGAGGCGTTAAAGAGACGCTGCCATCGTACATGGTGCCTCCAATACTAACGGTAAGCTTGCCACTGGGTAAAAATTCCGCTTCGGGAAATCGATGCTTTGCAATGCTGGAGCGCAATCTATCGGCAGTAGCAACAGCCTGGTTATGATCGACGTCTGGTAAAATTACAATGAATTTATCACCACAGAAACGTCCGATTAAATCATTTGAGCGAAGTAGTTTTTTTATTAGCAGGGCGATTGTGGATATTGCTTCATCGCCTCCCTTATGGCCGGAATGATCATTATATTGTCTAAAATAATCAATGTCCAGCATTAGTACAGCTAAGGAGCCTCCGTACAGTGAAATTTTAGCTATTTCTTCTTCCAGTCGCTTGGTGGATTGGCAGGCATTATATAAACCTGTTTTGCAATCAATAATGGTTGTTTGTTCAAGCTGATGCTTGGTTTTGGTAAGCTCTTCGCTTGTTGTTTTTAGTTTGTTAATCAAGACGGTCATTTTTTTTTCATTTTCATCAACGATACTGACAGGTAAACGATAAAGTAATGTGTTTATTAACAGGCCTAGCCCAAGAAAAATGCCTGTTAAAATAACAGTAGATACCATTATGCCGGTGGTGCTCGTTGTTACCTCTATATATCCTTGGGTTGTACCGCGGCAGAAGATATCCACCCGCTGAATAATATCAAAGAATGAAGGCGAGAAGGGGGTATCTAAAGTTTCGCCGGTAAAGCGGTTAGCTGTTATCTTCACATGCTTAATATCCGGTCGTTGTTGGTAGAAGGAAGCCAAGTTATTAAGCTGGAGTAGCGTATGTTGTTTGGCGTCCGGATTGCTAATGATAATTGCCTGTGTTTCACGGGCTATTTGTTGGGCTAACGCAATTGTTTCGGCCTGTTTAGCTTTCCAGGCAAAGCATAGATAGGTAAGAGGTGTTCCTAGAGAGATTAATAGACTAGTCATTAGGGCAAGTGCCAACATGCGAGTAGTAAAGGCTTTGACGGTTTCTTTTGATTTTGACAAGAAATCACCTCCACTAATAAAAACGTTAGCTTCAGTATATTATATGCACATGTTATGTTTAGTGACACAATACTGAGAAGCGGCATATAAAGTTCAGTAGCAAATAGTAATTTTGTGGCATAGGATAAGGTGCGAAAACTTTTTGGAGGTGCGACCTGAACTATGCCGATTAATGAAGAAGACCGTAAACCTCACCATCACCACCATAATCACCATCATCCCAATAATGAAACTATGCCACATGTTCATACTTATTTAACCGAGGCTGACGTGGCAGATTGTCATCAGCATATTATATTGGGTGTTAGCGGCCCGGCGCGAGAAAGTGGAAGAAACCATTGTCACCGGATTCATGGTAGGACTTCTTTTATTAGTGAAGAAGACGAGGGCGGTCACTGGCATACTTATGATGTCATGACAGGGCCTGCTATTGAAATGCCTGATGGAAATCACGTTCATTACTTTGCCGGCATGACCAGCAAAGATGACGGCCATTGTCACAGTTTTTCCGGTGCTACTGGTCTTGGCCCATCTATGCTTTGCGTAGATGAGGAAGAGGACGAAGACGAGTGCGAAGACGATTACGAAGACGAATGCGAAGACGAATGTGAAGATGTATGTGAAGAAGAAGAAGAGGAAGAAGAATGTGAGATGCCGGTAAAAATGCCGAAATACAAATATAAATATGGTAAGCGTCCGGAAGAAAAATAAAATATTATGTGGACAGAGCCGTCAGCGTCTGCTGGCGGCTCTGTTCGCTATATAGATTTTTTGAGAAATTGTTAAATAATTAATTATTTAACGCATTTTTTTAGATTTATCTTTCAATGTGGCAAATTTTGTGATAAAATTTGTGCCTGAACAAATTATATAAGGTAGAATAGTTATAGAGGACAAAATCTATAAGGAGGATTTACATAATGGAGTTGTGGTATACTGAATATCAAACTAAAAATTTGGGGCTTACGGCTCGAATAAAAGAAACGCTTTTTGCCGGTAAGTCGGAGTTCCAGGAAATTGCTGTAGTTGATACACATGAATTTGGACGGATGCTGGTGCTTGATGGCGTTTTCCAAACATCAATAGTAGAAGAGTTTATCTATCATGAAATGATTGCTCATGTACCTTTGTTTATGCATCCAAATCCTAAGACTGTGCTTGTTATCGGCGGCGGTGACGGCGGTGCCATTCGCGAAGTTGTCAAACACCAATCAGTAGAAGTGGCTGAGATGGTAGAGATTGATGGTTTAGTAGTCGAAGTCAGCAAAAAATATCTGCCGGAAATCAGTGTAGCGTTGAATGAAAATCATCCTAAGCTGCGTCTTAAGATCGGTGACGGCATTAAGCATATGCAAGAAGTAGAAGGCAAATATGATGTTATTATTGTAGACTGCTCTGATCCAATCGGGCCTGGTGAAGGCTTGTTCACCCATGCATTTTACCAGGATGTTTATAAAGCCTTAAAACCTGATGGCCTTTTTGTACAACAGACCGAGTCGCCTTTTTTCCATCAGGAACTTATTAAGCGCCTGAATAAGGATATTTCTTCTTTGTTTCCAATCACCAGTTTGTATTTGGCAAACATTCCAATCTACCCAAGCGGTCTCCATTGCTTTACAGTTGGTTCTAAAAAGTACGATCCGGCTAATGCCGATATTTCCCGTATTCCGCAAAATTTGGGTACTCGCTATTACAACAAGGAAATTCAGAAAAGCTGTTTTGCTTTGCCTAATTTTATTCAGGACTTGCTTAAATAGCATAAATGGAAAAAGGCGGGATTGCTGCGCAATCCCGCCTTTTCTTTTCCTTTAGAGTTACATCAAATTTTCCGGATTTAAGCCTTCAAGCTCGGGAATGACAAAACGACCGTCTTTGCGGATAAGTTTGTCATCAAACCGGATTTCGCCGCCGCCGTATTCGGGATTTTGAATGCAGACAAGATCCCAATGTATAGCTGATTTGTTGCCATTAAAGGCGACATCATAGGCATTGCCCGGAGTGAAGTGGAAGCTGCCTTTAATTTTCTCATCAAACAAGGTATCCTTCATCGGGGTGTCGATATAAGGATTGACACCAAGCGCAAATTCACCAATATAACGGGAGCCTTCATCGGTATCAAAAATCTTATTAATCTTTTCGTTATCGTTGGCAGTGGCTTTAACGATTTTGCCATTCTGGAATTCAAGCCGGATGTTTTCATAAGTGAAGCCTTGATATACGGCCGGGGTGTTATAGGAAAGAACCCCGTTTACCGAGTCTTTGACCGGAGCGGTGTAGATTTCGCCGTCAGGTATATTTCTAAGTCCCGAACACTTTATGGCCGGAATTCCTTTTATTGAAAAGGTAAGATCTGTGCCAGGCCCGGTAATCTTAACTTTATCGGTTTTTTGCATGAGATCAATTAAGGGATCCATTGCTTTAGCCATTTTAGCATAATCTAAATTGCAAACATTAAAATAGAAATCCTCAAAGGCATCAGTACTGGTATTAGCTAATTGGGCCATGGATGCATTAGGCCAACGCAGAATACACCATTTGGTTTGTGGTACACGTATATCTAAGTGCACAGGTTTAACCCAGTTTTGCTGGTAGCTTTGCAGTTGGGAGGAAGGTACATCGGCCATTTCGGTGATATTATAGCTAGCTCTAACGGCTATATAGGCATTCATCTCCTTCATTCTGGCTTGCTCCCATGATGCTGTAAGCTTTAGTTGCTCAGCGGATGCTTTCATAAGCAAAGAACGCTGCAGTTGGCTGTTTTTTATTTCAAGAAAAGGTACTCCACCAACAGCATATGTTTCGTCAACAAGCGCTTTAGCCAAGGGTAAGGCATCATCGTATATCTCGATTAGTATTTTTTCGCCTTGCTTGAGACTGGTTGAATAGCCAATCAAATTTTTGGCGAGAGTTCTTATTCTGGGATCCAAAGACAGTTCCTCCTTAAAGTGTTGATTCTGGCATTGATATACTATCAGTATTTGATGTTTTAACAAAAATATCCTTTGAAATATAGGGCCCCATACTTGCAATTTTTTTTCGGTTATTATATAATTCATTATGTCATCGAAATTCCTCGATAGCTCAGTCGGTAGAGCAATCGGCTGTTAACCGATTTGTCGTAGGTTCGAGTCCTACTCGAGGAGCCATGGCCCGTTGGTCAAGTGGTTAAGACACCGCCCTTTCACGGCGGTATCAGGGGTTCGAATCCCCTACGGGTCACCATATGGGCGATTAGCTCAGCTGGGAGAGCGCCTGCCTTACAAGCAGGATGTCGGCAG
>CAZCEN010000254.1:0-4906 GCA_964497205.1 uncultured Sporomusaceae bacterium
ATAGCGAATATTCCTTATGGACCATACATTACTGTTTTGGCAGGAGCCACTGTTAATGGGAAACCTAATTACGCCACTGTCGGAGCTTATGGAGTTGTAAGTCAAAATCCTGTGCTGTATATTTCACTAAAGAACTCACACTATACAACAGCAGGAGTAAAAGAGAGTGGTTTTTTCAGTGTAAACATTCCTTCAGTGGATGCTGTTGAAAAAGCTGATTATTGTGGGACTGTTTCTGGTAATAAAACAGATAAATCGCAGGTATTTGAGTCATTTTATGATGAAGCAGGAAATGCACCATTAATAGTAGAGTGTCCTGTCAATTATTTGTGCAAAGTAATACAAACGATTCCTATATTTGATTTTACGATGTTTCTTGGTGAAATTGTTGCCGCATATGCAAATGAAAACTGCCTGGAGAATGGAAGACCAAATGCTTTAAAAGTGAAACCAATAGTAATGATGGATGCAGGATACTTTGGTCTACATGACAGGATCGGGTCAATATTTAAAACGGGTAGTGGTAGTAAATAAACAAAAAAGAAAAAAAGGTTGTCCATGGAGTGTTCAAACTTAATGGGCAGTCTTTTTTTTGCTTTTTTTGGAGAAAATCTAGCGAACGTCAACGTAAACAAGGGTGTGCCGTGGTTACGGCTATCGCCTCGTGACAGTGGAAAAACCACATTAAATGTCAGATTTAAGTCAGTTACAAATCAAAAAAAAAGAGTGTATATTATGTATGGAAGGAAGTTTCAATAAAGTAAATATATTGCAATTTGAGAGCTTCAACTGTTAATTAACTCTGTCGATTACAAATTAATGCAAGGGAGTAATAAATTATGGACAGTAGTTGTTACACGCTAAAGCAGGTAAAACGTACCCTTGAGCGTTATCACGAACTTCGCAGCACTGCTGGAATGGGAATCTCCCGTTTTGAACAAATACGGGCCTGTGGAATAAATGATTACCAAAATATAGAAGAAATTATTTGTATGCTGGCAGATATCGATCGGGCCGTCATTACACTGACCACACGGCAGCGGGCAATAGTCGAGTTAGTTAAAGCAGGTTGTTCGCCGGCTTTAATTAGTCGCAAACTTAACATAAGTAAATCAACCTTCAAGGGTCATTTTGGTGCTGCAATTTTACGTATTACGGCTTATCTAAATTCTATGAAATGGGTAAAAACCGGCTGATATTGTAAAGCAGAGTAAGGAAAGTTATTGCAGACGTAAGGAGAGAATGTTGATGAAAAAAGAATTGGTTGTATTAAACAAACATTGTGACTGGTTGCTTAGTCTGCCCAATGTGGTAGGTGTGGGTATTGGTAAAAAAGTAAGGGCGGGCGAGATTATTGCTGAAATTGCCGTAGTGGTACTGGTAACCCAGAAAACGGCTAGATGCCATTTAACGCAGGAAAGCATGATTCCAGCCGAGGTGGACGGTATACCAACAGATGTTATAGCAGTAGGCGAACCTAGGCTATTAGGAAACAAGGGGTAAGCATGACTTGCTTGTCCAGTGCATTATTAGAATTCATATTAACCGTGTAAGCCCTCACTATTGTGGGGGCTTAGCGCTTTTATATAGTAAAAAAAATTTGAATGTCATAGTCCAATTCTGCTTGCGGATGTACGGATAAAGAATGAGAGGAAATCTCTGAATACCACGTCAGAAATAGTTAACAACCGGAACTGGACGGTACTGGCGAGTAAGGAAGGGACAAGCTTTCAGGGTATGCGGAGAGCCCTTTCGATGGCGATCAAAATTATTAGGAGGGCTTATTAATGAAAGAATTAAAGGTAATGCAAAAACATCAAGACCAGATTTTTAACCTGCCCAATATTGTCGGTGTAGGTATCGGCTGCAAAGTGAAAGATGGTATTATTTCTCAAGAGCCTGCCATTGTCGCTTTGGTTGTTAAGAAAGTGGACAAAGCTTATTTGCCGGAAGCAAGCATGGTTCCAGCCGAATTGGATGGTGTAGTTACCGATGTCAGAGAAGTAGGGGAAATTAAGCTTCTTGGGCGTACCGATAAACAACGGCCGGCATGTCCTGGCATCAGCATTGGTCATTACAAAATTACCGCCGGTACTTTCGGCGCAATGGTTTACGACAATCAAACAGGTGATCCACTTATTCTGTCAAACAATCACGTTCTGGCCAATGTAACCAATGGGCGTGACGGCAGAAGCGCTATTGGTGATGCAATATATCAACCGGGTAGTTATGACGGAGGTACGTCGGCAGATACCATTGCCCACTTGCACCGGTTTGTACCAGTTTATTACGGTTCAAATTCGAAAGCGAATCTGGTTGACTGTGCAGTAGCTAAGCCGATAAGCAATGATCTTATCATCGACGAAATCATGGAAATTGGTAAAGTTGCCGGGGTCGCTCAGGCCGAGGTAGGTATGAATGTCAAGAAAAGCGGCCGGACTACCGGACTAACAACAGGCACTATCGACACTGTGCATACCACAGTAAAGGTGAACATGGGCGTCGGTACTGCTACTTTCAAGGATCAAATCGTGGCCGGTGCAATGTCCCAGGGAGGCGACAGCGGGTCATTGGTGCTTAATGAGCAAAACGAAGCGATAGGATTATTGTTTGCCGGTTCCGATTATACCACTATATTCAATGATATCCAGAATGTTTTGAACGCACTGAAGGTAAGGTTTTAGAGTAAATTATAGAAGCTTCCATTCCAATTCTGTACCGGTTAAGGCACAGAAATTAACGTAACGTGGTGATAGCAACTGCGTAAATATAAAGGATCGCTCCCATTTTGTCATATCAAGTGGGTAGCGGTCCTTTATATCTTGCTTTTTTAATGGTGCATGCCGCATTCTGACGGTTTTTTATTGACAGGGTTTTTGTTCATATTCAGGATGTTTAAAAATGTATGAAATGAGGGGTGGAGTTGGAACAAATAATTCCATTTGGAGAGATAGCAAGAAATCCAAACACCGCCTGGGCAATACTTGCGATAATCTTACTTATTTATGTCATGAAGGATAGTGGCAAGCGGGAAGACCGATTGATGGAGATAATTGAAGGTACGTTAGCAGAGCAAACCAAAACATTAAACAATGTTAATAATAGCCTGTTGAGCATAAAAGATGCGGTTTGTGACGTAAAGGCCAGAGTTGAGGACATTGAGGAACTAATCGGATCCAAAAGGCGGAAAAGAAAGTTGGGCAAACCATGTATTGACCCCGGAAAAGCCGAAGGTAAGCTGGCAGTTGGGGACGTCAGGAAAATGTCATAAAGCTGTTACCTGTTTCCGGCGGGACATTCCAGCTTGCAACCATTTCTGTTACCACACAAAAAAAGAGGGTTGCCCATGAGTATTCAAACTTATGGACAACCCTCTTTTACTATTTTGGTAGATATTTATAAAGGTTGATGAATGTGAAAAACTATAGTAAGTCCGGCGTTTCCAATTTTGTAGCTCTGCTGTTTCTTATACTATCTTAAAATCCGCCGTGTTCACCTACCACGATTACGGTAATATCAGACATGGACGGTTTTTTTCTTATCACAGAATAGGTTCTGCAGATTCTAGTTTTAGCTTGGCAATTGACACATCCCCCTATTTTGATACATGGATTTACAGTGCCTAGTCGCTTATTATTCATGGGGGCTGCTGCTGTTTTTAATCTTTCGAAGGCAGCAGCTTCATCCTTGCAAACTTTGTCGACGCTGACTACAATGATTACTTTCTTCGGACCAAAGTTCATAGCAGCGATTCTATTTCCCCAGGCATCCACATTTACCAATTCACCATCCAAAGTGATGGCGTTGCTACTGCATAAATACAAATCACTTAGCATTTCTTCTCTTGCTATAGCAGCTCTTTCCTCAAGTGTTAATCCCGGTATAGAATGATCTAAAACATGGCCGCCAACGGCTTTGACTTTATCTTGTATTCTCATATCAGATATCGTTACTGATCCGGGAAACCCCACTACAGATTCTGGTGTAACGTGCTTCATAATAAAATCAGCAGCTTCCTCGCTTGTTGCCGCATACATGGCGTCAAAATCATTTTGTTGCAAAGCTTCTACTACCTTTTTCCCGACGGTTTCGCTGTGCCAATTTTTAATTTCCGTTGTTTTCACAATAGCCCTCCTACTACATTAATGTAAAATAATTCATGATACTGCTCACTAAAAACTTGATCTTTTTTCTTACATATCACCTCATTTATAAACACACTAGACTGAATGTTCATTCTAGGGCATTTAATTAAAATTCTTGGTTTTTGTACAACGAAAACCAAGAATTTTGTATTGACTTACTGTTTCGATACAGAATTCCAACAGGTATCAATTACTGTTTGAATCAGATCATCGGTAAGTTCGGTATTACCTTGAAAATGTGACTTTAACAAATAAACCATAGATCCATAGTGCATTTGCACCATTAATTTCGGATCTAATTCAATAAATAGCTTTTGCTTTGTAGCCTCCGCATAAAGAGGAGCAAGTTCTCCACACCAAACTCCTTTAAGCGCTTCTTTCTTTACTTTATCGGAAATGTATGGCGAAAATGAATATTGCTCAATAAACTGAAAGCCTTTGGAATAATCGATGCCAAACTGAATAAAATTTCGCCAAATACGTTGAAATCGGGCTTTCATTGGTTCGTTTGAATAAAAACCTTTCAGGATTTGCTCGGAATGAAAGGCAACCAGTCCTTTATAAAGTTCGTTTATAATGGCTTCTTTACTGTCAAAATAGTGATAAATATTTCCGGTTGATATTCCGGATTCTTTAGAGATCAGAGCCATAGAGGTAGCCTGTAGCTCTTTTTCGCTTATCAGTCGAAGGGTAGCCTCCAGAACCGCGCCTTGAACTTTATTATAATTGTCAAACATGTGACTCCTCCCTATAGGAATCTT
>CAZCEN010000255.1:0-3745 GCA_964497205.1 uncultured Sporomusaceae bacterium
GCAACATCGGCTTCCGCTTTCGCCAAGGCTCGGCGCAAGCCGTGTTTTCTTTATGTGACAAGGTGCTTGTGAAAAACAGGCGAAACTTGCCAAATTCAGCAGGAAAAGTTTGAAACTTAGCGAATTGTGTCAAAAAAGGTGGTGATTCGACTTTGCTCTCCACAACTAAAAATGCAGTTTTTAGGATGCTAGTTGGTGCAGGATTGTTGGCGATAATGGCTGTTGCCATGGTACACTATATTAATTGCCAGTATCGGAATGTAGTGGCAAAGGAACAGGATCGCCTTGCAGTAACGGCTAATTGCCTTGATATGTATCTTAATACTAAACTGGTTGGGCTTAAATTATTAGCTGGTTACCCTGGTGTCAGGAGTCTGGAAGACGGACGGGTACGGCAAAGTCTAGTGGAAGCCGCCCGAACCCTAGGGGTTGCTAATGTCGCTTTATACGATAGCCAGGGTATTTTAATTAGTGATAGCTTGTCTTCCCCTGGGAATGTCAATACACCTTTTGCAGTTCCCAATAGTACAACTTTTTTTCTAAAAAGTCTGGCAGGCAAGCCGAACGTTTCGGAAAGAATTGCTTATGGAAATCTGGAAGATGCGTGTATTACTGTGCAGGTTCCGGTAGTGGAGGCGAACAAGGTAATTGCCGTGATAGCTGCGTTTGTGCCTATCCGCGATATATCAGCAGCTGTACTACATAAACAAATGCCGGAGGAGAAACATATTTTCGTGACGGATAACAAAGGTCAGCTTATCCATCATCCACACTTGGCCGAAATTTATCCGGAATCACCTGCGGTAAACGCTCAATTTGTTAGTTTAGTGTATAATCAA
The DNA here is from genome assembly GCA_964497205.1 of uncultured Sporomusaceae bacterium. Lineage (GTDB taxonomy): Bacteria > Bacillota > Negativicutes > Sporomusales > Sporomusaceae > Sporomusa. The sequence goes on from CAZCEN010000255.1 coordinate 840, forward strand.
AAAACAGGAATTAAAAAGATTAAGTCCTTCCTGGATAATCAAGAAAAGCTGCTTATTTATACTGATTTGTCAAATGCCGATTGGCGGGTGGCAAAGACAATCCCTTTAACTGCTTTATATACCAGAGTTCTGAGCAAATCGCTTGATGATGTTGGAATTTTTTTCTTGCTAGTGGTTTGCTGTGTACTCTTGTATGGTGTTTGGCGTCAGGCAAAATATCACGAGCGTGAACGCGAACAACTAAAAATGGAGCGCATGACATGTGTTAACCAATTGGCCGCAGGACTTGCGCATGAAATTCGCAATCCATTGACTTCGATAAAGGGCTTTATTCAACTCATGGCTCGCCGGACCGATAAACCCGTTACGCCGGAGCATGTAAAAATAATCTTAGCGGAGATCGGCCGGATTGACAGCTTAATCAGTGAGTTTCAAATGTTAGCACGTCCGTTAAAGGAGCCGGTATTTAAAAAAATAAATATTTGTAATTTGTTAGAATGTGTGTCGTTACTTATGGAAGGACAGCGCCATAATAAGAACATCAGCTTACAACTAGAAGTACCAAGTCCTAATTGTCATGTTTTTGGCGATATATCACAACTTAAACAAGTATTTATCAACCTATTAAAAAATGCTATAGAGGCCGCGCCAATCAACGGTAATGTCGTTGTGACGGTTAGCGAGCAACAGGACAAGGTGCTAATAGCGGTAGAGGATAACGGTACCGGCATTCCTACAGAGGTTATTGAGAAACTGGGAACCCCGTTTTTTACCACCAAAGAGAATGGCACTGGCTTAGGGTTATCAGTTTGTTATAGCATTGTGCACAACCATAGCGGACAGATACTAGTCTCCTCGCAGCCGGGTAAGAAAACGGTATTTACTGTACTATTGCAAGCGGCTAACTAGGGTTGTGTTGACGCTAACATATCGGTTGTAATGTATATATTAAATAAGCTGCGAGCCGAAAAACGGCAGGAATTTTTCGTATAAAGAGCAAATAACATAATGCAGGCAGTATGACTAGTGCTGCTTGCTTTGGTAATCCTAAGGGGTGAGCGGCTTGCCTGATCGGCGCATTAAAGTTACTATCGGTGCATTTTTTGCTATCCAGATACTCGGAATTATTGGATATATGGTAATAGAAAATCTTTCGTTTATCGATGCATTCTACCTTACAGTTGTTACAATTACAACCGTCGGGTATGGCGATATTATACCGAAAACGGCTGCCGGACGGGTATTTACCATGGGTCTAATAGTCAGTGGTGTCGGAATGGCCTACTATACGTTTTCGCTGCTAATTGGTGCGGTTATTGAAGGCCAACTTAAGAATGTATGGGGGAGAAGAGCTATGAACCGGCGAATTGCAGCGATGAATAATCATATTATTGTATGTGGAGCCGGCCGGGTTGGCAGCAATGCCAGCGAACGACTGTTGCACGAAAAAGAAGAGTATGTTGTTATCGACTGTGATCAACGCGTGATAGATAGTTTGCTTGAACAGCGAATACCGGCTATTTGTGGTGATGCTACGTTTGACGAAATACTACTGCAGGCAGGTGTCAGTCGGGCCAAAGGGATAATCACGGCATTGTCTCATGATGCCGATAATGTCTATGTTGCTTTAACAGCTAAAAGCATGAATCCTGAGATAAATATTGTAGCACGGGCCGAACGTCCGGAGGCAGCGGAAAAACTTAAAAGAGCAGGCGCGAATACCGTTATTTTTCCATCGGTTATGGGAGGCCGTCAGTTGGCCGCTGCAATGACGAAGCCCGCTATTACGGATTTAATGGAAAACGTGTTTTATAATAATGACATACATATTGATATTGCCCAAATAACTGTTAATCCCGCATCAACCCTGGTTGGCCATACATTAGCGCAAAGCGCTATCCAAGATAAATATGAGTCAATCGTTGTGGCAATAAAGCGGGAGGAAAATTTACTGAGCAACCCGCGGGCCGATGAAAGAATTCAGGCCGGCGATATTATGATTTTACTGGGAAAAAGGGAATACTTAAGTGAAATTAACAAACTGGCTTCATTCGATGAAGCAGGAGCGTGATTAGGTATGGAAGCAAAAGAGCGGCGAGAAAAAATTGCCGCTATGCTAAAGTATAGTAAAGAGCCGATTACTGGAATGGCATTGTCCAAAGAGCTAGGAGTAAGCCGGCAGGTGATTGTAGGTGATGTCGCTATTTTGCGGGCGGCCGGTATGGATATTATTGCGACCCCTCAGGGCTATCTTATTTTGCAGGCAGCTGAGCCGGCAACTATTCGAGCGAAATTTGCTTGCCGCCATAGTGTCGACCAGATAGAAGAAGAGCTTTCCGTTATTATTGATAATGGAGGCAGGGTATTGGATGTCAGTGTTGAACATCCTGTGTATGGTGAAATCAAGGCGAATTTAATGTTAGCTTCCCGGCGGGATTTAGCTGACTTTTTACATAAATTAGCTGAAAGCGGGGCAGCTCCGTTATCCCTTGTTACCAGTGGTGCGCATCTCCATACTGTTGAAGCGCCTTCGACCGATATTTTAAGCAAAATTTCTTCTGAGCTTAAGATGCTGGGGATATTGTTAGACTAATTCCATTTGCGAATTGTAATAAAGTCCGTATCACTTAAATGTGGTACGGACTTTTCTAATATAGGTTACCACCTGTCGGCGACAGAACATGGCTGATAGGTAGCAGGGGTATACCGGATTGTCTGAGCGGTAAATAATATAGTATAAAAAATAGGTTGCCATCTTACTGGATGGCAGTTATAATTATTACTAATGACAAGACAGGTGTAAAGACTTAAAGGGGGTTGAAATGATGGAGGTTATCAGCCGTTTGGAAAGTGTGCCGGTTAGCCGCTTTCATTATAAATTGTTGGTTTTGACCGGGCTAGGTTGG
>CAZCEN010000255.1:3755-4889 GCA_964497205.1 uncultured Sporomusaceae bacterium
CAGCCGCCCAGATGGGGTATATCGGTAGTATTGGCCTGCTAGGTATGGCTGTAGGTGCGGTACTTGCAGGTTCGGCTGCGGACAAGTTTGGGCGTAAGGCTGTTTTTTCTATTACGCTTATCATTTACAGCGTAGCTACCGGGTTGTGCGGACTCGCCTGGAATTATGAATCATTACTGGTATTCAGGTTTTTAGTTGGCTTTGGCCTTGGCGGCGAATTACCAGTGGCGGCTACACTTATGACTGAATATTCACCACCGGGAAAGCGCGGACGCTTTGTTGTATTGTTAGAGAGCTTTTGGGGAGCAGGTTGGTTGGTGGCTGCACTCATTTCCTATCTGATAATTCCCCGTTATGGTTGGCAGATGGCTTTTTTTATCGGTGCTCTGCCAGCACTGTATGTATTTTTTATCAGACTGGCGGTGCCTGAATCTATACGATATCTTATGGATAAAGGTCGTCAAGCAGAGGCTTTGGAAATTGTTGCTAAGATTGAAAAAGAGGCTGGAGTTATATCGGCAGTACAACCTGCTGCTACAACTGCGACCGAATTAACCAAAGCGTCTGAACCTAAACTGGCCTTTAAAGAATTATGGACTGCACAGTTTGCCAAACGGACCATTATCTTGTGGATCATTTGGTTCGGTATTGTTTATTCTTATTATGGCATTTTTACCTGGCTGCCTTCGCTGATGGTTAAGCAAGGCCATACTGTAATCAAAACATTTGAATACGTGTTAATTATGACATTAGCCCAGTTGCCAGGGTACTTCAGTGCCGCCTATTTTATTGACCGTATTGGTCGGAAAGCAACTCTTGCCACCTACTTGGCTATGAGTGCTGTAAGCGCTTATTTCTTTGGTTTGGGAGGCAATGCTGGGGTGATGCTGTTCTGGGGCAGTTTGATGTCCTTCTTTAACCTTGGCGCCTGGGGGGTTGTCTATACTTATACCCCGGAATTATATCCTACCCGCATCCGGGCTTTCGGCTCCGGCTGGGCAGCAGCAGTAGGGCGGTTTGGAGGGATTCTGGCGCCAACTATTGTTGGCTATATGATTACCGGACCGGAAGGTCTGTCACAAGTGTTTACAATGTTTACAGGTATTATGATGGTTGTCGCCCTTGCTGTTTGGG
>CAZCEN010000256.1:0-3747 GCA_964497205.1 uncultured Sporomusaceae bacterium
TACCAACATCGTCCTGATAGGATTGATAGCCGTTAATGGCACTAAGAATTATCAACGGCACTAAACTAACCAGTGAAAAAAAGAGAAGCAACTTGCTCTTCAATCCCATAGATAAGTACAGCTTGTTCACGGTCAACCCTCCCACTAGTTTTTTCTTAATCATTTCAACATTGCTTCACATAATCCCTTTATTTCCCTTATCTCTTGCTTAGCAGGACTACAAACAAAAAAAGAAGACCTGCCCAAGCCAAAGCCTTGACAAGTCTTCAAAAAATATGCGTTATTTAATGTCCGAGCAACGCAATCTGTATAAAAAACAGAACCATAAACAAGTACAAAATCGGATGAACTTCTCTTCCTTTGCCGCGCAGCAGCTTTAACACCGGATAAACAATAAATCCTATGCCAATACCAGTAGCAATACTATAGGTCAACGGCATCGTCGTGACAATCAGGAAAGCCGGAAACGCCTCCTCCATGTCTTGCCAATCAATATATCTAAGCCCATTCATCATAAAAAAACCAACAATAATTAACGCCGGGGCCGTTACAGCCGGAATCACCGACAGCATTTTGGCTACAGGCGAAAAAAATAACATGATACCTATAAGCACCGCTACGGTAATCGCCGCAAGACCGGTACGTCCGCCGGCAGCTACGCCCGAACCTGATTCAATATAGGTAGCTGTCGGGCTGGTCCCCAGCAGCGAACCGATAACCGTACCCGTAGCGTCGGCTAAAAAGGCACTGCGGGCCCGCGGCAGTTTGCCGTTTTCGAGAATGTTAGCCTGTTCGGCAATCCCCAGCAAAGTACCGGTTGTATCAAATAAGGTAATGAGTAAAAAGGTAAATACTACCGAATATAAGCCCTGTTGCCAAATAGCCGCGATATCTAACTGGAACAGCGTTTTTTCCAAACCCCCGGGGATGACCAGCCATTGTTCCGGCAATACCAGTACCCCTTTTGCATACGCTAATAGCGACGTAAGCAGCATGCCCACAATAAAAGCGGCCCGCACCCGGTATACCATTAAGACCAGCGAAGTAATCAGCCCGACAACCGATAACATTGCCGTTGTCTCCGTCAGATTGCCCAAAGTAACCAAAGTTGCCGGCGAATCCACAACGATTTTAGCACTTTGCAGGCCAATAAAACAAACAAATAACCCAATGCCGGCCGTTATGGCATGTTTCAGGCTGGTCGGAATAGCTTCCAGCAGAATGGAGCGCAGTGAAGTTAACGATATAATAAAAAATAAGACCCCGGATACAAAAACTGCGCCCAACGCCATTTGCCATGAATAGCCTGAACCTGCCACCACACTGTAAGCTAAATATGCATTAAGTCCCAGCCCCGGACCAATAACAATAGGATAGTTAGCAAAAGAACCCATGATAAGGGTAGCGATAATACTGGTCAGCCCGGTTGCCAAAAACACTCCGTTAAAATCCATACCCGTTGTGCTTAATACTGCCGGAATAACAATCATGGCATACGCCATAGTCAAAAATGTAGTAAATCCGGCAAGCACTTCCGTCCCAACCGTTGTGCCGCGTTCCTGTAGCCCAAACCATTTTTCCATAAATTGCACCTCAATTACTGCGTCTTATTAAAGATATAGACGTTATTATAACAGCTATGTATCGCATACACAATATCCCGGCATGTATTATACTGTTTTTTTACTATATACTTTCCTCTTTTATATGACCTAAGGAAAGCCGCAGGCCCTGGTAAACTAAGAATTAACGTTTCTTAGTCTGCCTAGGGCCTGCGGCTATTTCTATATTTCAAAAGAAGGGGTATTATTAACTCCGTTAAATTAGCTACCGATGTTGCCTTATCCACTGGGTCCAAGATACCTCTAGTCCGGGGTTCTGCACAACATAATCATAAAAGTCCCTGGTAAATTTCGCCCGTTCCACATAGGCCTTAGCTTTCCATGGATCCCCCGAAGTAGCTTTACGAAGATCCTGACCGCCAATCAGCCACTGCCGGGTCATAATATCGTCATAGCTTACTTTTTTCGCATTATGTAACATGTCAATCATCGACATGAACGTAGTTGTTCGTCCTTCGCCGGCTTCGCAGTGCACATGTACCCATGCATTTTGAGGGAGTGCTTTATAAATCTGAAGGAACTGCTCCACATTTTCATTGGTCGGAGGAGTATAATCAGATACCGGGATGCGGTAGTATTTCACGCCGAATGCTGCCGCAAGATCACCTTCGGTAATGGCGTCGGTCACTTTTCTTTCAGTCGTCGAAATGACAGACTTATCCGCAGCTTGTTTGGCAATGTTAACTGAGGCGTTTAATGTATTTTTTAGCAAGTCCCTTTCAATCGCTTCAACTTCTGCGGCATTTTTACCAAAGTTCGCTCGTTTATAAGCACTATACCAGCTAACTCCCATGCCATCCAAATAACCATGGGATTCACCGCGCATATCTAAGATAACTAACCGGTCAACAGGCAATTTCGTAAGCATTTTGGCAAATTCCAACTGAGAAAAATAGCTGCTGCCGGACAATTGCAATTTGTCCATCCCTTTTCGCGAAGGCAATTTGCCATCTTCGACAGTTCTTTTAAAGGAGTCACTCGCTTTCCTGAAATCCTTAGGCATTTGTATCGCATCATTCCGGTCAACTTTCAAAATCAGTACACCCGGCTCCGGCTCTGCGGCCGACACCGGCAATATTAACTGACTAAAGAAGATTACAGTCAAAACGATTGCATAAAATATGGTGCGCTTATTTTTGATACTTTCCATAAAAGTTCTCCTCCCCAGATCATCTTTTTAGTTGGCTAGTGTTTTTTCATTGCTTATCTCCATTAATTATAAGATTGTATGACTCTTCGATCTCCTCCTTTTGGAATATAATCATCAAATCAGGTCTGGTAGAAACTAAATCCGCCACTATTATTTGGTTATATTTTGATTAATTTATAGTTAATAAAGTTGTCTATTGGTAATATCTTGATTATATAATAATGTATTTTCTGAGTATTTGCAATATATTTTTAAGGATTTATTTGGTATTTTGGTTATTTTAATTGGTATATGTTTGTTATATTCCAGATAGATATTCGCAGTTTTATTGGGTAAAAAAAAGAATTGCCCCAATGCGGGCCAAAAAAAGCGGGGAGCGAATTATCTCTTGTTTTTTCTATGGGGACATTTTTGTTTCGAGTTCACTTTTTCTATAAAAACAAGCTGTTTCGACACGAAAATGTAGTCTGGGATACACTTTTTAATGATTGTTTTCGTTATAATAAAACCAACTTGCAGCAGTGTTGTGTAATAGCGTAACAGTGGGATAATCATATACAATATATCTTACATAAAGACTGAAATAAGGTGTGTTGTGAATGTACGAAGAAGTATTTGATGATAAGCGGCAAACAGAGATGCGAGCTTTTTTTCGCGGGGAGTTGGCAAAATGGGGCTACTGCAAAAACTATCCTAAAGGGGATTTGATTGATCCTCTTTGTTGTGACAATGCTTTCGGTATCGTAACCAAAGGCATTGTGGCCAAAAGCATTATTAGTACCCACGGCAAAGAAAAGCTGCTTTACTTACTGCGCTCAGGTGAGATTTTTGGCGAAATGAATTTGCTGGGCGGCGGAAACCTGAATTATGTGGTAAAAGTAAAAGAACCGGCGCAAGTCTCTTTTGTCAATAAAGAAATGCTGGCGAAGGCCGTGGAACAAAATCCAAAAACTTATGAGTATCTTATGCATAGCA
>CAZCEN010000256.1:3780-4861 GCA_964497205.1 uncultured Sporomusaceae bacterium
CCAGAAAATTTCGTATCGTGCTGCTTCAGTCAACAAATCACTTGTTCAATGACGCGCGGGGCCGCGTGGCAGAAGCGCTTATTCGTCTGACCGCGTGTTCAAATGAACCTGTCCGGGATGCTTCCGGCATGCCGATGATTTCCTCTACGTTTACACAAAGTGAGCTGGCCCAAAACGTAGGCTGCTCACGCATTACAGTAACACGGCAATTGCAGGAATTTATAAAAGAAGGGTTGATTCGCATCCAAAACAAAAAAATTGTAATTTTGGATATGGCAACCCTGGCCAGCTATACTGATCGTATTCAGTAGCGGCAGGATGACAGCTTAAAAAAGAAGGAAGTGAGTGTATGATCAAACTAGTCGGTATTGTGATTGTGGTGTTAGGATTGGCTTTTCGGTTTAACCCTTTACTTGTAATTATTGCCGCCGGATTTGTTACCGGCCTGGTATCCGGAATGGGGCCATTAGAGATCCTGGATGCAATCGGAAGTGCCTTTGTCACAAATCGGTACATGTCTTTACTTATTCTACTACTTCCCGTCATTGGTATTTTAGAACGCCATGGACTGCGAGAGCAGGCCGAACGTTTCATTTTAAACTTAAAAGGAGCTACTGCGGGTCGTGTAATGCTGCTGTATATGCTCTTTCGCCAAGTCACAGGAGCACTGGGGATGCAATTGGGCGGCCACCCGAGTTTTATTCGCCCGATTGTCTCCCCCATGGCGGAAGCAGCCGTTGCCAAGGGACGGACATTGCCCCCCGAGGTGCTGGATGAAATCAGAGCTATGGCAGCTACATCCGAGAATTATGGCAACTTTTATGGTCAGTTAATTTTTATTGCCGCAGGCGGTTTACTGTTAATTAAAGGGGTTATGGAACAAGCAGGCTATCAGGTGGATTTAATTACTATGGCCTTGTATGCTGTTCCTACCGGCATAATAGCTTTAATTATTGCGGGGATTCGCTATTCGTTATTTGATCGTAGAATGGAACGACTTTTGCAGGAAAAATTTTCCACAGATGACGGCAAAGGGAGTGCTATGTAATGAAAATCACCTTAGAGCATATGTACTATCTGA
>CAZCEN010000257.1:0-2694 GCA_964497205.1 uncultured Sporomusaceae bacterium
TTCATCTTTCCTTTTTGGATTCACTCCAGCGCGAGTGAATGCCCTTAGTTAGTATGTTCCTAGAAAAATATGAACTATATCCTTCTCCAGTACGCTATTTAGCATCCAAAATATTTAAATATTTAAGAATGAAAGTTTACTTAATCTAAAGTAGGAGCACACTTGTAGTAAGGAGGTGATTAATATGCAAGAAAAGAAAAGCGCAACAGAAATTATGAACGAAACGACTGATAATGCGGCTAAAGCTCTAGAAGGTGTAAGCTATCAGAATTCGAATCAAGCAACTGAGCAGTTTAACTCAAAAATTGATAAGGCTTCAGAGTTGGCAAGTGCCAAATACTCTGAAAAAACTAAATAATATAAGCGCCCGAATCGGGCGCTTTTCCTATTTCTGTCTATCTCACGCAGAAGGACAGCATTTCCTCACCAATGAGTACAATAGCAATTCAAAAATATACAAAGACAGTATTTTGCCTGTCATTAACGCCGGGCAAGCTGGTCTGGTTGATCCCGATGGAACCCAATATCTTGAAGGCATAGCTTAAGGTGATAATGAAAGACTTTCCTTGTTAAGACGAAAGTTAAATGGTGCCTCCGTCACTTTAAATTAAAAAGTATTATTCAAATAAAGCTTTCTGTCTTAGGTATACCCGATCTCGCTAATACTGTATTACAATCCCCGTTTTCCTGAAACAAACTCCATTTTCATTTTATAAACTAAAACACGATCAAGCAATTTTTCAATTATTGCATAGCCCTTTTCCACATAGTCCGGGCTTTTACGTTTTACTACAAGAGACATTGCCTGCCGTTTCAGCTCCGGGTCGTCAACCATTTCTATAGTCCCATCAATAATTACTGATTTATACTTCCTGCCAAATTTGTGGGGGACAATCTCCGTTTGACCGGTAATCACCGCACAAGCTTGTTGACAACTCCTCATACTATCTATTTTTCTTCCTTCTCTAGAACCATGAAAATAAAGGAAATCCCCTTGGCGAACATAATCCATTGGTAAACCATACGGCCTTCCATCTAAGTCTTTAAGACAAAGAATTGCATATTCGTTCTGATCAATTAAGGCAAACGAATCCTCTCTGCTTAATGCCAAATCAGGTCGTTTCACAATAATCTACTCCTTCTTAACTTGGTATTACTACACCATATAGTGAGGGATATGGTCCATTTACTTGTTTATTAGCTCATCAATCTCGCTAAGATGTAATTTAAAATGTCTTAGATAGTCTATAATCATTGCTTTTAACGACACACGTTTATTGAGTGCAGTAATCCATTCATTGTCTAATTTATCCATATTAACATTATTAATTACATGAACAATATGGAGATTTGAATATTTCCATAACTGAACTAAATCATACCAATTTTCTGTTTGATAATTCTGAATCGCAACCCATTTATCATTATTGCCGAGATTTGCATAATCCGGATAAATCAGAGGATTAGGCTGATATTGCAAATGAATTATCCGATGTGTATTGTTAGAAGCTGAATCGACCATATGCCCAACAGTCTCCTTGATTGTCCAGCTTTCATTATTAGGTCTAAACGATATTGAATCTGCAGAAAGAGCCAAAAGTTTTGGTTCCCATTTTTCAATTAAATTTAAGACTTCCTGATTGTTTTCCATAAATTCACCCATGTTCTAACCTCCGCTTTCAATTTTTTCTAAGATCATTTCACGGCGTAAGAGTACCGGGGATTACCCGCATTAACTTCAATATTGTTAAACTTTGTCTGCGACTCTATAAAAATCAGATAATTATAGCAATTATACCAAAATTATCTATAAAAAAATGCAAAAATTTTGTCAAAACCAGCGTTTTTAGTAACGGCTTATCAAGCTCAACCTTAGTACCTGTCCCAGATAATTTCGGGGAATGCCGTTTAGGTTTGTGCTGCGACTTATTAGGTCCATTAGCAAATAAGTCACCCTATCTTTACTAGTAATTTTTTCTGTTCGCATGATAATTGTCACTGAATTATCGGAAAATAAAGTGTATGATGTAGATATGGAAATTATTCTGATTATATTTAGAAGGTGGATGATAGGATGCTAGTCGATTTAAGTATTAGTGACTTTGCTAAAAAGGTTTCTACTTCTAAGCCAGTAGTACCGGCAGGTGGTTGTGTTACAGCGTTGTCAGGGCTAATGGGAATTAGTTTACTGGAGATGTCAGTAGACTCGGCTTTAGGTCACCCCACTGGTGAAAAATATCCAGATTTTTTTAAGGATACAAAAATTCTTTTAGCAAAATTACATGAGGAAATATCATCCTGTATCGAAGGAGATGCAGTTGCTTACCAGGGCGTACTTGACGCTTATAAATTGCCAAAGGATACTCCCGCAGAAATTTCAGAACGTAAGGCGAAAATTCAAGCTGCAGCATTATCTGCTATTGAAGTGCCTTTAAAAATAAGTGAAGCCTGCTTAGCAGCATTAGAGCCCGGAATTGCCATGCTACCCAAAGTAAAACATGGTGTACTCGGCGACTTAAAAATCGGTCTATTAGTGCTTAAGACTAGTGTTGAAGGCTCACTTGCTGCAGCAAGAATTAACCTATCTTTGATACATGAAAATACACTGGCAAATAAGTTTAATGCTAAGATTAACGAACACCAGGTTAGATTTGATGCTTTAGTAGCCGGACTTAAATAGGCCTTAAAAAATAA
>CAZCEN010000257.1:2704-3038 GCA_964497205.1 uncultured Sporomusaceae bacterium
TTATATCATTTTATTTCAAAATTGCTTGGAGATCATTTTCCGGAGTAGTAATAGGATGAAGATCAAACTTGGACACTAAGATGTTAAGTACGTTTGGCGACAAGAATGCAGGTAACGAAGGGCCGATGTAAATGTTCTTGATGCCGAGTGCTAAAAGGGTAAGCAGGATACATACTGCCTTCTGCTCATACCAGGATAGAACCAACGTTAACGGCAGATCATTTACCCCGCACTTAAACGCATCCGCTAAGGCAACAGCTACTTGGATTGCCGAATAAGCATCATTACATTGGCCTATTTTGATGTTTTTCTAAGAGAACCACGCGTACAATGA
>CAZCEN010000257.1:3048-4849 GCA_964497205.1 uncultured Sporomusaceae bacterium
CTATTATTACATAACAAAAGTTCAATGAATCGAGGCCCACTTCGTGCTATTACCGTACCATCGGCAGAGGAATTTTACTTTCACACGGAACACCGGTCTGACATTTTCCGCATCCGTATCTGGGAGCATATTTTTCAGTTGTTGTTTCTAAAAATGCACAACAGGTAGGATGATCTTTTCCTTCTGTCAACGAAATTGCCCCGGCAGGGCATTTCTTTACACAAGCGCCGCAATGGCTGCAATATTCGTAAATGTCCTGGTAGTTTCTCATATCAGGCGACAATTCCAAATCGGTAATAAGGCTGGTAAATCTTCCAGCCATACCTTTTGAAGTAATAAGACCTTTAGAAAGTCCAAAAGTACCCAAGCCGCAAACAAAAGCGACATGACGCTCCGACCAATTACTGGTAAAAGATGCTTTGGGATGTACTGTAGCAGAATTGAATGCGCTTTTGGACCAGAATCTTTCATCAAGGGAAGGAGCTACACTTTTATACCCCGCGTCCTGCAACACCGATTTTATATATATGGCAAACTTATTGATAAACTCCTGTCCTTCAATACGGGCATGCAGCCATTCGTCGGAGGGCCAAACCTTGTCTCTATTATTGGTAGTTTTGACTTCCTTGGTGAATGGGAAGAAAAATGAAATGACGGTTTTAGCCTCCGGCAGCCATTGTTGTGGCAATAGAAAATGCTCACCGATAGCAGTGTTTTTTTTCAACTCGTTAAAGTAACGGTCAGTTGCTGAACCGATAGCACAAAGCGGTTCTTCAAACAGTTTCAAGCCGACTACTCGCGGTGAAATAGCAATTTCTTCTGCCACATAATTGTATTTGGATGTTTCTACAAATTGTGCGGCCACTGTACAAATAGTTGTCTTATCCATCAAATCACCCTATTCTATGTATATTTGGGGTATTAAGGTTTGCAAAGATACCGTATGTATACTATACTGTATTATATTATATAAGTAAAATTGATAGTTATAATAAAAATAATTATAAATCGTAATATCGGCGGTGTAGCAATGGATATTAAACATCTGAAAACATTTCTGGTGGTACATAAGGCAAGAAGTTTCAGCAAAGCTGCTAAACTTCTTGGATATGCCCAGCCGACAGTTACCATGCATATTCAGGTATTGGAAGATGAATTTAGGATAAAGCTTTTTGAAAGGCTGGGACATACAATTAAAATAACCAGCCAAGGAGAACAATTACTCTATTATGCAGAAAAGATACTGGCGTTTTCCAATGAAGCCGTTTCGGTTTTTGCGGAAAAGGAAAATGGATTGGGCAAAATTACGATAGGAGCCAACCAATCCTTTAGTGTTGCCCGGTTACCTGGTATATTGAAATCGTTTATTGAGAAGCATCCCCAAGCAGATATTAGCATGGAGTTCGGTACTGTTCAGGAAATCCATGCGCAGATACAAGAAAATATAGTAGATGTAGCTTTCTTCCTGACAAAAAAATTACAATATCCTGATTTAGTTATAGAAACATTATTTTCAGAGCCGGTTGTAGTGGTTGTCGCTCCCCATCATTCTTTTCGCAGGAAAGAAACGGTCGGTTTGTACGATTTTCAAACCGAAAATCTGATAATCACCCAAGAGAATTGTCTGTATAGGGCCATGATTGATGAGTTATTGCGTGAATCCGGAGTGCAGCCACGTTCCGTCATTGCAATCAACAATATGCAAGCCATAAAACAACTGGTCATGAGCGGATTGGGCATCACCGCGTTACCACGTAGTACCGTTGAGTACGAGTTGAAGCAAAACCTACTGGCAGAAGTA
>CAZCEN010000258.1:0-4834 GCA_964497205.1 uncultured Sporomusaceae bacterium
GGAAATAGAAATCGTTCCAATAGCTGCGCGGCGCTGATTGTGCCACCGTCTGCTGTCGGTAAAAAGTGCGCTTCTTCTTTTATATACTCAATGACTCGCATATCTTGGTTCATTTCAGTACTTTCTTGAGAGAAGTAGCCAATTTTCACCGTCTGGCCAATTTCTACCCGGCCTTTATCAGGAGTTAGTCGTCCGGCAATGATATTAAGTAAAGTGGATTTGCCGCTGCCATTAGGGCCGACAATGCCTACCCTGTCATCTTTTAGAACAATATAACTAAAATCCTTGATGAAGGTGCGATCTTCAAAGTTTTGGCTGATCTGCTCCAGCTCAATAATTTTACGTCCCAACCGGCTGGCGCCAACCGTTATTTCCAGGTGAGCTTGACTGATTTCCGGCGTCAGGTCATTTAGCTGCTCAAATCTCTCAATTCTGGCCTTCTGTTTGGTACTCCGGGCCTGTGCGCCCCGCCGTATCCACGCCAGTTCATTACGGAGAATGTTTTGCCGTTTCCGTTCACTGGCTTCCTGCTGATCTTCCCGCTCAGCTTTGAGCTCTAAGAACTGACTGTAGTTGCCAGTGTAGGTATACAGTTTACCCTTGTCCAATTCAATAATCCGGTTTGTTACCCTATCAAGAAAATACCTGTCATGCGTAATCATGAGCAGGGCGCCCTTACGTTTGGCCAGATATTGTTCAAGCCAGGCTACTGTATTATTATCAATATGGTTTGTAGGTTCATCTAAAATGAGTAAATCGGCTGGATTAATCAGTGCACTGGCTAAGGCCACCCGCTTGCGCTGACCGCCGGATAAGGTACTGACGACTGCCGAAAAATCCGTAATGCCGAGCTTAGTAAGAATGGTCTTGGCGTCACTTTCGAGCTGCCAGGCATTCTGAGCATCCATTTGCTGTGATAAACGGATTAGTCGCTGCTGCCAGGCATCATCCTCAGGATGCTGCTCTACATTGGCTAAAGCCTGCTCATAGTCCCGTAACACCTGCATAACAGGCGAATGACCTTTAAATACCTGCTCTAAGACAGTGGCTTTATCATCAAATTCAGGATTTTGCGGCAGATATTCTACCTGTACGCTGTTACCTACCGTAATCTTGCCGGAGTCTGCGGTATCCACACCGGCTATCACTTTTAAAAAAGTTGATTTGCCGGTGCCATTAACGCCGATAAGACCAATTTTGTCGCCTTCATCAATACCAAAAGTTACATTACTGAATAAAATCCGTTCCCCATAGCTTTTTGCCAAATTCTCTATTGATAGTAAGTTCATAATTCAATCCTTTTGTTTATGTAATTCACAAACGTATTTTCTTTTCCATTCTAACACAAAAAGGCTATTTATTGAAGAAACACTCTTTACTTTTCTGGAAAATAGTAGTATATTATATTTTTACTCACGCATATCCTCTCTTAGGCCTGCGCAAACTGAAATAACGGCATATTTTAAAGAAAAGAAAGGTGTTCTTTCCATGTCGACAAACTTTTCGGCTTTGGGTATCCGCCCTGAGCTGACGCAATTTTTGAAGGAAAACGGTATTACCCGCCCTACTCCGGTACAGATTCAGGCGATCCCTGCGCTCATGGCAGGCAAAGATGTCATCGCTCAGGCGCAGACAGGAACAGGTAAAACGTTGGCCTTTTTATTGCCCATTTTAGAAAAGATAAAGGTTTCGGCTCCACATGTACAAACTCTTATTATCACTCCCACCCGGGAACTTACTTTGCAAATTACAGCCGAAGCCACCAAGCTTGCTGCTATCCTTGGTATTAATGTTATTTCTGTGCATGGCGGCAAAGATGTCGATGAACAAATCCGCAAACTAAAAGGCAATCCCCATATTGTTGTCGGCACCCCCGGCCGGCTGCTTGATCATGTGCGCCGCAAAACACTGGCGCTGTCAGGGGTCTCTAAACTGGTATTGGATGAAGCTGACCAAATGCTCCATATGGGCTTTTTAGAAGAAGTCGAAGAACTCATTCAGCTAACCTCGTCTAAACGCCAGACCATGCTGTTTTCGGCTACCATGCCGGTAAAAGTCCGGGGATTAGCCGCCCGCTATATGACCAAGCCGGCTGATATCAGGATTCAGACTGAAAATGTTACCCTGGATGAAATCAAACAAATAATGGTTGAACTGCCGGAAGAAAGCAAGCTTGATAAGCTTTGCAGTATGATTGCCGAATATCAGCCTTACTTGGCTATCGTCTTCTGTCATACTAAAGACCGCGCTAAAGCAGTTAATACTGCTCTCATTCAGCGCGGCTACCTGTCAGACGAATTGCACGGCGACCTGTCTCAGGCCAAGCGCACCCAAGTAATGCGCCGGTTTAGCGAAGCCAAGCTGCAGATTCTGGTGGCTACCGATATCGCCGCACGGGGCCTTGATATCGAAGGTGTTACTCATGTCTTCAGCTACGATATCCCTCATGACCCGGAAAGTTATATCCACCGTATCGGCCGTACGGGTCGGGCCGGTGAGACAGGCACGGCGGTTACCTTCATCAGCCCCGGTGAGCATATGTATTTGCGCATGATTGAGCAAGGAATAAAATCTTCCATTGAAAAATATAAAGCGAATGGACAAAAGGTAATTAAGAGCGCGAAAAAAACTGCTCCAGTAAAGCCGAAACAGGTCGTAGAAAAACCGGTAGGTAACCTAGCTGAAGATAAGAAGACTATCCGTCATGGCGGCAATAATTTGCGAAGCCGCCGCAAACCAAAAACCGCCAAACCGCAAGGCGGCAAACGAAACATGAGCAAGGGCAAGGCGTAATCAGCCTTGCCCTTGCTTTTGCTGTTGTAATGGTTGTTGCTGTGGTTGCGGTCTTACCGGCATATCCGGCTTACCATCTTTATCATTGAATGACCCCCGGCATGCGGGGTAACGCGAACAACCCCAAAACTTGCCGTGTTTGCCATTTCTTAACTGCAATACGCCCCGACGGCAGCGGGGACAATGATATTCGCCTTTCAGCGGAATATTTGCTCCCTTGGCCTTATTGCAAAGACCTGTGGCAAACCTTGCCTGCTGACCCAAAAAAGTGTCCAGACTGGCATTGCCTTCCGCCATTTGATGGAGAATATCTTCCCACAGAGCGGTAAAGTCAGGATAGGTAATCTCTTCCGGCAGCATATCTACCAGCAAATAGGCCGGTTCAGTTGGTTTAAGATATTTTTTCTTGGTTTCTTCTCTTAAGAAACCACGGTCAATGAGTTCTTTTATGATGGTAGCCCTGGTAGCTTCAGTACCGATACCGGCCACATCTTTCAGCTGCTTTTTCAACTCAGGATTCTTTACGTATTTATGAATCTCTTTCATGGCGGCAAGCAGCGTCGCGGCAGTAAATCTGGTTGGCGGCTTTGTTGACTTCTTTTCAGCGGAGGCCTTCAAGAATTCTACCTGATCGCCTTTGCTCATGGCCGGCAGCGTACCGTTATCTTCTTCCTTCTTCTCTTCGGCTTCGGCGCCATATACTTCTTTCCAGCCTAGTTCTTTGATAATCCGGCCATTGGCTGTAAACCGTTCATCCGCATGTTCCAGCTCGGCCCGTGTCTGATCATAAACATGCACCGGATAAAACTGGGCAATATAGGCTTGCGCAATGAGATAATAAATATTTCGTTCTGTTTCGCTTAACGCCGCATAATTACATCGTTCCACAGTTGGAATAATGGCATGGTGGGCTGTAATTTTTTTGTCATTCCAGGCTCGGCTGGAAATTTGGGTATCGGCCTTCTGTGACCAGCCTGCCAATTCAGTATGAGCAATATTGCTTAAATTACCGAGAATGGTAGCAGCATCCTCGTATTGTGACTCAGGCAAATATTCGCAGTCAGAACGAGGGTAAGAAGTAAGTTTCCGTTCATACAGCTTTTGCGCTGTATCTAGTACCACCTGCGGATCATAGCCAAACTTTTTGCCTGCCATAACCTGCAGTGTTGACAACGCCAGCGGCAACCGCTGCGGTTCTTTTTTTTCAGTGGTTTCGCAAGCCATTACAGCCGCCGGCTCCTTGGCCGCCTGAAGCATTTCCAGCAAAGCCTGAGCAATAGCCTTATCGGCTAAACGGCCTTCGGTATCAAGACCCGGCTGGTCTTCACGCGGTTTCCAATAGGCGGTAAACACAGTATCGGAATGCTGAAAATCGGCTTTTACAGTAAAATAATCAGCTTGTTTGAAGTTTTCAATTTCCCGCTCCCGGCGGACAACAAGCGCCAAAGTCGGAGTTTTAACCCTGCCGACCGGCAGAGTTGTCCGATGCCCGGCCCGCTGTGCTGCCAGGGTATACGCCCGGGACAAATTCATACCGATAAGCCAGTCAGCCCGCTGTCTGGCCAAAGCCGATTGCTTAAGGTTAAAAAAGTCCTGGTTTTCCCGGAGACTGGCAACGGCCTTCTTGATACTTTGTTCGTCAAGAGCATTTAGCAGAATCCGCCGTACCGGCTTTTGATTATCGACAAAGTCAAGCACTTCATCGATAAGTAATTGCCCCTCCCTGTCCGGGTCACCGGCATGTACAATCTCATCGGCCTGTTCAATAAGGTTTTTAACAATTTCAAACTGTTTCTGGCAGGAATCAGCGACTAACAGCTTCCAGCTTTGCGGAATAATCGGCAAATCTTCTGCCCGCCACTTTTCATACTTGGGATCATATTCATCGGGTTCAGCCTGCCGCAGAATATGCCCATACCCCCAAGTAATTGTCCCGCCTCCGGTCTGAATATAACCGTCCTTGCGACTTACCGGCCCTGGCAGGCATTTGGCGATTTCAGCAGCCATACTTGGTTTTTCGGCAATATATAATCTCAAAACA
>CAZCEN010000259.1:0-4824 GCA_964497205.1 uncultured Sporomusaceae bacterium
ATCACTGGTTTTCAAGACCAGCTCCATAAACCACTCGGACACCCCTCCGTGTCCGGCACATTAAGTATTATAGCAAACGCCATGAGTGCTTGTCAACAAAACAAACGCAGGTAATTTTTTTCAGTTACGCACTTACCGCCTCACCACCGCCGCACACTTATCGTGCACAAATAATACAATAAAGTAACTTTAGCTTCCGATGAAGTTTAAGCCAACCTGAAGGTTAGTCGCCCTTATCCAAGAGCTTAGGCACTCGCCGGTGCCCGAGGGATAACCCCCCGCTTAGAGAAAAGGCATCGGATAGAAGAAAGTAATTTAGTCCCCGGATAATACATAGAAAATTCCTTTTAGTATCATTCTAGCATACAGGGGCGCTAGGTATGCTGAAACTAAGAAAAAGCGGGTTAATTTTTTTACAAAAAGGTTGACTATTAACGTAAACAGACTTATATTTTATATAGATATTTAACGATAATCACTAATATCTTAAAGGCAGGTGAGATAGATGGATGTAGACCTACCTAGTAGTCCCATTTTGTTTAATTTAATAAAAATTAGGGGAATATTCCATTTTTCTCGCCAATGTTTATCTAGACAATAACGTGGGTTCCACTTATGTCTCAATAGGACAATGGCCTGAATTTGTGTTCCCCTTTAAAAGAAAGGGGAGCTCTTATGCTTACTATATATCGCAGCAACTGTACTCAATTACACGAGTTAGCCCTTAATACCCTGGAAAAAGGCGCTTGGTTTAACCTTATCAATCCAACCCCCGGGGAAATCGAGCAAGTAGCAATGGCCACAGGCAGTCCGCTTGATTTTCTTAAAGCGGCATTGGATGAGGAAGAACGTTCCCGTATTGAGTTAGAAGAAAATCACATGCTTGTTATCACCAATATTCCGGTTATGCGTGGCCATGACAGTTATGACGCACTGCCACTTGGCATTGTGCTTACTCCTGAATATATTATTACCGTTTGCTTAGAAGCTAATGAGGTTTTAGCTGATTTTAGACCGGAGACCGCCCGGGCGTTCAGTACTTTTAAGAAAACCCGGTTTTTGTTCCAGATTCTCTATAAATCAGCCACACTCTTTTTGAAATACTTAAAACAAATTAATCGCCGGACAGATGAAATTGAACGTTATCTTCGCAAATCAATGCAAAACGAAGAAATCTTCCTGCTGCTGGAACTGCAAAAAGGCTTAACCTACTTTGCCGCGTCTCTGCGCTCTAACGGCATTGTACTGGAGAAGCTTTTAAGGCTTCGCTCTACCAGCCAGGTACAGCATCTTATCAAAATTTATGAAGAGGACGAAGATCTGCTGGAAGATGTCATTACCGAAAATAAACAGGCCATTGAGATGGTTGAGATGTACAGCCGAATTCTAAACGGTATGATGGATACCTTTACTTCCATTATTTCCAACAATCTTAACCGGGTTATGAAATTCTTGGCCTCTATGACTATCATACTGGCTATTCCAACAATGGTCTCCAGTTTTATGGGAATGAACGTCGATGTCCCTTTTGGCCCAAACAACGGCTTTACCATTACCGTACTTTTCGCTATTGTCCTCACAGCACTCAGTGCGTTCGGCTTATGGCGCAAAGGAATGTTTTAAAAAAACTACTATTAAACATGCGAAACCTGGGGAGACAACTCCCGGGCTTCGCTTTTTTTATCCTGATAGAAAGTATAACTTTCGCCTGGATAAGGGCAACATCGACTTCCGCTTTCGCCAAAGGCTCGGCGCAAGCCGTGTTTTCTTTATCATTTTCCATTACTTAACACAAAAGCAGTTATTTTGTTTACTAGTTTCCTATTAACATACAGGAAAATAGTCCCACTGGGCGAATTATTCTTAATACACAGTTTCGAACACTCTGATATTGCGGGCTGTAGTCTTTGGCTGCAATATCGTTTCTAAAAAAGGAGGAATCCACTTGTTTAAGAAAACTTTGATCTACCTGACCATTTGCACCACGCTTCTTGCCGGATTACCCCTAATAGCCAGCGCGGCCAACGGTACCCCTGTAAAACCTGTTGTCGATACCGCCATTGACCAAGTAAGTTCAACCGGCTCTGTTAACTGGGATACAGGTGTTATAGAAGCCTGCGGCATCGGCGTGCCTTCCAGTATCGCCAAGTCTCCCGCCCAAGCCCGCCTTATGGCTAGACGCGCTGCTATTGCAGATGCACAACGGAATCTACTCGAAGCTATCGGAGGAATAAAAGTTACTGCAGAGACCACGGTCCGAAACTTCGAGACAACTAGTGACATCGTCAATACCCAAGTTTTTGGGATTATCAGAGGCGCTAAAATCGTGGACGAACAACTCCTTCCCGACGGTACATATCAAGTAACTTTACAGGTTTCCCTATTTGGCAAAGGTGGTTTGTCCGAAATTATTACTAATGCTACCAAGCCGGCTGCTCCTGTCCCCCTGCCGCAGCCCTCGTCCTCTTATAAACCGGTACCACTACCGATATATACCGGCTTGGTTGTTGATGTTACAGGACTGCCGATTAGCCGTGCCATGTCCCCGGTAATCTTTGATGAAACCGGCCGCGCCATTTACGGCCATATCAACATTATTCCTGAATTTGCCGTATCTCAGGGAATGATGGACTATTTGTGCACTCCTGAAGACATCAGATCTCTTGAATTGGGCCAATCCCGTGCCGGCGACAAGCCAATTGTAGTAAAGGCTATTGCCCTTAGAGACAACAACGTAAATATCATTATTAGTCAAGCTGATGCTGACACCATCCTTGACGCAGATGTTCTGGGCAACTTCTTAACAAAAGCGAAGGTTGCCGTAAAACAATATCAACTGACGACACCCGCACCAAAGAATAATCTGCAGAAAATTACCAAAAAGAAGTAGTCGCCCTTATCCGGTTACTATCCGCTCACCTGTACCGTAAGGGTATAACTCCCACTCATAAAATCCGGGCATCTTAGAACAGATTAGCTACAGGATAACTCTCAGGAAGATCAGGCATTTAAAAGCCTGATCTTTTTTATTTATTAAGTCGGCAGGAATACTCTTTGCTCTCAGGAAATATATGGTAGAGATGTTCTTTTTGCATTTTTCGTTTTGTTCTGCCTAGCGTAATTCTCAAATAATTACATATTCTCCGACCTCCTAGCATACTAAAGTTTTAATACAGAATGGACCAGAAGAACTCTCTGTGCATTCGGCAAGGAAAATATGTCACAAGATTATTTCTTTGTAATCGCTTCGAACGAGCGACGTTGTGACGCTAATGAAGGTGATCTGAGTTGAATTTCCCTAAATTACAGTTATATAAAGGACATTTATATATTGTACTGTCCTCCTTTGGCTTTAGCCTAGTTCCACTGTTGGCGAAATTCTCATTGGATAGCGGTATGAATGCCGAAACGATGTTAACCTATAGATTTATTATTGCCGGTGTTTTTTTTACCCTATATTCAATATGTAATAAAATAAAATTGTATACAAATATGACAACAAGCCTTAAATTATTAGGAATTGGCTTTTTATATGCTTTGGAATGCACCTGCTTTTTTACGGCTTTTAAATATATTTCGCCGTCTATAGGTGAGCTGCTGTTCCAAGTAACCCCTATCATGGTGGCCTTGACTGCATATTTTGTGTTTAAAGAAAAGATAACACTAAATGTAATTATTGCGCTATTATTAACAGCCTTAGGCTGCATATTATTAATTTGGGAACCTTCCGCTCACGGAACATCGTTAGGCATCGTTATCATCCTTATTGCGGTACTTCTGTATACAGCATATATCATTATTGGCAAACAAATGCTCAAGAACATTGACTCTATTGTAGTTACAACATATATTACCGTGGGTTGCGGCTTATTTCTATTATTGTATAGTTTACTAAGCGACAAATTGATGCCTATCAATAACCCGAAAATAGTTAGTGCGATCATTGTTCTGGCATTATTTTCGACTATTATTTCGATATTATCGTTTGCCATGGGACTGAAGCTGCTAGGAGCAACAAACGCGGTTATAATATCAACGCTAGATCCTGTATTCACAGTTGTGCTTGCGTATCTGTTCATGGATGAAAAACTAAGTCCAATTCAAATTTTGGGCGGCTTGTTAATAATAATGAGTATTGTTATTATTGAAACCAAAGGTAGCCTCTTAAAAAGTGTTTTCCGACTTTCTGCGAAAGATAAAGCGAGTGCCTAACATATAACATAAGAAGAGGCTTATACGCAGAAGCCTGCTCTTTATTTATTAGTATTTTAGTCTCTTTTAGTAATAAAAAAAACAAGACTAGCACTTGCTACAAGTCGCAAAGACTCTTTGCTTTTCATTGCACGACCATATTAACTAGCATCTCAAGGAAAAATCTCCACACGTGTTCCTATACCTAAAAATTCTTTCAGTGTAAGTATATCCGCATCACTAACCGCCACACATCCCCGTGTCCAATCGGCCACACTACCGCCGCCATGAATACCAACTTCTCCGCCCAAAGGAGTCCCCCATAAAGGAACGCTACCGGACTTAGCAGCAACAACAATTTGCTGATATTCCTTTTCTGAAATCAGCCCTTGTTTCATACCTCGTTCAGCATCTTTGACATTAGGATAGTTAAGGCCGTAAAAATATACATAAGGCGTATTATCATTGATATAACAAATAACAAAGTTCCCTTCCGGAGTTTTACCATCTCCCTCTATTTCCTTATCTCCCACCGGGGCAAATCCCAAAGCCATTTTGAAAATACCAATGATTTCTCCATCGCCATATAGGACAAGCTTTCGTTCAGATTTATATATTTTTACCGCAACGTGC
>CAZCEN010000260.1:0-4821 GCA_964497205.1 uncultured Sporomusaceae bacterium
GCACTACTTCCCATAATATCCTCCTTAGTATTTTCTTCCTCTAGAACCGCCGATTTCCCCGAATCACCGCCCTACCCTTCCGGTTTTTATACCATTCTGCCGTTTGTTCATCCTAATTATAACGGTCATTATAAACACAAACAATTGACGCTATTCACAACGTTCACCCGCTTTGAGTGCAATATATTGTATGTTTTATCTAATATATGAGACAAAAATAGCCTGTAAAGGAATCAATAAAAGAAAGTAGGATATGCGCCTTTACACATATTCTACTTTGAGTAAGAAAAAGGCGCACGTTTTGCCAACGCGCGCCGATACCGTAATTAGATTTTATATATTCGTAAAGCGTTTTCGCGAAGAATCTTCCGGGCAATCGCAATAGCCGTATCCTCGTCGATGATATCGTCATCAATCATGCCACTAAGCGCCATATAGACAGCGGCCCGGCCGATTTTTGCGCAGGTATAAATATACCGCTCGCCCCATAATACGTCGGAACCGTAAATAATTTTGTCCCATAATACGGGCTTTTCCAGCCAATCCCGCAGCATCTTGGCAATAATTTTCGGATGATTGGCAAACATAATCCGTCCCGAAATATCTATACACACATTATTGGGAGTCAGCCCTCCTAATGCCAAAACTTCAGCACTGCCGTAACGGGGATACCCGCCATGCAGGATAACAATCTTGGCATTTTTCAGTTCTTCGTCTGCCAGCATGTTGGCTAAATTAAGAGGATCAAAATAGTCCACATAGTTATCTGTTATAGCGAAGTGAAACTGTACCGCCATATTATAGCGAACAATTTTTCGCATGATATACCAGACCAGCATATCCTGCAGCTTGGTATAGGCCTCTTCATCCCCGTTTCTAGCCGCCAAATAAAGAGCAGGCCCTTCGTCGATAGCGACATTTTCAAAATAGGTAGTCCGAGCATATGCCATGACAAATTTGAATGCGGGTGAGTTATCTTCCACATAGCCGGCCAATACCTTATCCACAAAACGCAGATACCCGGCAAAATCCTCCTCTTGATACTGGTATTTGCTCTTAAGCTGCTCCAACTCATACTCAAAGTAACCGATAAAGTACTTACTTAACGGACGTTTCTTCAAGTTGGTATTATCGAAAGGAAATACCAGCGGGTCAACAGCCGGAACAAATCGTATATTTGGTTTGTTGGCAAGTTCCTTGGGCAGGGCAATATTGGCCATAAGCAGTTCGACTCCGGCCTGGTCCATAAGCTCGTCGATCCAATCAGCGATCGCCAGCCGCTTCTCTTCATAACTTGCTGTCAACTGGCCTCGCTTTTCCGGATTTTGTATTTCGCCTGCCTGAAAACCGTAAAACCTGGCATACGCCTCGTAGTGCAAATCCCTTAAAAAGGGAAAACCGCCACAGCTTTCTTCCGGAGTTTTAAAAGTATCGCTTGCAAACGGAATCCTCCGCTCCTCGGGCAACCCGGAAAAATACATGGCAAATCCCGGGTGGCCATGGTCATCAATAATTCGCAGGGTATCAATCGTGTGTTTTAAACGATCATACATGAAACGCACCTCCGCTTTTTATCGTACCTTTTCCTTTGTATTACCATCTAAACAACTATAGACTGAGGCTATATAGTAATAGCCTCAGTCTTTGTTGATTAGAAGAAGAAGTTTAGGGTAGATTGGATGCTGTTGTTGGTTTCACCACCGGAAATCGGCTTAATGCGATCATAAGTTAATGTCCATTGAACGTTTTTCCAGGGGACATATACATAGTCTGCCCGCCATGCGTTGATACCGTCAAACGTATTCTGCCATGCTCCGACCTTGTCTGTGGTCAAAGGAATCCAGCTGAAAGCCCCTCGATTATAAGCGCCGGCAACTCCGCTCGGCATATGACGGTAGGAAATCCCCCAACCACTATCACCTTGTTTAAACGGATTCACCATATTAGTATATAGCGCCGGCATATAGTTCGTTGCGGCATACTTTGACTGCAAGCCAATAAAGTATCCCTCCTGTTTTCCCTGGTAATGGCGGCCGCCAGCAGTGAAATCATTAGCATTATTTTTAGCGTATTCAAAAGAAAGCGCTAACCCGGGGGCAATCTGTGCTGCCCCGTTTATAACCTGAAGTTCCAAGTCTTTTACATTGTTGTCATAGTTTTGCCTTAAAACATAGGCACCAATATCCATTTTATCATTGGGTCTATAGGTAACTTCGCCAAAGTTAATAGCTTGTCCTGTCGCCGTTAAATAAGAACTGCGCGCGCTCCCGGCTCTTACCGTTAGTTTATTTCCCAGCTTCGTGGTATAGTAAGCACCTTCCGTATCGCCGGTATTGCCAAAGAAGGAACCTTTCCCGGGATAAAGCTGCATTTTGCCTAATTCCAGTTTGCCACCGAAAATATCTTTGCCTGTCAGCCAGAAACGATCAAAGCGGGTTGTCTCACTGGTAGTCGAATTAAAATTCCATTTGGCTTGCACCAGTCGTGAATTCCACTCCCACTTGTCACCAACCGGTGCATTCATATATATCCGGATTCGTTCCATAAACTGATCCTGATCTTTAACTTTTCCGTTAGTAATCCATGCCCCGTGATTGTTATCAGGATTCAAGCTGTTGTGTGTATACTCAATACGGTTATCAAAGAAAAAGTTAACCTTGGCTTTGGCCTCGGCCCGGGCGGCTTGGGCTTCGACTTTAGCAAGCCGGGCGCCAATTTGCTGCAAATCTTTGTCATATTCGGCGGCAAGTTTATCAATAATAGCTTTTTGCTTAGCATCCGCCTTTTCCAGCTTAGTCATAGCGTTGGCTACAAGCACAGCCATCTCGTAGCGGGTAATTGCCTTATCGCCATTAAACCTGTTGGCGTCACCTGAGATTATACCTTCCTCGGCCAGCTGTTTAACAGCGCTATATGACCAATGTTTGGCCGGTACATCGGCAAAGGTTTCTCCCGGGGCTGCAAAGGCCGGAACGGTCATGGCGGTCGCCATAGTTAGAGTTAAAGCAGCAATCAATCTTTTGGCCATTTTTTTAGCTTTTTTCATTTACTCTTCTCCCCTTTTCGTAACTACTCTATTACCACTTAAACACCGTTGTCGCTACAGCAAGACCAACCCCTGACCCGACCATGACAACAACATCGCCCGGTTTTATCCGGCCCTGTCTTTCGGCCTTCAGCAAAGCCATCGGTATACACGCCGAACCGGTATACCCGAATTGATCCATTACACAGGTAGTTTTCTCCCAAGGCAGCGCCAGCTTGGCCATGACTTCTTCAATTACCCAGCGGTTAATTTGAGTAAAGACCACATGATCAATGTCTTGTATTGTCAATCCGACTTTCGCGAGTGCCTTGGGTACGCACTCCGGCCATAGCTGGATATTGCGGTCAGGCGGCAGCGGCTTCAGAAAAGTCAATAGCTGTTTCTTCTCTTCAACCGCCTCTACCGTCACCGGATGCTTGGTTCCGCCATAATAGATTCCCAAGAAATCATATTGGGTACCGTCTGCATACAAATAGCCGCTTTGGTATCCGTTTTCACCCTCTTGCCCTTGGAGGACAACAGCTCCACCCCCATCGGCAAAAATGGGCGCTACCCGTTCGTTGGTCATATCGGCAAACTTGGTCATGTTATAGACCCCGATAACTAATACATTGCTATAGGTTTGGTCATATCCTATCATGCGGGAAGCCATGTCCAACGCCGTTACAAATCCGGCGCAGGAAGCATTCAAGTCAAATGTCCCCGCGTTCTTTGCCCCTAATCGCCCTTGAATTACACTGGAGGTAGCCGGACTCAGATACTCAGGAGTATCTGTCGCCACCACAATTAAATCAATATCTTCCGGGGTCAGTCCGGCATCTAACAACGCTTCCCTGGCGGCGTGAAACCCTAGATCGGCACTGGAGTATTCTTCCCCTGTCCAATACCGTTGTTTTATGCCTAATTTATTCTCAATACTGTCAGGAATGGGCTTACCCATAATGTTGGCTAACTCTTCATTGGTAACTAGCTTCGGAGGAACCCATTGGCCGAGGCCAATAATTCGAGCCCGTCGCATAAACATTGCCTCCCTTTTATATCCTTTTATCCATCCCGGCTTACGCCAGGCAAAAACCGCTAGTTTTGTGACCGTTAAGTTACATGTTCGGGTAGGCCAAAAATTCCGACAATAGCTGGGCGAACAAAGGCGGATTTTCTATCTGCGGGTTATGCCCCACTCCCGGCAATACTTCTATCCGGCTGTTCGGGTAAACCGCTGCCGTATTATGGGCCTCACCCACCGGTACAATGACGTCGTTTTCCCCATGGACCACCAGTACCGGCTTTAGAAAGCTTCGGGCACCCCCGCTGAAATCTATTCCGTCCAACGCTCGCGTATTAGGAATGAGTGCAGCCTTGGCCTGCAGGCAATCGGCCTGGAGGGCCTCCAGTACGGATTGCGGTACAGGCATAGCCATCGTACCCTTAAGAGAAGCTGTCAGAATCGTATCATTCTGTAAAAGCTGCTCCAGCAGCGCATAATTGATGTCTTTCATACCGGTTAACGGGGCAGAATCGACCAAAACCAGCGCGGATAATAATTCTGGAAAAGAAGCTCCCATTTGCATGGCTACCGCGCCACCTAATGAGTGTCCGACGATGGCAAAGTTATTAAACCCCAGTTGTTCAACCAAGTTAGCAATATCTTGAGCGTGATCCTGCAGGGATACTTGAGCGGGGGACGGCTGCGATTTCCCAAATCCCCGCAGGTCAACCGCAACCATATCGAATTGCGCTTGTAACAGCTCCATGATTGGTGCCCACCAATTGGCCGA
>CAZCEN010000261.1:0-4817 GCA_964497205.1 uncultured Sporomusaceae bacterium
AGAGGCCGGTCAGATATTCCCTAGCCGCGATCTGACCTCTGCTGTAAGGAGTACGTGGGGCGTCAATTTTGCCGATAGTTGCGATAATATAATTGGTCATTTCCCGGTCGGTAGGATTAAAGTTACGCAAATACCCGGCAATCTCCTGAAACACATCCAGTGTTTCTTTTAAGTTAGGGTCACGCCAGGATAAAAACAGAATATCCCCGGTACGATTCATACTTACATTGGCGCCGTACGCTCCGCCCAGTACTCTGACCCGGTTCCATAAATAGTCAGTATTAAGGATAGTCTGCAAAACTTTCATTTTACCGCTGTATTCATAGCCCTGCTGCCGGAAGTTGTAAGCCCGGGCGACAAATTGCACTTTGCCGGCGGTAGTCATGCCTTCATTGTCCGGTCTCAGTTGGAAAGCATATGTATTTTGCAGGTAGTGCCGGTTGCCGATGCGGTCCAGGAATTTAGGAAAGCTCCGCTGAAATTGGGGATAATCTTCTTGGCCCGCGACGACGCTAACCAGAAGGCCCTCTTTATTAAATACCCGTTTGGCTACGTCGGCTAAATTTTGACTGATTTCCGGCCATTTGTCCGGGAAGTTTCTTTCCAGGTCGTCGACGAACCGGTAGAAGGAATATACATCCAGTTCACGGTACTTGGCAGCCGGGGATAGATATCCCAATACCCGGCTGGCGGCAAGCCCTGTTGGGTCGTCCAAAAGAGCGGCCTGGCGTTCGGCTTTTATTTTGCCGATTAATTCTTTCAAGCGTTGTTGATCATTAAAGTTGCTTGTGGCGATTATTTCACCCGTCAGGTCCATAAGCTCAGGCAGTTTGCCCACCAGCGCCTTGGTATTTACCCGGAACTTAGGATAGTAAACTTCGGCATTGCCGTTTTGCTGATAAGTACTTGCATAAAACTGGATGCCGCCGGTTTTGGTCTGCAGTTCATTTGACAGTTGCAAGTAATGGTGTTTGTCGGTACTGACCTTACCCAGTACTTCCGCAAGCAAAAACAGATAGGGCAATTGCTCTTGAGGTACAACGGAAGAGTCAAAGTACAGGTCCACATAAGCAATCTTGCTGGTAAACTGCGGATGGGACAGTATTTTAACACCGGCCTCGTTTTTTTCTTCCAAGGGCAATCTTTCCGTGCGGGGTTCGATATCTGTTAGCGACAAGGCCGGCAGTTTCGCCAGCGTTTCGGGTGAATCGGGCGCCGCCTGCAGCTCTTTCAGCTTCTTGGTTTGTTCCAGAAGGTTTTCGATTTCCGTTGGCGAGAGGCTGGCTTTATATTTGGCAAGTTTGTCCGCTGTAGCTTCGGCGTTTTGTTGTTCCAGGCCGGGATTCGGTTTGAGAACCAGCGTGGCTGCGTGGGGATTATCCAGCAGATATTTCTGAATCATTTTTTCCAAATAGGGGCCGGCAAAGGCTTTTTTTCTGATGTCCGGCTTGTTTTCCAACGGTAAAACCGGGTCTCCGCCATACGGCCACAACGAAAGACTTATTTGGTTGTAAAGCAGACCTTTGTTGGTGGACCCGATAATGGATTCTTTCCTGTGAAAATCAGAGCGGTTGAATGTCGCTGTTAATAAGGATTTGTCAATTCCCTTGGCGACCATATCTTTCAAGGTCTGCCGCACGGTTTTTTCGAAGCGTTCCTTATCTTCCGGGTTGGCATTGGCTACAATGATGCTGAATACCGGCTGCAGATTGTTGTCAAGATAGCCGTAAACGTTTTTACCAATCCCAGCGTCGGTGAGTGCCTTCTTGAGCGGCGCGTCAGGCGATTCTAACAGCAATTTTTCCACTTCATTGAAAGCCAGGTAAGTTTCCCAGTTGGTAATTGGTTCAAGCACGAAATTCATAGCCAGATAGGTCTTGTCTTTGGTGTCATCGGTGGGCAAAACCGAATATTCCTTCACGACATCCCGCTTGTGGTCAAACGGCGGCTGAAGCGCAATGGATGAGTCAACTTCCTGCTTGTCAAAGGCGCTTAAATAGTTTTTATCCAGGAATTTTAGCGTATCCAGGATATTCAGATTGCCGTACAGATAAATATAGGCATTGGAGGGATGGTAATACTTATGATGAAAAGCCAAAAACTGCTCCCGGGTCAAATCGGGAATCCGGTCCGGATCACCGCCGGATTCATGGCCGTAGATAGTATCCGGAAGAACAGAACCGGAAATCTGCCGTCCCAGGATCCCATCCGGTGAAGAATAGACGCCTCTCATCTCGTTGTATACCACACCTTTGTAGGTTAGGGGAGCGTTTTTATCATTGAGCTCGTAATGCCAGCCTTCCTGCTGAAATATCTCCGGTTTGTCATAGATATTGGGATAAAATACTGCATCCAGGTAAACATCCATCAGGTTGCGAAAATCCTGATCATTGCGGCTGGCAACCGGATAGGTGGTTTTATCCGGTGCAGTAAACGCGTTCAAAAAGGTGTTCAGTGAAGATTTCATCATCTGCAGAAAGGGATCTTTGGCAGGATATTTGCGTGAGCCGCACAGGACCGAATGTTCGATGATGTGGGCAACACCGGTGCTGTCGGACGGCGGCGTACGAAAGGTGATAGAAAATGTTTTGTTGTCGTCGTCGTTCTGGAGATAGAGCAGTTGAGCGCCGCTCTTGGTATGTTTAAATACCCGGGCAACAGACTGAATCTCCGGTACAGGCCGTTCCTCAACCAGTTCAAAACCATAATATGTAGCATGAAGGTTAAACCCGGGCGGCGCGGCCAAACCCTTGGCAGGAACTGCCGTAAGCAGCGAAACTATAAAACACAGAAGCAGGATGCTGCTTGTTATTAACTGCTTTTTTACATGAAATTTCATGTAAAACTCCTCCTTTAATTTGTGACATGTACTTAATTGCGTAGTTATATTCCAAATTCTACCTTGAGTGTAAATACCCTTTTACCTGCGGCAAGGAAAATGAGAAAACCGCCTTCAGCCAGTTAAGACGGTACAAAGCCAGAACATAAATTGCTCTAAGAAATACTACATGCAGCGAAAGCAGAACCTACACAAAAGGCACTTTACGCTTAGCGTAAAGTGCCTTTTTATCGACGGTCTGAAGCGGGCAGAAGTTCTGTCCGCTTTGTTTTATGCTAGCTTTTTCAGCAATTCAGCAATTTGTGCCGCATGGCCTTCTACTTTTATCTTGCGGTAGATATCGCGAATGATTCCATCGCGGTCGATGACAAATGTGGAACGCTCAATGCCCAGTACTTTTTTGCCGTACATGTTTTTTTCTTTGATTACGTCATATAAATTGCATACCGCGCTGTCTGTGTCGCTTAACAGCGTAAACGGCAAGGAAAATTTGGCTTTGAATTTGGTATGTGAGGCTTGGCTGTCACGGCTGACACCCAGCACGATTCCGCCGGCAGCCACAATGGCGTCATGAAATTCGGCGAATTGCTGGGCTTCTTTGCTGCAGCCGGCGGTATTGTCTTTCGGATAAAAGTATAAAACAACGTACTTTCCCTTATAATCACTCAGGCGATGAAGTTGTCCGTTTTCATCCGGCAGTGAAAAATCGGGAGCAGTTTGTCCAATCGTTATATTCATAGCAGCACTTCCTTTTTATAAATAATTATCTTTTATTAGATAATTATTATTCTCCAGATGGTTCATGAAATCCTTCAAGGTATTACAAACCCGCCAATATCTAAAACCATCGCACTTTCCGAGCTTGAGCTATTTGGATGCAGGCGCCATATCACGGTGCTGTTAGAAAAGAGGATTTGCGATTTTTTTCTGTAATAATATATATAGAATAGGTATTGGCAGGAAATAAAACTTATTAATGGGGGTGACATACGAACTAATGGAGTGGCTAGGTTCTTTTTCACCTGTGGTGCAAGCGTTGTTCGCAACCTTATTTACGTGGGGTGTAACGGCTTTAGGAGCCGGTTTGGTTTTCTTTTTTAAATCAGTTAACAAAACAGTACTAAATGGCATGCTGGGATTTGCGGCCGGTGTTATGATTGCAGCAAGCTTTTGGTCGTTGCTGGCACCTGCGATTGAAATGGCCGGGGATCTGGGGCAACAGGCCTGGCTTACCGCAGCAATCGGTTTTTTAGCCGGCGGTGCTTTTTTATGGGGTGTGGATGTGGTTTTACCGCATCTGCACATGGGTCTTGAGCAGGATCAGGCCGAAGGAATAAAGACAGGATGGCAGAGAAGTGTACTCTTAGTGCTGGCAATTACGCTTCATAATATACCGGAAGGTTTGGCCGTTGGTGTTGCTTTTGGCGCTGCCGCCTTTGATTTACCCTCCGCTTCCCTGGCTGGTGCAAGTGCACTGGCGCTGGGCATTGGCCTGCAGAATTTCCCGGAAGGGGCTGCTGTCTCGATTCCCCTGCGACGGGAGGGCTTCAGCCGGACAAAAGCTTTCTTCTACGGACAGGCATCAGGTATTGTCGAGCCGATTGCAGCCTTATTTGGTGCATACGCGGTTACTTCCATGCAGCCAATTTTGCCGTATGCCCTGGCTTTTGCCGCCGGTGCCATGATTTATGTTGTTGTAGAGGAATTAATTCCGGAAGCACAAAGTAAAGTCGGCGGGAATTCCACCAATGTGGCCACGATAGGATGTATGGTAGGATTTACTGTTATGATGATTTTAGATGTTGCCTTAGGCTGACCGGACAACGGAAAGTTTGCCAGACCGAATGCTTTAAAACGGCTGAGAGATGACTCTCAGCCGTTCCCTTATCCATTCTGTATTTTATGAAGGCCAGTAAAGGAAGAGCTTGGCTGAAAAAAACAAGGAGATAAATAAATGGAGAATTTTAGAACGGTAGGA
>CAZCEN010000262.1:0-4806 GCA_964497205.1 uncultured Sporomusaceae bacterium
TAAAAGCTGCCAGGTTCCAACCCCAACGCCATAGCACCAGCCAAGCTGGTTTGTACAAAATCCGGGCTTTCCAGTCTGCCAGAATCACCCATGACCGGTCCCCCCTCATCAAAATATAGCTTTTAAAAAATTTATTACTGTTGTACATAATACTCAGGAAAAGCAATCCAACTGCGCCGGATAAGTGCTGTAAACTCCTCTTGATTGTTTGTCCAGCCTTGATTACGGGCTCCAAACCGTTCACTCGCAACAGCAAACTGGGTGCCGTATTCTGCCAGCAAGGCCTGTGTGTAATTCTTGGCAGCCGGGGCCCTTCCCTGGCTACGAATGTGCCTAGCTACTGCCGTAGCAGCCAAATGACCGCTAACAACAGCATTCATAATCCCGGCTCCGGTAATTGGGTGAGTACAACCGGCAGCATCCCCGGCTACCAACATGTGTTCATTGGCCATACAGGCGACCAAGCCGCCTGCCGGTATTAGTCCGCCAGTCGTGGCTAAACCGGCTTCGGCCTGAATGACTTGCCTTTTGATTAGCTTCTGGCAAAAATCCGCCAACAGCGTCTTCAACCTATCTTTGTAAGAGTCATGGACTGCCACCCCGACATTTGCCTTTTTCCCTTTTGGAAAAACCCAGGCATATCCCCCATAACAGGCAGCATCAAAGTAGATTGCGGCGGCTTCTAACGGCTTAGCCAACAGCATTTCATGCTGTAAGGCCACACACATCTCCGGCAACACATTGCCCAGTTTTTTGCTGACAATAGACCTTGGACCGTCACAGCCAAGAATGTACTCTGCACCAATCTGGCTTAACTGAGTACCCTTCAAAACAGACACTACCTTACCCTCAATATCAACAACACGGGTTGCGTTCATGAAGGAAACCCCTGCTGCTTCTGCCATTTGCGCCAAGTTTTGTTCCCATAACCCCCGGTTAAGTACGTACCCTGGCGCTCGCAGCGTATTTACTAACTCATCATTAATAAAGGTTTTAATACCCTGAACCTGCTGGGCAATGTCGCATTCCCGGAGCGTAGCATGCCGTGAAATAACAAGAGGAACGAACTCTGCACACTGGACGTTACTGCCGATTGCCTTCTTTTGGTCAATCACTAAGACCTTGAAGCCCCCCTGGCCTAATTGCTTTGCCGCAGTGATTCCCGCCAGTCCGGCCCCGATAACGATAGCATCGAAGTATTCGCTTGCTGGTTTCACTGTAAACCTCCCCGGAAACGCATTTGTGACAATTGAGTTTCTTTTGCCTTGTCGATGGCAAGTAATACCGCTTCGCTAAAGTGCTCAGGCGCAACGCCGGGAATCTCCGACCGGTTGCTGCGAAAAAAACTGCTGATAGTGCCTGTGATCCGGTCTCTATCAATGGGAGTATTTTTTAAAGCTGTTTCAAGATCATTAATAATCCTGGCCGGATATGCAAAGAAGTCACCACTAATAATCAAATATTTAATTACCCTGACTGCTTCGTCCAGACGCATTTGAATTCTTATCAGCCCACCCGGCGCTTTGTAGCTGGCAGTGCAGTCAACTGTATTAATCACCTGGCCGGCTTTGCCATAAATCCACTCCGGGCTTTCGAAGTACGGCAAATAGCCGGCGAACAATTTTGTTTCCTGCGCAGTAAGCTCGCCAGGAGAGAATTCATAAGCCAGCGTCTTCTTCAAGCCAGTTAAGATTACCTGTTTCAATACCCTGTCTTCCGGAACATAACCCAGCTGCTCTTTTAGGGAGGTTACTCGTTCACGCATGGATTTGACTGCTTTATCACTCAGTTTTTCTATTGGAAACCGCAGTACCCTGAGCATTTCATCGACATCAACATCCACCAGCAAGCTGCATTGGAATACAAAAGAATCTGCCAGTTCAGTGCCACCGGTGCCGGAAATTTTACGGCCGTTTATTTCAATGTCATTGACCGGCCGATAGGCGGTATCCAGCCCCATAGCCTTTAACCCTAAAGCCATGGCCTCACACAGTAACCGGTACATACTCTCAACTTTCCGGGGAATACCGGGGGTGTTCTTGCCGGCATACATTTCCCAGCCTAATTCCAGCCGTCCCCAGTACAAACTACCCCCGCCGGTAATTCTCCGGTTTACATCAATGCCAGTTTCCCGGCAATAAGGAACATTTACTTCCAAAAAAGTATTTTGGTGCAGCCCGACAAGAGCGCATGGTTTAAATTGCAGAAACCGCAGTGTATTTGGAATAATCCCCTGACTATGGGCCTCGATAATTACCTTATCCAGAGCCATATGTTCGGCGGCTGTACGCGGCGCCGAATCCAGGACCCGGAAAGCAGCAGCAGTATCCACGCTAGGCATTTTCTCTCCTGTTCTCTATCAGCCAGGAGCTCAGTTGAGCTGCGGACATCAAATTATGAAGTTCGTCAGGCTGTGACATCTCCACTTCCGCAAACCAGCAACTATACGGAGAATGGCTAATAAGAACAGGACTGGCTACAATGGCATCATTTACGTTAATTACCCTGCCGCTTACCGGGGCATATACCCGCCCCACCCATTTTCCCGCTTCCAGTGATCCGCATGTACCGCCACCGTCAACTTCTGTTCCGACCGACGGTAATGATAAGTATAGAACTTCACCGGTGATTTCAAGGCCATAAGGAGTTAAACCGAATAAGACCTTATTTCCTGCTTTCTTAACCCACTGGTAATGTGTATCATACAGAAGTTCGTCCGGGAAATTCCGTGTATTACCATTCATCTCCCCTATTCCTCCCTCGTTGACAGCTTAGCCGTCTGTCGCCATTAGTAATAATTCAGAGACATCCATGACCTTAAGCGGCAGTTTTTCTGTCCTTGCTGCTTTTTCCAACATCTGCTCGCATTGCTGGCAGGCAGATATTACAATCGATGCCTTGGTTGCCGCGGCTTCTCTGATGCGTTTTTGGGCAATTGCATCGGCCAGTTCTTGATCGGCCCCCTGTAAATTACCGCCGCCGCCACAGCAGGTGGATTCTTCACCGCAAGTAGCCATTTCAACAAAGTTGATTCCCGGGATACTGTTAATGATATTTCGCGGTGCAGCTAAAACAGCGCTGTTACGTCCCAAATCACAAGGGTCATGATAGGTAACCGTTTTATTTAACTCGTTAGGAACCAATTTGCCTTTAAAGATCAATTCTGACAACATTTCGGTCGCGTGAACCAGCCGGAAACCAAGATTCTCACCTAAAACCTCCGGATACACATGACTCCAGACATGATAACAGGAGGCGCAGCCGGTAACTAAGGTTTTAGTACCAAGCTTACGTACCTTTTCTACATTATGCCGGGCAAACTCAGCAATCTCCGCCGCATGTCCGGCAGCCAGCAGAGGAAAACCGCAACACCATTCTTCCGGTCCTAATGTTGTAAAGCTAACTTCTGCTTTTTCTAAGAGCTGTACCATAGCTACCGGTATTTGCGCAGCACGGGGAAAAAAAGAAGACACACATCCAACAAAATAGACTATTTCCACGCCTTGTTCCTGGTCAAGGTAATCTGGGACCTCATCCAGGTCTTCTGCCCAGTCGAGTCTGGTGGCATTGGCGAAGTTAGAAATATTTTTCTTGCTCTTTAAATTATCTACCATGGCATTATAGGCTGCCGGCGCCTTGCCTTCGGCAACTAATTTTGTCCGTAAATCTTTCCATAAAGCTTGCAAATCAATTCTGGCAGCACAAGCCCGCGTACACGCGCCGCACATTGTACACTGTGTAATCCGCCTGGCATATTCCGCGCTTATCTTACCATCGCCGTTTCTGGCAAATAGTTCACGGGCCAGCGAGATTTTAGCGCGGGGTGCAGCCGACTCCCAGCCAATTTCCTGGTATACCGGGCAGTCACTGCGACAGTTGCCACATCTGCCGCAGATTAGGGATTCCTCTGTTAGATTTTTATAAAAACTGCCTGAGCTCATAACTTATTTCCTCCCTTCCTTTCCCTTGTATACCAATGTAGTGGCTGCTAACAGATCCATACCCAGACCAAAGAGTGCTGGTTTCAGCAGCAAGGGAGGCTCATACCGCTTACCGGGATTCATAATATTATTCGGATCAAGCATTTTTTTACGTTTTTTCAGTTCTGCAAGTTCTTCTGGCGATTGGCACCTCTTTAAGTAAGGTGTATTCCATAACCCGATTCCGTACGGTATACCGCCATGCCTGGCACCAATATCATGTAGTTTTTTTACCAGCGCCAATCCTTGCAAATAACCAATGGTATCGCGTTCATCGGCGTTAAACATGGTCATGACCATAGCATGTTTGGATGTCACAATATGTCCGTAGCTTTTTAGACCCAGGCTCTTCTGATTTTCAAAATCAGCCACATCTGACAAATAGTCTGCCAAATTATAAATAGGCAGCCATATCTCTGCCCCCAGCAGGGATGGAGCTTCCCGCTTCAAAACTAAGGAAAAGAAACGATGCTCCCACTCGTGGCCGGCTTCTTCCCCCAAATCACCGCCGCCTGCCTTTTGTAAACAGCTTTCATAGTCCCGGCGAGCCGCAGCAGTTTCCGCTTCCGTACCATCGGCATCAAACGCAACCGTATAGGAGGCTGCGGCACGGGGGCTGGCCATACCCAGCCGTTCTTTGAGCGAATTGCAGCCTGGATCACTGAAATGCAAATTGAAAGGTTTGCTACCTAGTGCTACTGCATTCTCAAGAAAGCATTGCATTTGTTCCG
Source organism: uncultured Sporomusaceae bacterium (assembly GCA_964497205.1). Classification (GTDB taxonomy): domain Bacteria; phylum Bacillota; class Negativicutes; order Sporomusales; family Sporomusaceae; genus Sporomusa. The sequence goes on from CAZCEN010000262.1 coordinate 4,712, forward strand.
CATTTTCAAACTCAGCCAAACCATGCCACTCCCGCTCCGGCTGCGGCCGCACTTTCAGTCCGACTTCAGTAACAATTCCTAAGGTTCCCTCAGAA
>CAZCEN010000263.1:0-1426 GCA_964497205.1 uncultured Sporomusaceae bacterium
TATCTGATCTTGACTCATGGCCACCAGGATCATGCGGGAGGCGCGGCAGGTGTTGCGAGTAAAGTTAATGTCAAGCATCTCATGCTGCCACAGGAACAGTATACACCTGCAGTACAAGCACTTATTCGTGCCAGATCCGATATGGTCATTATACCTACCTCAACAGGCCAGACGTTTGAGCTTGATGGTGCTGTAGTTTATATTGAGCAAGCCATTGCTACTATTGAGAACGATCAAGCCGCTTCAAGTAACGAAGTTTCTAGCGTAATTAGAGTAACCTATGGGCAGCATAGTTTTCTTATAACAGGGGATTTAGAGGAAAAAGGAGAGGCACTATTGCTGGAGAACGATGTTAAACCTTGTACCGTGCTGAAAGTAGGGCATCACGGCGCTAAAACGTCTACGACGGCACCTTTTTTGCAAGCAATTACCCCCCAGTTCGCCGTTATATCTGTAGGATATGCAAACAGGTTTGGTCATCCTCATCCTGAAACCTTAAAGCGTCTTGAAACAGGGAAAACTGCAATCTATCGTACAGACATGCACGGAGCTGTAATATTTAAATCAAATGGTAAGAAACTAGATGTCGATACTTATATTAAATAAACTGATAAGAATGGTGAGATATGGATTACAAAGCAATATGTGCGGCAATTAACCATAATGAATTAGCTTCTATATACCTTTTGCACGGCGAGGAAAATTACTATCTACGGCAGATTGAGCAGCGGCTTATTACCGCAATAGTACCACCGGAAGACAGAGATATGAACCTTATCATTTTTGAAACTGACCCATCCATTGAAGAATTAATAAATACAATAGAAACCACGCCGTTCTTAGGCGAAAAAAACTTAATTTTTGTCCGCAACACTGCGCTATTTAGTGCCGGACGCAAGAATAGCAGCAATGAATCACAGGATAAGGCGGATCCCGTAATAGAACGGTTGATTAATTTGTTTAGCAGCATGCCTTCCTATAGTCATGTGGTGTTTAATACATCGGAAAAACCTGACAAACGGCGAAAACTGTATAAAACTATTGAGAAAAACGGAATAGTATTTGAAGCAGCACCACTTAAGGGGAAGGAGCTAAGGGGATGGCTTGTAGAACGCCTAAAAGAGCTTAAAATAAGAATGGCTCCTGACGCGCAGGAGCATTTACTGACAGCGGTTAGTATGATGCCGCAGGTATCTCTTGATTTTATAAATAATGAATTAGAGAAAATAATCTTATATACAGCAGGGAAACAGAATGTTAGCAGCCAGGATTTGATGCAAATTTTATCGTCTGTTCCAGAAGTATCTATCTTTGCGATGGTTGAAGCACTAAGTCAAAAACAGACGAGTCAAGCAATTGCACTCCTACGTGAACAATTGATTGCAGGGGAACATCCGGTTAGAATACTGGCCCTTTTAGCACGGCA
>CAZCEN010000263.1:1436-4780 GCA_964497205.1 uncultured Sporomusaceae bacterium
CAAGCTAAAGAACTCGGAAATAAGGGATATGGCACCCGGGAAATAGCAGAGTTTTTTAAAGTTCCCGGGTTTATTGGCGAAAAATTAGGAAGGCAAAGCCGGGGATTTTCGGAAGATAAACTAAAATCAGCTATGCTAAACTTAGCGAGTGCTGACCGTGATTTGAAAATGAGCAGGACTGGTCCAGTGGTATTAGAAAAAATAATAATTGAACTGTGTAATTAAACGAAAACCCTGTCCACTTTTAGTGGACAGGGTTTCAATTATTATTGAGCTTGAACAGCATTAGCTTTACGAGCTAGACGAGACTTCTTACGAGCTGCGGCATTTTTATGAATAACGCCCTTGGCGGCTGCTTTGTCAATAACGCTTGCAGCATTAGTCAGGAGGTTCTTGGCCTCATCTGCTTTACCGGTGCGTACAGCTTCATCCACCTTACGAGTAGAAGTTTTAATCGCTGATCTTACCGAATAATTGCGGGCACGCCGTTCAGCGTCAGTTTTTACGCTACGCTCAGATGCTTTAATATTTGGCAAGTAATTCACCTCCTTATGTACATATTACTGAACTATTTTAGCATGCTCTACAGGAAAAAGCAAGCAATAAATACCTATTATAATTGTATAGCTACCTTTTTTTCCGGATAAGATAGGTCTGAAACAATTGGTATACAGGAGGTTAATTCATGGATCAAAATTTTAATGCGGTGAGAACTGATCTTGCCTTAGAAGCGCGCGAAATGTTGACAAAACAAGTGCGCGAGGACATTCCCGGTGTGTTGGTGGAGACAAGTGAAGATGATGATGTAATCATAACTCGTGTGAATATTACTACTCCTGAAGCTGAACGAATGATGGGAAAGGCCAAAGGACGCTATATCACAATAGAAGCTCCAGGGCTGCGGTATAAAAATACTCCGCTGCAAGAAAAAATTATGAATCTCTTAGCCTCTGAATTGAGTGGGATGGTTAATTTGCCACGAAATGCAACGGTACTGATAGTTGGACTTGGTAACTGGAACGTTACCCCAGATGCACTAGGACCACGGGCGACACATAAAATTGTTGTTACCCGCCATTTACAGGAAATGCTCTCACCAGAGTTAAAAGGCGGTGTACGCTCGGTATGCGCTATTGCTCCGGGGGTACTTGGCATAACCGGTATGGAAACTGCAGAAATCATTCAAGGAATTGTTAGCAATATCAAACCTAACCTGGTAATTGCCATAGATGCGTTAGCGGCAGCTTCCAGTCAGCGGGTAATTACAACCGTTCAGTTAGCTAATACTGGTATTCATCCAGGATCAGGTGTAGGAAATAAACGCTTTGGCATAACAGAAGCATCTCTAGGAGTACCTGTTGTCGCTATTGGTGTTCCCACTGTTGTACATGCTTCCACCATTGCTATGGATACTTTGAATACGCTTCAGGAACATGCTGCTTTTGCCCGATATTTTAAAAGCATGGCTGACTTGTCAGATCAGGACCGCCACACCATTGTCCGCCAGGTGCTGCCGGAAATGCTTGGTGACCTTATGGTTACACCTAAAGAAGTGGATAGATTGATCGAAGATATTGCGGCTGTTGTGGCCGGTGGAATTAACCAAGCTATGCATCCTAATATTGATTATGAAAATATTCATATGTATTTGCATTAATGGAGAATGGAGCTAGTCCGAATAAAAAGTAATATCATTTCGCTGCCAAGCATATACATGGTATGTAAACAAAAATAGCGAGGGACAACCAATACGGTGGTCTGGCGGAGGCGGCGATGGTAACAAGAAAAGAACGAAAACAAAGCTCCCAAAAAACTTTTCGGTATACTTTCCTGCGATTTTCAAACACTTCTAATGTTTTTAGCATAATTTCAATTGTCTTAATGATTTTAGTTAGCGGTGGATTATTTTTCGGCACATATACGACAAGCAGTGCGGTTCCCGTAAACGGATCTGTCTATAATCACCAGTACTTACCATCTTTATGGCCAAGCGGTAAAGATGTTCTTTTTCAGGGCATACCAGGTTTGTCACAAACAACCCAGACTCAAAGCGCAGTAAAAATAACTCCGGAGCTTAATGCCGAAAACTTTGCTCATAAAATGGTATTATTACTTTCCGGGATTGATTTTAAAGATCTTAGATCACTTTTTTCTCAAGAAATTCCGTTTATGATGGCCTTCAAAAAAGCTGGTACACCTACGGTTAGTGCGGCCACATTACCCAATTTCCCGAAATTTGATAGTAAAACAGTACAAAACAGCGATAAACCCTTAGTAGGAATATACCATACACATACCGCAGAATCATTTATACCTAACTCAGGGGTAGCGCATCGCCCTGGCGGCCAACGTGGTGATATTGTTGATGTGGGGGCTGCTTTAGTTAAGCAATTAGAGAAAAATGGCGTAAACGCCATTCAAAGTACCAATATTCACGATTATCCGAGCTTTATGAAAGCATATGGTCCTTCAGAGGTAACAGCACAACAAATGCTTGCTGATAACCCTTCAATCCAGATGCTCTTTGACATTCATAGGGATGCCGATAAACGGCAAAACGTAACCGCCGTTATCAATGGTGTACAAGTAGCGAAAATCACGATAGTTGTAGCTACCGGCCAGCAAGATTTGCCACAGCCGCATTGGCAGCAAAATCATGCCTTTGCCAAATTGATTGAGGCCAAATTAAATGCTAAGTTTCCAGGGTTATGCCAAGGGATACAACTTGCCGAATGGCGATATAACCAGCACCTTCATCCGCGGGCTCTTCTAATAGAAGTAGGATCTCAAGAAAGCAGCAAGGAAGAAGCTGTGCGTAGTATGGAAATGTTGGGCGGTGTACTGGCTGAAATACTTGCTGAAAGCCGGTAGTTATAGTTAGGAGGAAGCGTGTGTTTGAACGGGTGCCAACAGGTGATATTGGACTTATTGCCCGTGGTTTACTCATATTATTAGCAATTGTGATGATTGGTGTTGGAGTTGCCGAACACCAGTTGGGGACTCTGACTCAACGACCTGAACAAGAGCGGTTTTTTTATCTTGGCCGCAATCAGGAACACGTATATTCAGCCTATGCTTTTGGTTATGGCTTAAATCTGGGAAAAATATATCCTTTAGGCAGCATATCGATAGAAGAAGACAATGTTCGATTAGCAATTGCGGATTGTACTGTAACTTTTCCTACTAAGATTGGAATTGATGGTTCCCGGTTATGGTATTGGGTAGACGTATGGCGCAGACAGTTCATAGCCGAAGCGTTTGCCGCAAAGACAACAGCCTCTGCGTATTGGAATCAAGCCAGACCTTATGCAGAGGCCATTCTCCAGAATGTGAGAGTTCAAATT
>CAZCEN010000264.1:0-4750 GCA_964497205.1 uncultured Sporomusaceae bacterium
ACGGACAATCCGGGTAGAACATTCTTTAAGTGTTCCTTTACCGCGTTCCTCTGACCGGCATTCTTCCGGCGTATAGAGTTTCGCTGCAAACGTATTTGCATTAGTTGTTTTGGTAATATTCAATTCTGAATCAGGAGCTACGCCGGTGATCGTAACCGTTACATTTTTCGGCACATGCAGCACCCAAGGATCAGCGTCAAAACAGGAGCTTCTGGCAATCGTTTTTTCCTGCCCGTTCCAGCCCAGCGTAACTTCGCCCTGCAGCAGCAGTATGGCGCTTTCTTTTTCGGCCTCAAAGAGAGTTTCGACCTGTCCTTGTGCCATACGTAATATCCCAAAATCCATCATTGTATTTGCCTGGGTTTCATCCATCGTAGTGATTGGATTATATCCGTATTTGAATTCTTGCTCTTGCCTGATTCTTAACATTTGCCGCCCTCCAAACCACTTACCTTTTGTTTTCTTGCCAGACCTGCTAAGCTCTGGCTACCATTTCCCCGAATTCGGCTTTCTTCTGCCGGATGAATTCCTGTATTTCCTCCACCCTGGGCATGGCGTCCGAACAACTGTGACTGGATACCAGCATCGAAGCTGCGCCGCTGCCAAATTCCAGGCAGTCAACAATCGGCCATCCGGCCATTAGTCCGTAGAGAAAGGCCGAAGCATAGGCATCGCCGCCGCCAAAAGATTTTAACGACTGTACCGGGAAAGGCTTAATTTTGTATACACCGCCATCATGAGAATAGGCAGTTGAACCAGCCTTACCATGTTTGATTACAATAATCTTATTGCCACAGGCCAGCCATCTGTCAGCCGTTTGCTGGTCTGTACTGCCTGGATTACTTTCCATAAAATCAAATTCTTCCCGTGATCCCAGGATGATATCACTGGAACGGGCCACCATAGAATAGTAAACAAGCAGTTCTTCTTTGGCCTTCCAGGTATAGCTGCGATAATCGATATCAAAAATCACTACCGTTTTATGACGCTTGGCATATTCCAAAGCGAGCAGCGCCGCTTCGCGCGATGGGCTGGCAGCTAGGGCCGTGCCTGAAATAATAATAGCCTTAGCATTTTTTATATACTCTTCCTGAATATCTTCCGTCGCAAGCGCCAGGTCGGCTACACCATTTCTATACATAAGAATGCTGCTTTCGCTTGGACTAAGGATTTCTGTAAACGTCAGCCCCAATGATTCCCCGTTTTGGGCAACGGCAATATTGGAAGTATCTATTCCTTCTTTTTTAAAATAGTTAGTAACAAATCTTCCAAACTGGTCATCAGACACTTTGCCAATAAAACCTACCCGTTTACCAAGTCTGGCCATGCCGACCGCAATATTAGCCGGTGATCCTCCCAGATATTTTTTAAAAGTTGTACTCTCTTCCAGCGGTTTATTCAAATCTACCGGATTAAAATCAATAGCAACCCTGCCAAGAGGGACGATATCCAACCTTCTCGTATTGTCAAACTCAATGACCGCCACTAAAGTCACTTCCTTTACGCGTGATTATTGCTCTGAAATGCTTCAATATGATTTTTTACACTTGCATAAGCTGCATCTATTATGGAATGATGATATGTAAAATAGTCTACTTGTTTATTTAGCTGTAAAAGTTGTTTTACCTGTTCAACTATGTTAGTTAAAGTGGCCGTTTGCACATTTATCTTTTTTATGCCGCATTGTATGCATTGGCGAAAGTCATCAACTGTTATTCCCGATCCGCCATGCAGTACTAAGGGCGCTGCAACTACACCATCAATTTCCCTTATTCTTTGAAATTGCAACCGTGGTTTGCTTTTGTATATACCATGAACATTGCCGATGGCAATGGCCAGCGCGTCTACCCCGGTGCCCTCGTAGAATTTTTGCGCATCACACACTTGGGTTGTCACCATTTCAATATCTTCGGAGTTATCTTCACTGCCGCCAACTCTACCAATCTCAGCTTCTACCGAAGCACCGTAATTTCTGGCTAGTTTGACCACTTTTAGCGTCTCCGCGATATTTTTCTCTAGTGGCAGGTGTGAACCGTCAAACATGACTGAGGTAAAGCCAAGATCTAACGCTTGTTTTATGACTGCCAAATCTGTACCATGATCAAGATGAACAGCTACCGGCACCAGCGCCCGTTTGGCCGCTTCCAGCATCATGGGGCCAAGCAGATGCAGCGGCGAATGCTTTAATCGTACTTGTGCCGCTTGAATAATTATGGGGGATCTGGTTTCTTCAGCCGCCTTGATGGTTCCGATTATCGTTTCCATATTAACAACATTAAAAGATCCTACCCCATAACCTGACTGGTCTGCTTCTTGCAAAATTTGTTTTAAGGTAACCAATGCCACCGGACCTACACCCCTTTAAAAAGCTTCTATTTCCAAAGTTTTTTATAAATTTCAATAATATCTTCTTTACTTACATCTCTCTGGGTATTCGCCGGACTGCCACTGACCAGAGCGTCATTAGCCATTTTGTCTATATTTTCAAAAAACGCTGCGCGGTCAACACCGAACTCAGCTAAGGTGGGAATATGAATGTCGGCGCACAACTTGACCACTTGAGCTACCAAAGTTTCAGCCGCCTCAATATCACTCATACCCTTCTGACAAAAGCCAATCTCTTTTGCAATTGCCGCAAATTTTTCCGGTGCACCGGGCGCTGCAAACTTTAGGCACTCTCCCATAAGCATTGCATTGGAAACTCCGTGCGGCACATGGAACAATGCTCCAATTGGCCGGCTCATGCCATGGATGATAGTTACCGACGAATTATTGAAGGCAATTCCCGCTTCTAATGATGCGATTGACATTTGTTGCCTGGCCTCCAAGTCACTGCCGTCAAGATACGCTTTCTGCAAGTTAGCAAAGATTCGCTTGCAAGCGGAAAGAGCAAAAGTATCTGACAGAGGCTGCGCTTTTTTGGAAGTATACGCTTCAATAGCGTGGGTCAACGCATCAATACCTGTGGCCGCAGTTACTTTTGGCGGAACTGATACTGTGAGCTCCGGGTCGACTACCGCCAAAGCCGGCAACAATACTGCGCCCTTTAATAACATTTTTACATTTTGTTTCGTGTCCGAAATTATGGTAAATTGGGTAGCTTCCGAACCGGTACCTGCCGTTGTCGGAATTGCTACCATGCCAGGGGGAGGATTCTTTATTTCTTTTCCCATGTATTCATTAAGCTGTCCCTGATTTGTTGTCATCGCTCCGATTGCTTTCATAGCATCAATGGGACTGCCTCCACCTAAAGCGATCAAAAAGTCACATTTAGCTTGAGTGTAAAGTATTACTCCCTGATAAACCATTTCGTCGGTAGGTTCATTATTTATTTCGGGAAATATTTCATATTGAACTTCGTGTTTGTCTAATACGTCAGTTAACTTTTTTACATTGCCGGTGCTTACCATCACAGCATCTGTTACAATTAGAGCTTTCTTGCCAAGTTCTCTTATGTAACTGCCTGATTTATCCAGGGAATTGATTCCCGTGATGATTTTCTGAGGAGTCAGAAATAAATTTGCCAAAAACAACACATCCTCCCTAATTTATAGTTTACGATATAACCACATCTTTCATATTATGGTTACATTTTGGAGATTTTTTGATTATGTTTTGCTTACATTTTTATTATATTACGCTTTTCTGATAATTTCAATATTGTTTTTTTCAAAATCGCAATAATTTTATATACATTTTATTGCGTTTTGGTGATATTAGTTGTATATTTTGGCACATGTTACTTCTTTTTTAGATAAATATTATATTTTTTTGATTATTTGATTTGTTATTTACTTGTATTTATTATATAATATAACTATTCATAGCTTGGATAACTTAAAAATAACATGTATTGCTAACCAAAAAATATATAGTAGGTGAAAATTTGAAAGAAGATAGAATTCAAAAATTAAAGAACTATATACTCTCCAACGAGCGAGCATCCATAGAAGAATTATGTAATGTATTTACTGTTTCAAAAAACACCATGCGTCGTGATATTAATGAGCTGGAAAAGCAAGGGACGATAAAGAAGGTCTACGGCGGTATTGTCCTCAATGACAAAAAAACAACCGAACCTTTTGAGTCCAGAGAAGAAAAAAACACCAGCGCCAAACAGGTCATAGCTAAACTAGCCTGCGATTTTGTCCAGGACGGTGACATCATTTATATAGATTCCGGTACCACGACCATGCATATGCTACCGCATTTGGCAGAACTGAGAAATCTTACGATCATTACCAATAATCTCAATGTCATCCTTAGTTCGTTGCCTTATTTGCATCTCAATGTGTTATGTACAGGCGGTACTTTATTCCGGACAACCAACTCTTTTGTCGATATGGATGCCATTAACTTTCTAAAGAAATATAACATTTCCAAGGCTTTTATGGCGTCCACCGGTATCTCCATTTCTAAGGGAATTACCAACTCATCTTCATTTGAGTACGATATCAAAAAATATATGGTGGATAATTGCGACATGGTTGTTCTGTTAGCCGACGAGACCAAGATCGGCCGGGTTTCGTTAACAACGTATTGCGATTTAAAAGACATTAATGTCTTCGTAACGAATGCTCAGCCAGATGATGAATATGTTGAATTCTTTAACAAAAACAATATTAAATTAATAACCCCTCAATAAAGAAAACACGGCTTACACCGAGCCTTTGGCGAAAGCGGAAGTCGATGTTGCCCTTATCCAGGCGAAAGTTATACTTTCTATCAGGATAAAAGATACCTGCCTTAA
>CAZCEN010000265.1:0-4736 GCA_964497205.1 uncultured Sporomusaceae bacterium
CATTTGGATGAATTGCAGGATGAAATTGAAATGTCGAAGACTCAATTCGACATTTTGACTTGTGAACAGAGAACGATTGACGAAGCCATTGCCGCGCTTACCACAAAGTTAGAAGAAACTTTACAGGGAGTTAATGAAACAAAACTTTCATTAACGGCAGAATGGCTAAACCGGCTGAACCAAGTATCAAATGCCGAAAAGAGGAGCATAACTCCGTTATATATTACTCATGCTAACGTAATGGGGATGACCTTTGCCGACATTGATACCCTGGCATGTAAGCAAATTTCCTATGAATATGATGTGATAATTACCGATGACGTAACTGTTAGTAATTCATCACAACGGTTGCTGGCAATGTACCCCGGGAAAAAGGTTATGGTAGTAGACTAAATTTGTCGGGCAGGAGGGTAACTATGAGCTGGGTTGTTGAATCCTTGGAACTTGATAGCATTGCCCAGGACGTAGTTTCTGCTCAACCAGGTCTAGTCCTTTTGGAAACCCGGGAATGGACACTGCCTGCCGCCATTTTTGCCATTGCGGTTAAGGTGAGCGGATACCGGTGCTGCCATCTTGTCGAGGAATTTATTATTAAATGCATTGGCAGCGGATTACCGGAGCTTAAAACTCTGCCGGGTATCGCCGAATTGCTAAAGCTGGACGAAGTTTTGGTTAAGGAATGTCTTAGTTCACTAGTGCGGCATGGATTAGTAACCAAAAGCCCTGCCGGCGGGGATGTAATTTATGATGTACCGGAGGGTTGGCAAAACTGCCAAACGAAACAAATCCCGCTGGCCTTTTGGACCGAACTTCGAGTAAGTGTAAATGCTCAGTATGGGATCGTGGAGCCCTGCCGGCAGAATACGGACAAGCTTTGCCGAGAAGGCGAGCCGCCTGTTTTTCGCTATTGCCGCCATCAGGAAGAACAGACAAAGCGTGAGCATTTTCAGCTAAGTCAGGAACAGGCCGGTTGTATATTCGCAGAACAAGGTCAGGGGGTAGATGTTGAGGAAGCGAACCTATCTGTTACTGAAATAGGCGACCGGAAATTTGTGCAGGAAGAGCAGCGGCCGTATGGAGAAATTTGGATTTATGATCCTAGTTCCAGGCAGGTGTTTTGCCGGGTTTGGGATTTTTGGAATAACACTTTCTCCGCAAAACTCGCCGGGGTGCTTACAGAACTGGAAAGTGAGCAGCGGCAGCAACAGGCGCAAACTTCTGCCCAAAATGACTCTGCTGTACAAGCGCTAAAGCAATTAGAGGCACAACTGCTGGCAGGTGATATTGCCGATGAAGCTAAATGTATCGCTTGGTTCGAGGCTCTGCTCGGTCTGAGTGAACATAACTATATACGGGAGATGCTGGCTGAAGAAGCCTTAGAACAGATAGTTGCCGGTCATTCTCTCTCTACGATGTTAAAGCTGCTTGAGGTCTACGTTGCCGCTGAAGAATACCAGATTGGGTTTAACCGTCTATTGGAGTTTGTTATGCGACAGGAAGATCCTAGTGATTTAATTCAGTGGCTGGAGCAACTGTATGCTGAACATTTTGCAGCCTATGCTAAGATAACATCTATCTATAGGAGGCTCGCAGGCTACGAAAAATAGCTAAATTATTATCATTTTTAATAAAGGAGATTGTAGTTATGCCTATCTATGAATACTCTTGTAAACAATGCGGAAAAGTAGTGGAATTACTGCAAAAATCAGGTACAGACAATGCCGGTATTACCTGCCCTGAGTGCGGTCGGAATACCTTGGCCAAAGTGCTTTCTGTGACTGCCCCGGCTCAGATGGCCAAGACTGCCCCGGCCGGCTGTGATATTGGCAGGGGAAGCTGCGGCGGCTGCTGTGGAGGTTGTCATTAGAAAAAACTAACCTGATGAAAAAAAACAAAAGTCTGTGAGAAACGTAGTGCTGGTTTCTCACAGACTTTTTGTTTACAGAGGCTAGGATGCTTGTTAACAGATTGGTTTGCCGAAGAAGCCCGGCAAACCTTTGTTTGAACGCAGTATGTCGGTAAAGATGGACGTTGCTTTTGTTTTAAACCGGGTATCCGGTGTTATCAGTGAAAACTTCCGGTAAAACGGTGTGCCGCCGACAGTTATTATCTTTAAGATACCGAGGGAGATTTCTTTTTGAATGGCACAGTGAGACAAAAGGGTAATCCCGAGATCGGCCTGGACGGATTCTTTAATAATCTGAATGCTGCCAAACTCCATCAAGTTTTCGGGATGAAAATTTAATTCGGAAAACATTTTTTCGGTGGCCTCGCGAGTTCCTGATTCGGGTTCACGCACAATCCAAGTTTGTTTTTTTAAAGCAGATATGTCCTTAGGGTCTTGGATAACGCAGGGATTACCAGGCGAAGCCACTATATACAGCAAATCATCGGCAAACGGTTCGATGACCAGACTATGTTGCTGAACATTACCCTCCACGATGCCGATATCCAACTGACGCCCGGCCACCCACTCGGAAATTCTTTTGGTATTAGCGATAGTAATTTTGGGCTTTATCAGAGGATAATGTGCCTGTAAGTAGGCGATAACATAGGGTAGTACATATTCGCCGAAGGTATAACTTGCACCAATGGCCAGATCACCGCTGGCTTTGTTCATAAGATCGTCTACTAAATTTTTCATCTGTGTATAAAGGCCAATAATTTCGCAGGCATGATGGTAAACAATTTCACCTGCTTTGGTTAATTGGACATATTTATTGCTGCGGTCCAACAATTTTGCACCGGTGTTTCTTTCCAGTGTTTGAATGTACTGGCTAACGGCAGGCTGCGTCATGTGCAAGGCTTCGGCGGCTCGGGTAAAGCTTTGTTTTTCTACGACAGTGACAAAAATGAACAAAGATTGATCCAACAAAATTCCCCTCCCCCAAAACAGGAAACGATTCATATAAGTAATGAGTTATCGTAAATATCAGGATAATTTATTTTTCTTATTTTTAATTATAATCTATACTTGTTCTTAGATAAAGCAGGCAGAGCTTCCCTGGAATTAATTGCAGCGGGAGGTTTTTGCTTTTATCCGGAACCCATCCGCTCGAATTACACTTGAACGTTGGTTTCAGAGTGGATTAGTTACAGGATAAAGCACTTTAGATAAGGGGGAAATGCAAATGAATCTTTCACAATTTCCACGCCGCCGGTATACAGAAGGACAAACGCCGTTAGAATTTTTGCCTCGTCTGACCCAGGAACTGGGTGGACCGAACATTTGGATTAAACGCGATGATCTGCTTGGCTTGGCGGGTGGCGGCAACAAAACCCGGAAGCTCGAGTTCTTAGTCGCTGATGCATTGGCTAAGGGGGCGGACACCCTCATCACCTGCGGTGCCGTTCAGTCCAATCACTGCCGCTTAACTTTAGCTGCTGCTTGTAAGGAAGGGCTGCGTTGCTACCTGGTATTGGAGGAACGGGTTCCTGGCAGTTATAATGCCAAAGCGTCAGGCAATAACTTTTTGTTTCAACTAATGGGAGTAGCCGGAATTACAGTTGTGCCAGGCGGTTCTAATCTAATGGAGGCTATGGAAAAAGTTGCTGCGGATGTTCGTAATCAAGGCGGCAACCCTTATATTATTCCTGGCGGCGGTTCTAACGCTGTAGGAAGTCTGGGTTATGTGGCTTGCGCCGAAGAAATCCTTGCTCAGGCTTTTCATAAAGAGCTGAATATTGATTGTGTAGTTTGCACAAGCGGCAGTGGCGGCACTCATGCGGGACTGGCGGTTGGGTTCTGGGGCAACAACACCGGCATTCCGGTAGTCGGCATTAATATTAGCAGACCAAATGCGACCCAGCGTCCGGTAATCTATAATGACGCTAAAGCAACGGCTGAACGGTTAGGGCTTGATTTCCCTGAAGAATTTGTGGAATGTGTTGAAGGCTATGTTGGACCAGGCTATTCTCTGCCTACTAAGGAAATGGTGGAAGCTGTGGAATTGATGGCGAGAACGGAGGCGATTTTACTAGACCCTGTATATACCGGTAAAGCGTTTTCCGGGCTGATTGGGCTCATTCGCCAAGGACGGTTTAAGAAAGGGCAAAATGTGGTGTTTGTCCACACCGGCGGCTCACCGGCGCTATATCACTATAAAGACTATTTTGGTCAATAAAACGTAACTATAAACATAAGTGGCTGTGAAAACTTAGCAATAAGTTTTCACAGCCACTTATAGTTTAGCACGGTTATTTTAACGCCATCTTTAGTCCGATGAATAATAAGAGCGAGCCTGTTAGGTGTAAGTGGAATTCGCAGGGTCAGGCTTGACTTATTGATCGATTTGACTTATCCAGTCTATCAGAAATTAGACAAGCACAATAAGTCAAAATTTTAGATAAGTCAAGCCTGACCCTGGTGTCCAAGATAACAATCTATATTTTGTTTTGTCGAACGATTTTTCGTCAAATACCCTTGAAAAATTTCCTGTTGCTGTGGCATGGGCTGTTCAGTTGCATGCAATGGAAAACGCATAGAAATATGCAGTCGAAGAAATCAAGTCGCATGTGTAGGTAGTAAGCCTCGCATGCGATTTTCAATTCCTCCAGAAAAAACAGGCTACTCGCGGACAATGTTGTCCGCGGGCGGTCTGGAATCTTGGAGGGAATATAGAAATGGAAGAGCAGAGAAAAATATACCGGTTGAATTCGGTAAGCGGTATTTATCGAGACAAGAAATTGATACCGTATATCCGGCTGGAAGGAAAATGGCTGAACAAATTGGGGTT
>CAZCEN010000266.1:0-4732 GCA_964497205.1 uncultured Sporomusaceae bacterium
CTCCCCGCACTAAATCCATAGGATTTTCCGTTGTGGCAACCTGCGCCAGCTTGAGCTGCGGCCGCCATTTAAAACCGGAAAAACAAGTAACTACCATAAGGCATCCTCCTTAAACTAACAAAAATATAAACTAAAAGCCCCCTCAATAAGAGGGGGCCTACTATTATACGCCTAATCCCTCTCATCTCCCAGGATGTTTATCCTGCTGGAATTAGCACCACTGCGTTGTACGCCGGTTGCCGGGTGTCATCGGGCCAGTCCCTCGACCTCTCTGGATAAGAGTAAAGTATTTAATTATTTGGTAGATGAATACATGATACCTAAACAAAATACATTTGTCAAGTATATCTTACTTGCATTTTACAAAATCAGTCCATCATTTCGAGAAATGCTTGAACTCTTGTTTTAATTTGTTCTACATCGCCTTGTGAATAGTCCGTTTCTATCTGCATAAACGGAGTATCTCCGTTCTGTTTTAAAAACTCCTTCACAACCCGGCTTTCAACATTATAGGTGTGACAGCCTTGCCAGGTAATATCAACAACCCCATCTGCCTTGTAATCCTTAACAAGTTGGGCAAGGATTTGCAAGCGGGTAGGATTAGGACTCATGCAGGAACAAGGAGTTGCCAGATACTTTTCTGCAATAGCCTCAAGCGGTGGTTTGTTTTCATCAACAAGCGTTACAAACTGTTTCATGCCTGAGCAGTTCTCGATATAAACAACAGCCGCGCCGCAGTCCTCAATAATCTTAATCACTTTTTCGGAACCTATGCCGGTAGGCACACCGGTTACTATAATCCGTTTGGCGCCTTTTGGCATAGCGGCTTCGCCTTTGGCAACGGAGTCAGCTACATCACTGATAACCGATTTCAGTTGTTCCGCAAACTCTGCCCGGTCGGTTACGAAGTTTCGCCCCCACATTAATTTCAAAAAGTCTTGTCCGGTTAGAGGAACCGGATCATGTTTCATGTATTCGGCCAGTTGCTGCATGAGTAACCGCTCATGATTAAGAACCTTAATTGCATCACGCAATTTATCTTCGGTTATTTCAGCATTAAGCTCTTTTTCCAAAACATCCTTTAAAATTTTAACTTCGCTTAACCAATAGGCTTTATCATTATCGCCCAGGTAGCTCTGCGGCAGTTTCATGACATGTACAGGTTTAAATTCCTTCATTAGTTCAAACATTTTCTTCTTTCCGTCGCAAGTTGTCTCGCCAATGATGAGGTCAGAATACAAAAAGTACGGACACTTGTCGGTTACAGCGAAGCCATAAGACGACTTGATAAGCGGACAAAAATTCCGTGGCAGCGTTTTTTCACCGGCCGGGATAGCCTCTTCTTTGGTGGCACACAAAGCAAATCCCAGTGCATCGGCTGCTAAAACCAGCTCCTGCGGGGCAAAGACACAATAAAAACCTACCACTTTTTTGCCTGTTTCTTTAATCCCTTTCAACATTGTAAAAGCATCTGACATAACTTTACTCCTCCCACTTTTTCAATCATCATTTCACATTATCCCAGGCAAACAGTGCGGCACCTATAGAGCCGGCAAATACCGCTTGCTCATGTGTAACCATTGCCAAACCCAGTTTGGCCGCCAGTTGCCGCCGCAAAGCTTTATTCTGGGCCAAACCGCCCGTAAACATAACCGGTGATGCTGGCTGGATGCCTGATGCCATTACTGCTACCCGTCCGGCAATAGAACGATATAACGCCGCGATAATTGCTTGACGGGAAACGCCCCGGTTTACCATGCCAATTACCTCAGACTCGGCAAACACAGTACACATAGAATTTATTGTGCATTCTTCCGCAGCAGCCTCTGCCTCAATATCACCAATTCTTGTTATATCAAGTCCCAGCGCATTAGCCATGACCTGCAAAAACCGGCCTGTGCCGGCAGCACACTTGTCATTCATGACGAAATCCTGAACTTTTCCCAGCTCATCCACCCGGATGGCTTTGGCATCCTGGCCGCCGATGTCAATAATACTCCTGGTTTCCGGCACTAAATAAACAGCACCGCGACCATGACAGGTTATCTCCGTCATGGCTTTAGTAACACAAGGCAGATTTAACCGTCCGTAACCGGTTCCTACAATAAAGGCCGCATTGCTAGCGCCATAACTCTTTAGCGCTGTTTTAAGCAACCCGTCGGCCTGCTCCCGCGGATTCCAACCAGAAGGGCAAATAAAATTTTCGTTCCTTTTTCCATCATATAAGGTGAGCTTAACCGCGGAAGAGCCAGCGTCAATACCCACAACAACTTTACCGTCCATACTTCACCTGTTCAAAAGTTTATTAAAGAGTAATTTTATCACTCTAGTATAAATATTCTATCATTATATTCGCTGCCGCCTTTTTTATTCCTGCTGCAAAAAAAAGGGTATTTTAACTATGTTGCCATAGTTAAAATACCCTTTAAAATTAATTGGCTTTAAAATTTTATTCTTGCCCAAACAGAGCGGTGGATAAATACCGTTCGCCGGTGTCTGGCAGGATAACAATAATATTTTTTCCCTTGTTTTCCGGGCGTTTGGCCAGCTCTGTGGCAGCGTGAAGCGCCGCTCCACTCGAAATACCCACAAGCAAACCTTCCGTAGCAGCTACTTCCCGGGAAGCATTAAAAGCTTCCTCTGTCTTCACGGTAATAATCTCGTCAATGATACCGGGATTAAGAACAGCAGGCACAAAGCCGGCACCAATCCCCTGCAGTTTATGCGGACCTGGTTTGCCGCCTGACAGAACCGGCGAATCGGCTGGTTCAACAGCTACTGCCTTTATGCCGGCTTTGCGTTGCTTAAGCACTTCGGCAATCCCGGTAATGGTTCCACCTGTTCCAACACCGGATACGATAATGTCTACTTGTCCGTCGGTATCGTTCCAAATTTCTTCGGCAGTGGTTTGGCGATGGATTGCAGAGTTAGCAGGATTAGTAAACTGTTGAGGTATCCAGGCATTAGGCATTGTGGCTACAAGTTCTTCAGCCCGTTCAATAGCGCCTTTCATACCTTTTTCACCAGGAGTAAGTTCTACCTGCACGCCAAGTGCTTTCACCAGTTTGCGGCGCTCAACACTCATGGTCTCAGGCATGGTCAGAATTAGTTTGTAGCCACGGGCGGCAGCAACAAATGCCAAGCCAACACCGGTATTACCGCTAGTCGGTTCAACAATAACCGTATCCTTATTGATGATACCTCTGTCTTCGGCGTCCTTTATCATAGCATAGCCAACGCGGTCTTTAACACTGCCCAGCGGGTTAAAGTATTCCAATTTGGCAATAACCTTACCGCCTAAATTGTTTTTACCCGCATATCTTTTAAGTTCAATAAGCGGTGTGTTTCCGATGAGTTCTGTCAGACTTCCGTAAATTTTTGCCATTGTAATCATCCTCTCATTTTTTATTATTAGTATTTTAACCTTTTTCTTATCAGAACAAGTAAATATTCTGTCACGCCAGAAAAATAAAAGGAGGCAACCGCGACTGTGCCAGCCGCCGATTGCCTCCGGTTTTCCGGTCAGCAACAATATTTATGTTAGTATCATCGTAGCATATATTTTATCCGACTGTCAACCGTTTAACTTAATAATTATAATTTAGGAGTAATTTTTTCTTTAAACATTTGCTTGCCGTCTTTCATTTCAATAACAACGGCACTCTTTATCGGGTTGTGGTTGGCGTCAACAGACATTATGCCTGTTGTAAGCTGCAGATTTTGAGTTTGTTCTAACGCTTGGCGAATTTTCTCCGGCTCAGTGCTATTGGCCCGTTTGATAGCGTCAATCAACAGCAGACCAGCGTCATAACCCAGAGCGGAAAATACGCTAGGCTCTTGGTTGTACTCTTTTTTATAGGCTTCGATGAATTTTACTACATTGGGATCGGTATCCTGCGAAGAATAATGGCTGCTGAAGTATGTATTGTTGAGCGGAGCAGCACCGGCGATTTCTACTACTTTGGAATCATCCCAGCCGTCAGTCCCCAGAAACGGCATATTCATGCCCATTTCCCGGGCCTGCTTTAGAATTTTACCCACTTCTTCGTAATAGGCCGGCAAGAAGACTACATCGGGATTCATTGCTTTAATTTTGGTAAGAGTAGATTTAAAGTCTTGGTCTTTTTGCAGGAAAGCTTCTTTTCCTACCACTTGACCGCCATTTTGCGTAAATACGTTTTCAAAAGACTGGGAAAGGCCTTTGGAATAATCGGAGCTGCTGTCAATAAAAATGGCTGCCGTTTTAGCTTTTAATGTATTGCTGGCAAAGTTAGCCATAATTGTTCCTTGCAGCGGATCAATGAAACAAGACCGGAATGCATAAGGCCTGGTTTTGCCATTATCAACAGTAATTTTTTCATTTGTTCCTGTTGGCGTGATGATTGGTACTTTGTTGTCCTGAGATACTTGCACTGCAGCCAGCGTATTGGAGCTGGTTGCCGGCCCCAGAACCGCTACAACTTTATCCTGGGTTATCAGCTTGGTAATAGCATTGGTTGCCTCGGCAGCCTCGGACTTATTATCAGCCAAGACCAACGTAATTTGTTTACCCAATACACCACCTGACGCATTGGCTTGTTTAATGGCCAGTTGAATACCGTTGACTGCCTGTTTGCCATAGTTGGCAACACCGCCGGTCAGCTCAAAATCCGCGCCGATCTTAATTTCGTTGGTTGCCTGCTTGGTACCGCCACAACCGGCTAACGCACCAGCCATCAGCAATGTGCTCATA
>CAZCEN010000267.1:0-4728 GCA_964497205.1 uncultured Sporomusaceae bacterium
AAAAGTAGGGATTTTCTTATTCGACGGGGTAGAATTAATGGATTTCGCGGGGCCGTATGAAGTATTTACTATTGTGAATTTAGAAGCACTGCAGCAGTATTTTGAAGTGTTTTCAGTAAGTGAAAGCAAAGGAGAGATATGCACCAGCAATGGTTTGACGGTGAATACCCGTTACGGTTTTGATGATTGTCCGCAGGTAGATATACTGGTGATTCCGGGAGGCAATGTCCGGCCGGAGATTGTGGCTAACGAGAATATCAGCAAGTGGATTGCAAGAATGTCTGCAAAAACCGAAATCACCCTTTCGGTATGCAATGGGGCGATGTTCCTTGCCAAAGCAGGTTTGCTTCAAGGCTTGCCTGCCACTACTCATGGACATTTTCTAAATAAGCTGGCGGAGTTGGATGCTACCGTAGATGTGAAACAGAATGTACGCTTTGTGGATACCGGGAAAATCATCACTGCTGCCGGAATTTCCGCGGGAATTGATGTGTCGTTACATGTTGTATCACGTTTATTTGGCGAGTCTGCTGTTTCTCATGCGATAAAAATTATGGAGTATGAGAGTAAGGCTTACCAGCATGGCATGATTGTGTAAGGAGTCTATTATACAAAAATACCACCAGGTGGGTTGGAACAAGGTTCCTATCCTGCCTGGTGGTATTTTTGTATGTGGAAACCAACGTAATATACTGTTATTCCTACTCAAGGAAGCCACGCTTTTCGCAACAGCCGGACAGCGGTAGGAATGTCATCCAGTGCGATGCCGCCAAATCCTAAAAGAATGGAAGCTGCATTAGGTTCCGATTGAACCCAGAGTTTATCGGCGGGAAGTATCTTAATACCAGCCTGATAGGCTCGGGAGACTAATTCTGCGGTGGTCATGGGCCATTTGATTTGCAGTAGCAGGTGCAGGCCTGCGTTTTTGCCGGATATGGATAGGGTATCACCAAATTCTTGTTGTAGTGCCCGGAGGAGGGCATCATGGTTTTTCTTAAAAAAGCGGGTAGTTTTCCGCAGGTGGCTGTCCCAATGACCTTGCTGGAAAAATAGTTCAAGCGGTTTTTGAATGAGGAAGGGGACTGGTGAGGGGACACTTTGGTATAGTGTATGAATTTTCTGTGCCAAGCTTTCCGGCAGCACCATATAGGCTATACGAATGGCCGGAGAGAGTATCTTGGAAAAACTGCTGATATAGATGACTCGATCTGGTGCCAGTGCTTGCAGGGGTTGGATGGGTTTTACATCATAGCGGAGATAGGAGCTGTAATCGTCTTCGATGATATACGCATCCTGTTTGTGGGCCCATTCTATAAGGCGGAGTCGTCTTGTGATGGACATAATACACCCGGTGGGGAATTGATGAGAGGGGGTTACATAGACGGCTTTTGCGGCAGACTGGTTCAAGGTTTTTACTTTCAGACCATGGTGATCTAAAGGGATGGGCTGGATACAAAAACCCTGATTAGTAAAGGCAGCATAGGCTCCGCTAAACCCCGGGTCTTCGATGGCCATCGTGGAAGTTTGGGGGTTTAGAAGCTGGCCTGCCAAGAGCAGGCAATGCTGGGTCCCTGGAGCAATGATTACCTGCTCCAGACTACATTGGATATTTCGATATTCCCGCAGGTAATGTAAGATTTGTCTTCGTAGTCCCGCTTCCCCTGGAAAAAGGCTATAATTTAGCATCTGATTCTGATAGCAGCGCAGACATTCATTGGTTACTTGCTGCCACTTAGCAAAGGGGAAGGATTTTGGACTCAACTTTCCATAGGTAAAGTCATATTGGATATCTTTTGTTTCTGTTTCTGGCTCCGGGGGCTCATAGAGATGCAGCGAAGTAGTTTTCGGTCCGGTCAAACCTAAATCCTCTACATAAAAACCGCTTCGAGCCTTACAGGCAAGAAAGCCTTCGGAATACAACTGGTCATAAGCCATTCCTACGGTATTCCGGCTTATACATAAATCCTGGGACAGTTTACGGCTGGAGGGCATTTTGGTTCCAGGAGGAAGGCTGCCCTCGAGTATTTTAGAGCGAACTTGTTGATAGAGTTGAGTATATAAAGGGATGGAGTCTCTATGATCTAACATGTACATGATAATATATCCTCCGGCTAAACTGGGGGCAGTGTTCCATAGCCATTTCTTCTTTGCGGCAGGGAATTGCCTCGTACATGACCATTATAGATTTGATTGGACACGTCGTAAATACTTCTAAAGTAATAAAAAAACTCTTGCGGAATAGGCAAGAGTTTTTTTGCAATCCCAAAAGAAAAGTAGTAACATATAGTTAACCTAGTTATATATTTACACGGTAATGTATTTTGCTTTAGGATAGTAGCTTTTGAGAAAGGTGATTTTATGGATACGAAAAATGCTCAAGAATATATCCAGGTAATTGGCGCCAGAGAGAAAAACCTTAAAAATATTAATGTAAAAATTCCCAAAAAGAGAATTACGGTTTTTACCGGTGTTTCGGGTTCAGGTAAATCTTCGTTAGTATTTGATACAATAGCAGCAGAATCACAAAGACAGTTAAATGAAACGTATTCGAGTTTTATTCGTTACCGGCTGCCTCATTATGGGCAGCCGCATGTAGATGGTATTGAAAACTTACCTGTTGCAATTATTATCGATCAAAAGCGAATAGGGGGGAACGCAAGGTCAACTGTTGGAACAATTACAGATATATATTCGTTGCTAAGATTATTATTCTCGCGCGTAGGGAGTCCCTTTATTGGCCACTCTAATGCTTTTTCATTTAATAATCCGTTGGGGATGTGTCCCGAATGTGAAGGATTGGGAAAAATTGATACGGTAAACATTGAACGCTTGCTGGATAAAGATAAATCCCTTAATGAAGGTGCTATTTTATTTCCGACTTTCGAACCGGGAGGTTGGAGATTAAAAAGATATATTCACTCGGGTTTTTTTGATAACGAGAAAAAAATACGTGATTATACTGAAGAAGAATTGGAGTTGCTTTTATTTAAATCTGATATTAAAGTAACTACCAACGATCCGGAATGGCCGAAAACCTCCCTCTATGAGGGGCTTATACCAAGAATTGAAAGAAGCTTCCTGAAAAAAGAGGAGGGAGAAGCGGCCAAATATAAAGACGCAGTAACTAAGATTGTTGCTAAAGAAGTATGTACTGGTTGCGGTGGCACCCGGTTACATCCTGCTGCTTTAGAGTGCAAAATAAACAATAAAAATATAGCCGAATGCGTTGAAATGCAAATTACTGATTTGCTGGATTTCATCCGGACCATTACCCCTCCCCGCGCAGCCACCATAGTCATGGCAATAAGCAACCGGCTCGAGCATTTGATTTCGATTGGTTTAGGTTATTTGAGCCTAAACCGTGAAACTTCAACTCTTTCGGGCGGAGAATCACAGCGAATAAAAATGGTTCGACAGTTAGGCAGCAGCTTAACAGATATTACCTATATTTTTGATGAGCCGAGCATTGGTTTACATCCTCACGATGTAAATAAAATTAATGATTTGTTGAAAATGTTACGTGACAGGGGGAATACCGTACTCATTGTTGAGCACGATCCGGACATTATAAAAATTGCCGACTATATTATTGATATGGGGCCTAAAGCTGGAATAAACGGTGGTAAAATTTCGTATCAAGGCAGTTTTGCTGGTTTGGCACAATCAAATACACTAACCGGCAAATATTTACGCAGCCAGACAAGATTAAAAGAAATCGTGAGAAAATCAGGTACCTGGTTATCACTGAAAAATGCGCAATTGCATAACCTTAAAAATATTAGTGTGAATATTCCCCAGGGGGTTATGGCAGTGGTAACGGGGGTTGCCGGTTCAGGTAAAAGTACCTTAGTCAATCAGGTGTTGCCTAAATTTTACCCTAACACGATTTTTATCAATCAGAAGCCGATTCAGGCTTCAAAGCGGTCCAATATCGCTACCTTTACAGGGATATTTGATAAAATAAGAGAACTATTTTCAGGAGAAAACCATGTAAAGCCCGCTTTATTTAGTTTCAACTCACAAGGAGCTTGCCCAAATTGTAAGGGGGCAGGAGTAATATATACGGATTTGGCATTCATGGATACGGTGGCAACTATGTGTGAGGTTTGTCAAGGCAACCGGTTTATGAATGAAGTATTACATTACAAACTACGCGGCAAAAACATAAATGAAGTGTTAAACATGACGGTGGATGAAGCTTTAACTTTTTTCCGTGAAGAAGAAATAGTAGCAACCTTAAAAAGGCTGGAAGATACAGGCTTGACTTATATTACACTTGGCCAACCGTTAAATACTTTATCTGGCGGTGAATTGCAAAGAGTGAAACTTGCTGCTGAGCTGGAAAGCCGAGGAAATGTTTATGTTTTGGACGAGCCGACTACCGGACTTCACATGTCAGACATATCGCTGCTGCTAAAAATTTTAGACCGCCTTGTTGAACAAGAGAGTACCGTAATTGTGGTAGAACATAATTTAGATGTTATTAGTCAAGCCGATTGGATTATTGATTTAGGACCTTCTGCCGGAGAAAACGGCGGGAATGTAATGTTTGCAGGCTTACCAAAGGAGTTAATAAACTGTAATTCTTCTATTACAGGACAATATTTAAAAGAATATATTACGAGGTAGGGAGAATATTATGGCAAAAAAAGAGTTGGAAGAATACTATATCCCTTTTCAATGTATGATTATCAGCAATATTAATCGCTTTAATATCCAGGGAGTGAC
>CAZCEN010000268.1:0-4725 GCA_964497205.1 uncultured Sporomusaceae bacterium
CAATACAATAATGCTGAAAAAATTGCGACTGACTAACCTTCGCAAAGGAATTCCCCCTATGTAGTATTCTTGTTTGATACTACGCCAGCCGGGGGCAAGATATGCCATTTTACCACGAGAATTTCGTACTAGCCACTGCAGTCAAGATAAGGGGGTACTCTATTATTCTATGAGACGGATATTACGTTCCATCACCTTCCTGCTAACTTGCACCTGTTTGCTTACTTCCAGCGTTTACGCAGCAAAACCTACTATTTCAGCGCAAGGAGCTATTCTAATGGATGCCAAAACCGGTCAGGTACTTTATGACCGGAACATGAATAAGAAGCTGGCGCCTGCCAGTACTACTAAAATTCTAACGGCCATTATCGCCATCGAAAGTGGCCGGTTAGATGAAGTCGTCCGGGTTAGCCCTAACGCCGCAGCCACTGGTGGGTCCTCCTTAAACTTGTATCCCGGACAGAGCATAACCCTCAGAGAACTGGTTACCGGACTCTTACTCCGCTCCGGCAATGACGCTGCAGTAGCTATTGCTGAACATTTGGCCGGATCGGTAGATGCGTTTGTAGAAATAATGAACAAAAAGGCGGCTAGTATTGGCGCTATTCATAGCAACTTCCGCAACCCTCATGGCCTTAGTTCGCCTAACCACGTATCTACCGCCTTCGACTTGGCGTGGATTACACGATATGCCTCGACAAACCCCACGTTTGCCCAAATTGTCAGCACAAAAGAAACCAATATTGAATGGCTTGACCGTAAAGGAAAAAGTCATGACCGCAGCCTTCGCAATACCAATAAACTGCTCTGGATGCTGGAAGATGCCGACGGTGTAAAAACAGGCACAACTAATGCTGCCGGTCCATGCCTTGTCTCTAGCGCAACCCGCAACAATCAAAAACTGATTGCCGTTGTCCTTCATGATCACTCCCGCTGGTATGACTCCATGCAATTACTCAAATACGGCTTCGACAGTTATGACCTGTACGAATATGCGGAAGAAGGAATCGTCTTTGCTACACTGCCTGTCGAGAACGGTATGACAGGATTAGTAGATGCAATTGTAGCCGCCCCTGCTTCTCTGGTAGTCAACGCAGCTGATTATTCGTCCGTGACGGTGGAAGTAGATATACCGGATCAAATAAAAGCTCCGGTATATCAAGGCCAAAAAATCGGCGAAATTGTATTCTACGTACAGGATAAAGCAGTTAAAACCGTCGATCTGGTTGCGGGTAATGCCGTTGAAGAAAGTACCATGAGCAAAATTCTGCTCCAACACTGGATGAATACTATGCGTCGCTTATCCGGCTGGGGACTTTTATAAAGAAGACACGGCTTGCGCCGAGCCTCTGGCGAAAGCGGAAGCCGATGTTGCCCTTATCCAGGCGAAAGTTATACTCTCTATCAGAATAAAGAAGACTAACCTTCAGATGAGGTTAACCCCACCTTAAAGATTAGTCACAGAATTAACTTATTGCGGCTTGCGATAGAAAAATGGCAGGTAGTGGGTATAGCCCATATCACGGAAATTCAGTATTGCCTCAGTGCCGCCAACAAATAGTACCCCACCGGGTTTTAGTGCGGCAAAAAAACGACGATACAGCGCATCTTTGGCTTCCTCGGTAAAGTAAATAACAACATTGCGGCACAAAATGAGGTCAAACCCTGTCTCAAATTTATCTACCAGCAAATTGTGCCTCTGAAACTCTACCCGGCTGCGCATATCTTCACTAATGGTAACCATACCGTCTGTCTGCTTAAAATACTTGTTAAGCCGGGCAGTCGGTATATTTTTTAGCTCATTTGCGGTATACGCTCCCTGCTTGGCTTTTGCCAGCATTTCCACATCCAAATCGGTAGCCAAAATACGATGCTTGGTATGTGGAGTAATTTCATTAAGCATGATTGCTAATGAATACGGTTCAGCACCAATCGAGCAACCGGCACTCCAAATATTGAGGCGGGAACTTTTTTTTAATAAATCAGGAATAACCGTTTTCTCAAGTTCATCAAACTTCTCCGGTGTCCGGAAAAACTCGGTAACATTAATTGTCAAAAAATCAATAAACTCTTTATATAATTTTGGGTTAGCTTCAAGCTTACCAAAAAAATCAATATATCCGCTAGCTCCATGGCGGCTCATCATATTGCCAATACGCCGTTGCATTTGCGCTGGTTTATAGTCATTAAGATTGATACCCGATTTTACATGAAGCTTTTGCTTAAACAGCTCCCAGTCCTTTTCGCTCATGGCAACCCCCTGTTTTTATTCAGCATACTTTTAAATTATATGAAGGGGGAATTCGACGCAAGACCACAATTCTCCTACTTATGTTTAGTTGCTAAAGAAGAAAATTCAGTAAAGAAACATTATCCGTCATACTTTATTACATAATTGCTTCTCAGTCTTTCGTCGTCATTGCAGCTATTAGCTCCGCTACTTGGTTATTGCGTTCCCGTAAAATGTTACTATATGTATTTATCATTGCTATAAATTCGTCTTGTATTTTAGCTCGATTTTGGACATTTCTTTGAAACGCCGGCAATAATTCGGAATAATCCCCTTGAGTTAGACTAGAAACCTCCATGAATTTGCTGCTTTGGGTGCTTTTACGCAATTATACTTTGAATCTTGCGGTGATCTCGTTGAGTTCAGTAGCCATCTTAGCAAGCGCTATTGAACTGGAATTAACTTCATGGAGGCTAGCGCTTTGTTCTTCTGCAGATGCCGCTACCGTCTGGGTATTAGCGCTTGTTTGTTGAGCTACTGTACTGATATTTTGAACATTGTTGACTACAGATTGAATACCATGAGCGGTTTCTTCCACCGCATAACTAATTTGCTCGATCCCGGTTTTCACCTGATCCAGTTTACTAATAATTGCCTGAAAACCCTGCTGAGTTTCATCAGTCGCCGCTTTACCGGCCACAACCTCAGCATTAGCCTTGACGATTATATCACCCGCGAAATTAATATCTTCCGTCATTTTATTAATTATTTCTTCAATGTGGTTTGTGGCGACAGCACTTTGCTCCGCCAGCTTGCGCACTTCTTCCGCAACTACGGCGAACCCCCGTCCGGCTTCGCCGGCCCGTGCTGCCTCGATAGCAGCATTCAAGGCCAACAAGTTAGTTTGTCCGGCGATATTGCGAATGGTAGTAACAATCTGCTGGATATCTTCCGAGCCTTTTACGAGGGATTCGGATACATTATTAATATCAGCCATTGATCTTTCGACGGTGTTATTTTGGGCAACCAGTTTATGAATAAGTTGCATTCCCTGGTTAGCTTCACCGACCGCGTCCTGAGTAACGCTATTAACCTCAGTGGCGCTGGCGCTCATTTGCTCAGCCCCGGCACTTACTTCCTCAATAACCGCAGAAATTTCCGTAATATGACTGGTATTTTGATCCGCACCTTCTGCGACGTCAGTAATAGTTCTGGCAATGTTTTCCGATACTTGCAGCTGCTCGTGGACCGATGATGATAATTGCTGGCTGGAAGCTGCCAGGGCGTCAGCCTCGTTTCTAACCAAATGAACAATCTCCCGCAGCGAGTGTTTCATAGCAATTAGCGCTTCAGCCATATCTCCTAATTCATCATTACGAGTAGCATTAGTATCCTTAAGAGATAAATTCAATTCGCTAAGTGCCAAGAGTTGGGCGCGCAAACTAGCCATGCGGCGTACCAATTGACGGCTATACCAGATCAAAATTGCGGTAATAGCAATGATACCTAGTGCACTTGATCCAATTACCAGGTTTAATACCTCGGACTGTTTCGCACTTAGTTGGTTTATTCGTTGTTTTAGGGCTACATCCTGAGCGGTCATAACATCATTGAAAAGGTTGTTAACGGTTTCGGTTTTTTGCCTAGTGCCAGCCAGGACATTGGCAGAGCCCGGATCGTTACTTTGTTTCAATGCAATAAATTTCTTAATATCATCTATATATGCAAGCATCACGGTTTGAAGTTTCTCCCCGTCCTGTTTGTTATCATTTGCATTCATGGATTCAGTAGCCGTCTTAATTTTGCCATAGCTTTCTTTCATCAAATTCAGGGTTTCAGTTGCATATTTTTCATCACCATATGCGACATAGGCACGTAAATTACTCAGCCCTTCGTGGAAGTCGTCCTGAGCACTTTGCAAAGCCATGGTACGCGACACTGTAACAGACAGCATCTCTTGATAAGAGTTGCTGGTTTCTTTGAATTGATAAATACTTATCGTTAGCAGAATAACCATAAGCAGCAAAGCTATTCCCATAAGTACACCCAATTGGGCGCCGATTGGCATACGTTTTTTCATTGTTTGCTCCTCCTAATAGGTAGTAGTGCAGCCGAAAATAAAAGTATCTGGCACACCTGTTTATTTCAATACTTGATCTGCGCGAAGCTTTTCTTAGGCATTTTTATATGCTATTTGGCGGTTTGATTTCTTCGGTTTCTCATTTCCTCAAGCCGATAAGACAAAGCCCGGCGAGTAATTCCCAAATAGTTGGCGGCTGAAGCCTGGCTGCCATCATGTGCAGCCAGGATCTTCATGATTATATCTTCTGTATAACGTTTTAACGAATAGCCTTCAGAAGGAAATGGCAGTTCTATAACATTACTCCTCCCAGGCAAGACAGTCGGTTTTTCACATCGTTGCTGGAAAATCCCACTGATATGTTCTGGTTTCAGTTCTTGATCATCATAGGCAAATGTCGCATATTCAATAGTGT
>CAZCEN010000269.1:0-4724 GCA_964497205.1 uncultured Sporomusaceae bacterium
TGGCTGCCAAAATCGCCGTTTAAATACATCTTAACTAACGCTGAGGACTGGCTCTGGTAATTGGGATAATCTACCTTGCGCACATGTAATCCTTCAGCGTTGAGCCTGGCTACCAGCTTACCGGCTTGAGTAGCCTTGCCGCTACCATCTGTACCTTCAATAACAATTAATTTACCGCACATGCTGCCTCCGCTAATCCACTACTTTAATAGTATTAAGTAAATAGTCTTCCGGGCCGGAAATATGCATGTCAGCACTTTGCAAAACATGACAATAATCAATAATTTCCTGCGTTATTTTTTCTCCCGGACACAGTATCGGAATACCTGGTGGATAGAAGGTAACAATTTCGGCGCAAGTCATGCCTGCAGCGTCATTAAAGGGCACCATACACGTATTGCCAAACAAGGCGTCACGAGGTGATATAACCTGCTCAGGCGGAGCAGGATATTTACCTGCCTCATAAATCCTGTTGATAGCGGAAAAATCACGAGTGCCTTGGTGGCTTGCCGCCAAATCTCGCAAGGCAGATACCAGCGCTTCCACTTCCCGTTCACTGTCTCCCAAAGTTATCAGGAAAAGAATATTATAGACATCAGATAGTTCTACCTGAATTTTATGTTTTTGCCGCAGTATCCGTTCGGCTTCTGCCCCTTTTAGCCCCAATCCCTTTACAGTAACGGTAACTTTAGTCGCATCTATGCTATGTACACCAGGATTACCCAATTTTTCTTCACCAAAACAATACAAGCCCGGAATCTTGTTTATTTCTATCCGTGCTTTGTTGGCTAAATCAACTGCCCGCTCAATAAGTTCCCGCCCCTGGGTAGCCATTTGCATTCTGGCGACATCCAGAGAAGCCAGTAGGATGTAATTAGGACTTGTTGACTGTACCAGTTGCAGCATAGCTTTAAGTCGTGGCACCCTTATCCTGCCTTCCCGGCAATGTACCAGCGAGCATTGAGTAAGAGCCCCAATAATTTTATGGGTACTCTGGGCGACAATATCCGCTCCGGCATCTAAAGCCTGTACCGGCAACCGGTCTGAAAACTTAAGATGCGGTCCATGGGCTTCATCGACTACAACAGGAATATTATAGCTATGGACAATATCAACAATTTTTTTAAGGTCGGTAGCTACTCCATAATAGGTGGGGTTAATAATAAGCACACCTTTGGCATCAGGATGCTGCTGTAATGTCCTGGCAACAGTTTCCGGGGTAACCCCCATAGCCAGTCCTAACTCCTTATCGACTTCCGGCTGCATAAAAACCGGGATAGCCCCGCTTAAAATTATGCCGCCGATAATTGACCTATGGGCATTACGTGGTACGATAACCTTATCTCCGGGACCGGCAATTGTAAGAATCATGGCATAAATGCCACCGGTTGTACCGTTAACGACAAAATAGCTATGGTCGGCGCCATAAAGATCAGCTGCTAAGTCCTGCGCAGCCTTAATCGGCCCGTGCGGTTCATGCAAATCATCTAACTCATACATAAGCGCTAAATCCAACGCTAACGTGTCACGCGGCACAACATCGGCAAATACCTGGTGCATGCCTTTGCCCATTTTGTGTCCAGGTGTATGAAAAGGAATTACTTTGTCCTGTACATATGTATTCATCGCTGCCAGTAATGGCACTTTGGTCTGATCTAGCACGCCGCCACCACCTTTACATTCATTCACTTAGTATTCCCTTATAGGCTGTAAATATTTTAGCACACGCTTCCTCTTGGTACAAGATTCCAAAATAAATAAGCTGACATTAATTACAAATGTCAGCTTGCAAAAACTCATTTAGTTATTCTTTACTTTAAACATTGCATTTGCATCCCTGTTCTGATTACCTGACAAATACGCTTAGTTCCTTGTTCAATCAGCTCAGCAGCATTCGTCATGCATTCTTCCAAGGGCATCGGATGAGGAATTATGCTGGCAGCTGCGTCAATCCCCTGCTTAAACACATCCTCATAGCCTTGCCCTAAGCCACCTGACAGACAAAGCACCGGCACATCATACGCTTTTGCTATCTTTGCTACACCTACCGGCGCTTTGCCAAAGGCGGTCTGAAAATCGGTTCGCCCCTCACCGGTAATTACGAATTGAGCCTGTTTAACTAATCCGGCAAAACCGGTTGTTTCCAAAACAATTTCCACACCTGGACGCAGCTGGGCATTGGTGAAAAATAAGAGCCCGGCACCCAATCCACCGGCAGCCCCTGCACCAGGATTATTGGCAATATCTTTCCCTGTAGCTATTTTAGCAATTTCGGCAAAATGCCGTAAATTATCATCCAATTCCGTAATGATTTCGGGTGTCGCGCCTTTCTGCGGACCATAAACTGCCGAGGCCCCTTTGGGACCGCATAAAGGATTATCGACATCACAAGCAACCATAATTACCGTCTCGGTCAGCCGCGAATCCATTTCACTAAATTCAATGCGGGTTAAAAGGTTGAGCACGCCACCACCATAGGGCAGCTCTTTTCCGGCTGCGTCGAGGAATTTTATCCCCAGCGCCTGTGCCATACCTACACCGCCATCATTGGTAGCACTGCCGCCAATACCGATAATAATTTTTCGCAAACCCCGCTTAAGCGCCGCTTTTATCAGTTCGCCTGTCCCGTAAGTGGTAGTCAGACGCGGATTGCGTTTTTCTGCAGGCACAAGGGGCAAGCCAGATGCCGCAGCCATTTCAATTACGGCAGTTTCACCGTCACCCAATATGCCCCAGCAGGCTTTAATTTTGTCTCCCAGCGGCCCTGTTACCTCTTCATAAACGATTTCCCCACCGGTCGCCATAACCAAGGCCTCAACTGTACCCTCGCCGCCATCGGCTATCGGCACTTTTATTACCTCCGCTTCCGGAAATATCCTTTTAATCCCCTTCTCCATGGCGTTAGCAACACCAATCGCCGATACACTTCCCTTGTAGGAATCAGGAGCAACTACAATTCGCATAAAAATTCCCCCAATTTTCTATTGTCAACATTCATTACGATTACCATTCAGCTTCTTCTACCTGAACACTAAATACATTGCGATTAAAAGCATCCTCAATAACGGCTCTGCATTGGCAATAGCGTTTTAGTAAAATATCTAATGAATAAAACCGAACTATCTTATATAATGAAGTATATATAGCCATTTGGCCATTTCTCTTATGAGGTAAAAAAGCATGCTTCTCACCAGCGATTTAGCGCAACAAATCGTAGATAGCATTATGCCTATCGCCCAACAAAACATAAACATCATGAACAGTCAAGGGATTATTATCGGCTCCGGTCATAAACACCGGTTGAATACTTTTCATAAAGGAGCCGAAGACGTCATCGCCAGCGGCCAAGTTGTCGAAATTAGTCAGGGCGAACTTGCTCTTTACCCTGGCGCGCTTCCCGGCCTCAATATGCCAATAACCTTGAACCAACAGATTGTGGGTGTTGTCGGAATATCCGGCGACCCTCAGGTTGTTAGAAACACAGCGAAAATGGTTAAAATGGTTACCGAGTTAATATTAGAACGCGAACTACTACGCGAAGAATTTCGCTCGCAGTCACAATTGCAGGAGCATTTTGCGGCATTGCTATTATCTGACCAAGCCGCCGGTAACTATGATAAATTGTTTAAAACCGCAAAACTGCTGCAATATCAGCTTGAATTGTCACGCGTAGTATTAGCGGCAGATGTCAAACCTCTTTTAGAGCAAGCCTTTCATAATTATGGTCCGAGTGACCTTGTTTCGATTAGAACCAAAGAAAACCTGCTTCGGCTAATTTCCGGTTCATCGTCCATAACAGCGCAGGACCTTGTAGTCTTTCTTGAAAATAAATTAGTGATTTTGAAGCATTTTCCTGCCGGCACTACTGAAATAATTCAAAGAGAATGGGCTGCCGACTTTCATCATCGGCTTTGTATTGCCAGCAACCAAACATCGCTGCAAGTGGGACTTGGCAGTCTGGCCCAAGCCTATACCGACTTAAATCGTTCATACCAGGAAGCTTTATTTTCGCTTGCTATCAGTAATGGCTCAACTATAGCCACCATCTATGATTTTGATATTTTAACAGCTTATCTTATTGGTAAAATCCGTAATACACCGTCCTGCCAACCCCTTAATGAAACTAAAACCAAGCTGGAAAATGGTTTCTCCCGGAAATATGACATGAAAAACACTGTTGTTTGTCTTCTAAATAACCATTTAAACATTAGCAGCACTGCAAAAACACTGTATGTTCATCGCAATACCCTGTTATTCCGCCTTGAAAAGCTCAGAGAAGCCACAGGGCTTGACCCTTGCCGTTACTTAAATCACGCTATACTCTGTAAAATAATTTTTGATGATTAGGCTTACGTCCTGCCGGGATTTTAAAAGAGGAAGTCATCTCCCCTATCCGAGATACTCCCTCTTTTATTTTTCTTTTAGATATTAACCTACTACTTGGGCAATCAGCATAATTCCCGCTAACCCCAATACAGCAGCTACTGTCGTAGCCAGCGTATACGTCCTGAACATATGCGGCAATGACATTCCGAAATATTCCTTAACAATCCAGAAGCCTGAATCATTTACATGGGAAAAACCAATCGCACCAGCGCCAATTGCTACAGCAATATAGGCGGGATCTATACCAGGGTATGCCTGAAGCACGGGAGTAATAATACCGGCAGCACTACTTCCCATAATATCCTCCTTAGTATTTTCTTCCTCTAGAACCGCCGATT
>CAZCEN010000270.1:0-4722 GCA_964497205.1 uncultured Sporomusaceae bacterium
TTGTAAAATGTGAACACAGGGTTACCTTTAATCCGGTGTTCTTTTCAGTAAGGGAGAAAAATATTGAATTCTGATTATTCAACTTAATGACGGTTGCTTAAATGCAAAGAACGCGGAAAATGGGAGAAAAGGAGAAATTTATGCTGGGAAAATGGTTGTCCGGACTTGTTAGTGTTGATTTACCGCCGCCTCTTCAGACTAAAGCGGCTGTCGAACTGGCAGCGGTGCGTAAAACATATATAACCGGAGCCGGTGAGTTTGAAGCACTAAAGGGCATCGATCTCACGGTTAACGCCGGTGAATTTGTTGCTGTTGTAGGAAAATCGGGTAGCGGTAAATCTACCTTAATTAATATGATTACAGGTATTGACCGTCCGACAGGCGGTGAAGTATGGGTAGCAGGGACGCCGGTACATACATTGACTGAAAACCAAATTGCTGTGTGGCGGGGCCGGACGGTAGGGGTAGTTTTTCAATTTTTTCAATTGCTGCCTACGTTAACAGTTTTGGAAAATGTTATGCTGCCTATGGACTTTTGTAATATGTATGGGCTGTTAGAACGGCAAAAGCGGGCACTATCCTTGCTGGAAATGGTGGGAGTTCACGAACAAGCCCACAAGTTACCCGGGAATTTGTCAGGAGGACAGCAGCAGCGGGTGGCAATCGCCAGGTCACTGGCCAATGATCCGCCACTGCTGGTTGCCGATGAACCGACAGGGAACCTGGATAGCAAGACGGCGTCTGCAGTGCTCGACTTTTTCAAAGAACTCGCCCGACAGGGAAAAACCATTTTAATGGTAACCCATGACAATGATTTGGCCGGCCGCAGCAGCCGGATTATCACCGTATATGACGGGCAGGTTGTAGTGGCTGAAACGCCGGAGCGTGCCGGCCATGTTTAATTTCACCGTAGTTCCGCCGCGCTGGCGCAAGGTAATGGCCGATCTATGGGGTAATAAGCTAAGAACCATGCTGGTAGTATTGTCGGTTACGGTAGGTGTTTTTGCTGTCGGCATGGTGTATAGCGCCTATCTAATGTTTGAGAGGGATTTGGCCATTAGCTGGAAGGCAGCAACCCCGGCGAGTGCCAGTTTGTATGCCGATCCGTTTGATGAGGAACTTGTCGACAGCATCCGCAGTTTGCGCGGGGTTAAAGAAGCCCAGGGACGGCGCAATGTCGATTTGCGGGTGCAAACTGCAAGCGGCGAATGGCGCCAGATGTATCTGACAGCCTTGCCCGATTACACTAAACAAAAAGTAAATATTATCAAACCGCAATCCGGAGCTTGGCCGCCGGGGGACGGTGATGTGCTGCTGGAGCGTACTTCGCTGGCCGATTTGGGTGTAGCCCAAGGCGGCAGTATTCAAGTGGAAACTCCCGCCGGCAAGAAACGGACATTGAAAGTGACCGGAGTAGTATATGACCCCAGTCAGATTTCCAGCATGTTCAGTGGTCGGTCTTACGGCTATATCAATATGGATACTCTGGAAAAGCTGGATGAAGAACGAAAGCTGGATCAGGTGAATTTCGTTGTCGAACCCTGGGTGCTAAAAGGGCAGGAAACCGCACCGATCGAAGCAATCGGACGGCGGGGCTGGAGCAAGCTGGAGCAAGGCAATACAACCGTGTTCTGGCTGCAGGTTAACAAGCCGGGCGAACATCCGCTGCAAAGTATTATAAATGCGTTAATCCTCTTGTTGACAGTCCTGGGAGTTCTCTCACTACTATTAGGAACGTTTTTGCTTGTGAACACGGTGTCGGCCATATTGACGCAGCAAACCCGGCAGATTGGAATTATGAAAGCCATCGGCGCCAGGCGTGATCAGATATTAAAGATGTACTTAATCCTGGTGGGGGCTTATGGCATACTGGCATTGGCTGTTGCTGCTCCGCTGGGAGCGTTGGCGGCAAGTGCGGTTACCGGGTTTATGGCACAGGTGTTTAACTTTGATTCCGGCGGCCTGGAATTACCGCCTAAGGTTTTATTGGTAGAGGCCG
The DNA here is from genome assembly GCA_964497205.1 of uncultured Sporomusaceae bacterium. Classification (GTDB taxonomy): domain Bacteria; phylum Bacillota; class Negativicutes; order Sporomusales; family Sporomusaceae; genus Sporomusa. The sequence goes on from CAZCEN010000270.1 coordinate 2,000, forward strand.
TGGCGGCAATTATTGTGCCGGTGTTGGCCGCCATTTGGCCTATCTGGCGCGGGACGGGGATCACTGTGCGTGAGGCTGTCAGCGATTACGGAATTGGCAATGTTGCTGCCAAAAACCGGATCGACGTCTGGGTAGACAGACTATTGGAACGGTTGAGTTCACTGTCACGCCCAATTCTGCTTTCGCTTCGCAACACCTTCCGGCGTAAATGGCGCCTGGCGTTAACACTTTTGACTTTGACTGTTGCCGGTACGGTATTTATGGCTGTTTTTTGTGTCCGGGCTTCTTTATATTCTACGCTTGATGATGCGCTTGATTATTTTCGTTATGATATATCGATCGGTTTTACCCAAAACTACCGGGCTACCCGGATTGAACATGAAGTTTTAAAGGTTCCCGGTGTAAAAGCTGCAGAATCGTGGGGATTTTCTTCCGGCCGGATTCTGCGGGATGAACGGAAAGAATCTGAGGATGACGCCAGCAAAAATGTCTTTGTGTTGGCGCCGCCGGTAGATACCACGATGATTCAATCCAAAATTATTGAAGGACGCTGGCTTGTTGCTGAGGATGAAAGCGCATTGGTTGTAAATACTGAGACCGTAAAAGATAACCCGCAGCTAAAAGTAGGCAGTCAGGCGATTATTAAGGTCGGTACCCGCAAACTTAAGTTTACAGTAGTCGGCATTGCTAAGAGTACGTTAACCGGGCCAATTGTTTACGCTCCGTATCCTTGGTTTACCGGAGCCATTCAAGAGGCTGGCGGGGCCAGGTCTGTACAAATTGTTACCCATTCGACTAATCCACAGGAGCAGACTGATTTGGGGCGCAAGCTGGAAAAACACTTGAAGGATAATAACCTGCGGGTCCAAAATGTTGATGTTACTTGGGAACAAAAGCAGCGTATTCGATCTCAGTTTGATGTATTAACCGTATTTTTATTGATTATGGCAGTATTGCTGGCTTTTGTCGGAGCCCTGGGACTTACAGGTACAATGGGAATAAATGTACTGGAACGAACCCGGGAAATTGGGGTTATGCGGGCTATCGGCGCTTCCAGCATAGCGATTGGCAAAGTATTTGTAGTGGAAGCGCTGTGTATTGGCGTGTTGAGTTGGCTGTTTGGCGTCATTTTGGCTGTGCCGATAGCCTTTCTCTTAAGTTACCAGGTGGGGGTAATGTTTTTGCAAAGTCCGCTGTCCTTTTCCTTTAGCTTCCTGGGTGTAGGGATATGGCTGCTGCTATCTGCCTTACTTTCGGTTCTGGCGAGTCTGCTGCCGGCACGGAATGCGGCGCGCCTGAGTGTACGCGAAGTATTGGGTTATGAATAAGTGGAGAACGGAGAGAGAGTAATGAATACAGGACGTTTAGGCAGATTGGGTGGATGGCTGAAACGCCACTGGCTATTGACAACCCTTTTTATTGTGGCAATAGGTGCCGGTGGCTGGTGGTTTAGCAGCGGACGCCAAGGGGAGAAAAAAGAAATACTTCCGGTCAAAGCCGACAACCGGGTATTGGCGGAAGGCATAGTCTTCCCTGTATGGTATTCGCAGATGGTCATGCCGATCGAGGGCATGATTGGTGAGGTACTAGTGCACGAAGGCGATAAAGTACAGGCCGGGCAGTCAATTATCCGGCTGGTACGCCAAGACTATCAGGCTAAGGTAGGCAGCACCAGCGCCGATATTAGCCGTGCGGCAGCGGCTGTGGAGCAGGCGCGGGTTAACTTAGCCGATGCTGAGCGCGAACTCGACAGGCAAAGACGCCTGGAACAGGCTGGTGCAGCTTCTAAGCAACAGTATGATCAGGCTAAAACTGCAGCCGATCGAAACAAGGCGGCGCTGGCTCAGAGTGAGGCCGAACTTAAAACCCAGCAAGCCCGGTTGGTTGAAGCCGAAGGTTTGCTTGATAAGACGGAATTGAAGGCTGCTATCAGCGGTACGGTGTCATATCTCGATGTAAAAGTCGGCGAGCATGCGGCAGTCGGTTCAGTATTGGTGCGAATTGCCGATGAAAGTGAATGGGAGATTCGAAGTGACGACCTGACAGAACTCACTATTGCCAAAGTGAAAAAAGGCGATCAGGTAGCCTTAACCTTTGATGGTATTCCTGGTTTAGAGATACCGGGCAGGGTAAAGTCCATCCGGGCTTACGGCGAGAAGAAACGCGGTGATATTACCTATACAGTCTCTATTGCCCCCGAACGCTGGGACGAGCGGCTGCGCTGGAATATGACGGCCCAGATCGCTATAACGCCTACAGGCTTGTAGAAGCTTTTAAACAGGAAACAAACAATAGCCCTTTCAAAAGGATGCCTTTTGAAAGGGCTATACTTTTGTTAAATATTCATTTTCGACAAAGTTCCCCTTTTTCTATCAAAAGAAAAGTATGGGAAAAGGAGAATTTATTAATGACGAACATGAATTATAACGGAGGCAAATGCATTTGAAAAAATACAGACAAACCCTAAAAATATTTTGTTGGCTTATCCTTGCTATTGTTGTGTTTTTCTCCACACAGGTTCAGGCAAGTCCCGAACCGGATTATGATAATGTGACTGATTTTAAGGTAATATTATCCGGCGGGGAAAAGAATGGGTATATTCTGGCGTCAAACGGCAAGTGGGTGATTGAACCGCAATATGATTTTGTTCAGCCTATTAGAGCAAAAGAGTATTGGATAAAAGTAAATGGTCAGTACGGTTATATTGATCGGACCGGCAACAT
>CAZCEN010000271.1:0-4709 GCA_964497205.1 uncultured Sporomusaceae bacterium
TTCATGAACAACTCACCTTTGTAAATAGATTCACAGTTAGTATCTCATTGTTAAATTTTAAAGAAAACACGGCTTGCGCCGAGCCTTTGGCGAAAGTGGAAGCCGATGTTGCCCTTATCCAGGCGAAAGTTATACTTTCTATCAGGAAAACAAAACACGGCTTACGCCGAGCCCTTGGCGACAGCGAAAGCCGATGTTTAACCTTTTGTAGTGTTTTGCCAAAGCAGAAGCATCTGAGGGAGGAAAGAGCCAGTCTACGGCGGGCCTCTTCCCTCGAAACTTTTAGTAAGCTTATTTTAGTGACCGGAGCTGTTTTCTTCGGTGTCGTTCATAAAGGAAGCCATTTCCAGCAACTTGAAGACTAAGCTAATGAAAATCGCTACCACAGTAGCCAAAGCCATACCCTTCATTTCTACAGTACCAAGTTGAATATGGGCACCGCTAATGCCTACAATAAGAACAACCGAAGTCAAAATCAAGTTTCTCGCTTTGCTGTAATCCACTTTGGATTCAACCAGCATACGAATACCAGATGCGGCAATAATGCCGTACAATAGCATGGATACACCGCCCATTACCGGGACAGGAATACTTTGAATAGCCGCAGCAAGTTTTCCTACGAAAGAAAGGACGATGGCGCAAACGGCCGCGCCGCCGATTACATAAGTGCTATATACTTTGGTCATAGCCATAACACCAATGTTTTCACCATGGGTAGTGTTAGGAGTAGAACCAAAGAAGCCGGAAAGCATTGTTGACAAACCATTACCTAACAGCGAACGGTCAAGGCCTGGATCTTTTACCAAATCACGGCCAACGATGTTACCGGTAACCAGGAGGTGGCCAACGTGCTCAGCGATTACTACCAGCGCTGCAGGCAGGATAATAGCAATAGCGCTCAATTGGAAGGATGGTGTGTAGAATGTCGGAACCGCGAGCCAGGGAGCTGCAGCAATAGCAGTTGTATCAACAAGTCCGAGAGCGAAAGCCAAAGCATAACCAGAAAGTACGCCAATAAGAATGGGGATAATAGCCAAAAAACCACGGAAAACTACTGAACCTAAGATTGTGATTGCTAAGGTACCCAATGAAACAGTGATTACTTTGGGATCAAGAACTTTAGCTGTCAGGCCTGCCATATCTGCCGCTACCGGAGCAAGCTCGAGGCCGATTACGGCAACAATTGCCCCCATTGCAGCCGGCGGAAAGACCACGTCAATCCACTTGAGCCCGACAACCCTAATCGATAGACCGACTAAGCTGAAAACCAAACCGACTACAATGAAGCCGCCGAGAGCTGCTTCGTACCCGTACTGGGGTAAAACAACAAATACCGGCGATAAAAACGCAAAGCTTGAACCAAGATAACCAGGGATCTTACCTTTAGTAATAAAAATATAGAGCAATGTGCCAATACCATTAAATAACAATACGGTGGCAGGGTTTACTTTAAAGAGAATAGGAACCAGAACAGTTGCACCAAACATAGCAAACAAGTGTTGCAAGCTAAGGGGAAATGTTTCCAGCAATGATGGACGTTCTTCTACTTCAATAATCCTTCTGGCCATTTTTTCACCGTCTTTTCATTTTTATTTTATTTAACGTTGCAGGTACTCTACATCACTATCTCCCTGCTGATAGTAAAGTTTTTCTTAAGCAATCACCCCCGAAAAATAAAATTGCACAAAGGCTGTCGGCATATTCTGGTTTAACTAAGTTATGAATCTTGTAAATATTAAGTCTTTTTCGACAAACTAGCTTCTTTAGCCTTTGTGCAACCACTACAAATCAAAGGGTATTTAGCAATCCCACTTTGTATAAATATCTATTTACAGTGCTTTCTTGCCTCTCAATTCGGCAACTTGTTCGCTTGTTAAGCCTAGAATTTCCTTCAGGATTTCCTCGGTGTGCTCACCCAAGAGCGGTGCTGCATTTTCGACAGCGCCCGGAGTTGCGGACATTTTGATGGGAATTCCGGCCATTTTAACAGGGCCGGCCACACTATGAACGGTCTCTACAATCATGTCACGTGCTTTAATTTGTGGATCATTAATAACTCTGTCAACGGTATTAAGAGGACCGGAAGGAATTCCTTGGCCATCTAAGGCTGCAAGCCATTCGTCTACCGTTCTATCCGGGAAAACATCATCCAAAATTGCTTTTAACTGGCGTTGATTTTCTGTCCGGGCCGGGTTGGTGGCAAACCGTTCATCATTGATTAACTCTTGTCGTCCAATCAGGTTGCAGAATTTTTCCCATAACTTGTCGTTGCCAACGGCAATGATAACATAACCGTCTTTCGCTTTAAACGGTTCGAACGGCGTAATGGACGGATGACGATTGCCAAGCGGAGTAGGTACTTTACCGGAAGCAAGATAACGGGCGATCGCGTTTTCTAAAATCGCTACCTGACAATCCAGCATAGCCACATCTACTTTTTGCCCTTCACCGGTTTGATCACGGTGATGTAATGCGGTTAATATACCAATGACCGCAAAGAGTCCGGCAGTAATATCCCCGATAGAAGCCCCTACCCGGGTAGGCTCGCCGTTTTCTTGTCCGGTAATGCTCATTACCCCGCCCATGCCTTGTACAATTACATCATAAGCAGGTTTTTTACTATAGGGGCCGGTATGACCAAAACCCGAACAAGCTGCATAAATAATTGACGGGTTAATCTCTTTCAGTGTGTCATAGCCTAAGCCTAATTTCTCCATTGTGCCAGGCCGGTAATTTTCCAAAACGACGTCGGCTTTCTTAACCATATCGATAAATATTTGCTTACCTTCGGCAGTCTTCAGATTCAGCGTCATGGAGCGTTTATTTCTGTTTAAGCTCATAAAGTAGACGCTTTCCGTACCGGCAAAAGGACCAAATGCTCTTGAATCGTCACCACCATCAGGAGTTTCAATTTTAATCACATTGGCGCCAAAGTCAGCCAGCATCATTGACGCATAGGGTCCAGCTAATACCCTTGTTAAATCTAATACAACCAGTTCTTGTAGCGCTTTCATTTTGTTTCCTCCTTTTTGTTTACACAATTATTTTGCATTTTTTAATTTTCAGGTTTTGTATTCCCGTTAATTTCTATAAACTCCTTTGTTAATTACCACAAAGCCCTATCATATTTTCTTAAAATTTCGTAATTTTTTTTGTTGCTTTACCAAACAGCCTGTAAACCGCTTACTTTTTATTACCGTTTTAAGTGCAATATGGCTTCCAAAGCACCGCCGGCGACAGCTCTTGCTTTGTCGGAAATGCTATGGCAATGTTCCTGCCGACAGCGCGGGTCGACATCACCAATCTTCATTCCTGTTGTTACCATGATGCCATCCTGAATAAGCCCTCGCAAAATGCCGGGAATAGCCACTTTCACTTCGACCCCGTTTACTGTTCCGACTACATCAGCGGCACAAACGGTATCTCCAATATTTCGCAAGCTGGTAAACTCTCCTGGCACCGGTGCTTTAATTAATCGTTCCAGCGTATAGCCGCCAACTTCACCGGGAATTCCGGTATTATTAATGGCGGCACCTTCGTAATAAACGCGGCCTAAGTCATGCCCGCGCATAGTCTCGACTACAGCCCCAACATCAACTCCAGCCGTAAAACCTGGTCCAACACCAATCACTACCGGAGCATCGCTCAATGCCGTACCGGTATTGCTTTTAGCAATAATAGCATCGATAACAGCATCAGGCTTTAATTGTGAAATACACGTAGCAGAAGGATCGATAACTACGGGAATCATGCCCTGCGATAAAGTTTCATGGATATCACTACTTGCAGTCAATTTTGCCCTAACCCCTTCAACAGTAATCTCTCCGCTGAATATTGCCTGTGCAAAAGCTACTGTGCGTCTTACCACGGTTGGCTTGTCCACTTCGGTAATTACAACTTTAAACCTACTCCGAAACAGGCGATGAGCAATACCTGTTGCCAAATCACCGCCGCCTTTTATAACGACTAAACCATTCATTGCAACACCCCATACCCGACAGACTCTTTTATAAAAAGGACTAGTAGAACTAAACAAAAACCATTATAGCCAGTAGACTACAATCTATAAAACAAAAACTGCCAAACAAGGATACGGAAAACCACTTGTCCAATTACTTTTTATGGATTCCAGGCCTTTTGCGGCAACGTTCCGGACTATGATAGCAATTGCTGTATTCCCGTTATTTACTACAAACTCCTTTGTTATTTACCACAAAAGCCCGGACTGATTTTTGCAAATTTTCGTAAAAAAACCAAGTGAATTGCCATTTAGGCCTGAATAATCTTACTATTACCACAGTTCGCAAAAAAAGAAACCGGGCTTGCTCTGACGGTATTTGGGAGTAATGGACATCCATATTACTTTCATCAGGATAAAAAAATAAGGCAGCCATCGTCTGCCAGCAATAGCCATCTTATATTATAGGCATTGTATTGAAACCTATTCTCTCCTGGTCTTATCCTAAACTTATCCAAGCAGCTCCTAAAGGTGCAATAAATTCATCGTTTTCTCATCGGTAATGCCTGTTTCCGGCAGCCGATTATCCCGCTGGAAAGCTCTAAGCGCCGCTTCCGTATCTTTACCAAATGTTCCTTTGGCTCGTTCCTGATAATAACCTAATTTAACAAGTTTAAGCTGCAATACAACAACATCAGGCCCCATCATACCAGGTCGTAAAATCCGGTCAATATTAGGTTTAGTGCCGATA
>CAZCEN010000272.1:0-4649 GCA_964497205.1 uncultured Sporomusaceae bacterium
GTGTCATTGGTAACAATTACGCTGTTTGTTCCTTGCGTTGCCTCGGTAATAGTAATGTTTAAGGAACGGGGCAGTAAAGAAGGTGCTTTGATTTGGTTTAGTTCATGGTTCTTTGCCTTCGTGATCGGTGCCATTGTTGCCGCTTTTGTCATGTAATATAGAATTGAGGTGATTGTCATGCACCAGCAAATTTGTCCGCAGTGCAAAATGGCTTGCGAACCAGGAGAAATACGCTGCCCTCGCTGCCATAAGCTGCTGCTAACCCAGTGCAATGGCAACTGCAGCAAGTGTAAAGAAAAGAATAAATGTTCTTGAATGAAAATGAAGCTAGCGATCATCCGCTAGCTTCTCTTTTATTTGTCAATAATCTTACTGCTCCATATCAGCCGGATCAATGATGGCAATATCGCCTTCTTCGCCGGTGCGAATTCGCACCGCATTACTTACAGGATAAACAAAGATTTTACCATCGCCGATTTTGCCTGTGCGGCAAGCACTCTTGGCGGCTTCTAATACTCTGTCTACCGGGACTTCACAAACGACAATTTCGATTTTGACTTTAGGGACTAGATTAATGCTGTATTCCTGGCCGCGGTATACTTCGGTGTGCCCTTTGGTTAGGCCACATCCATATACTTGGGTTACCGTCATACCAGTGACACCGATTTTCCTCATAGCTTCTTTAAGCTCTTCCAGCTTTTCCGGGCGGGTAATAATGTCAATTTTCGTTATTGGTCTCATGGCTTATTCCTCCTTGTCTCAAAGTATGCTGTAACAGTTTACGCCAGAGTTGTCTTTTTAACGACTATTTCTTGATGGCCAACATTTACCGAAGAGGCAAACCCGATGGGTGAACCGGTCATGAAGTCTTGATAAGCGTAGCCGCGTTCCCCGTGTTCGGTAATATCCAGGCCTTGTACTTCTTGGTCAGTAGTTGCCCGTACTTGCATAAATACGCCAATCGCCTTGATGATAATAAAAGTCATTACAGCAGCAACTATCCAACTGGTGCCAACACCGAGAAGCTGGGTGGTAAGCTGGCTGGCATTGCCGTAGAACAACCCGTCGGCGCCTGCGGGGTTAACGGCTTTGGAAGCAAATAGGCCGGTAGCAATAGCACCCCAGGTGCCGCCAATACCATGGACACCAAAAGCGTCAAGAGAATCATCATAGCCGAATTTGGGTTTGAGCACAGCAACTGCCAGGAAGCAGATAATGCCGGCACAGAGGCCAATAATAACTGCAGGGATTACACTTACAAATCCGGCAGCCGGGGTAATAGCAACCAGACCGGCAACACAACCAGATGCAGCACCCAAAATGGTAGGTTTGCCATGATGCAGCCATTCAGTTAATACCCAGGATATAGTAGCGGCAGCAGCGGCTACATGAGTAACAATAAAGGCACTGGCAGCAAGGCCATTGGCGGATAGTGCACTGCCGGCATTAAAGCCAAACCAGCCGAACCAGAGCAACGAAGCACCAATTACAGTCATAGGCAGATGATGCGGCATTATAACTTCTGAGCCATAGCCTTTACGTTTGCCGATCATTAAGGCGATAACCAAACCGGAAACACCCGAAATAATATGAACAACAGTACCGCCGGCGAAATCAAGTACACCAAGTTCACGCATCCAGCCGCCTACACCCCATACCCAGTGCGCAACCGGGTCATAGACCAGTGTGGTCCAAAGTAAGGCAAAGATTACAAAAGCACTAAATTTCATACGCTCCGCAAATGCGCCGGTAATTAAACCTACAGTGATGACCGCAAACATGGCTTGGAAGATCATGAATGCCTGATGGGGGATGGTTGGGGCATAATCGGCATTAGGTAACTGCCCGACATCGTTTAAACTGACCCAATCCAGAGAACCGATGAAATGGTTGACGTCAGGACCAAATGCTAATGAGTATCCAAACAAAACCCATTGTACGGAAACTAAACCAATCACAAAAAAACTTTGCATAATAGTGCTTAAGGCGTTCTTAGTTCTTACCATACCACCGTAGAATAAAGCTAGCCCGGGAGTCATAAACATAACAAGAGCGGCACTTATGAGAACGAAAGTTGTGTCACCTGTATCAATTTTAGCAGGTGCGGTTGCAGCTTCACCATCGGCGAAGGCTGCTGGTGCTAAAGTGAACATTATTAATAGGCCCAGAGTAAAAATAATAAACAGTTTCCTCATCTTACATACCTTCCTTCAAATTTAATTTTTAGTTTAGAAGCAACCAGGGGATAATTACATCCCGATTTTCTGCTAATCCGGTAAAACACAAGGCGCCCTAAAGGTATAAACCCTCAGGACGCCTTTGTCCGGAAAAGTAGACACAAAAAGCCTTCGCACAATATGCGAAGGCTTCATTGCCTAAAAGCTATTTAATTGATGTAGTCAATATACCAAATAGATGTGTAAATAGTCAAGTAAAATTTTTTACTTCAAGCTAAAATTTAAATTTGTTTTGATTGTAAAAAGATTGATTAGGCCATAGGAGGAATAAAAGCGAGTAGATCAAAATATACAAAAAGAATACAATAAAAATTTTATTTTTTACAAAATTTTCCTTGCGTTCCAGAGAAAAATTTGTTATATTAATAATAGTTATTAACGACAAGTAATTATTACAATAAAAAGGGAGAGATTCTAATGAAAAAGTTTGTATGTATGATTTGCGGTTATATCCATGAAGGTGACTCTGCACCGGATGCATGTCCAGTATGTAGCGCACCGGCTTCCAAGTTTGTTGAGCAAGAAGCCGGATTAGCTTGGGCCGATGAGCATCGGATCGGTGTTGCCGCAGGAATTGATGCTGAAATTTATGAGGGCTTGAAAATGAATTTTACTGGCGAATGTACTGAAGTTGGCATGTACTTAGCTATGAGCCGTCAAGCCGATAGAGAAGGATATCCGGAAATAGCGGAAGCCTATAAACGTATTGCGTTTGAGGAAGCTGAACATGCTGCAAAATTTGCTGAATTACTTGGAGAAGTTGTATTTCCATCAACCAAAAAGAACCTGGAGTTGCGCGTAGCTGCAGAACATGGTGCTTGCCAAGGTAAACTTGACATTGCGAAAAAGGCCAAACAACTCAATTTAGATGCCATCCATGACACTGTTCATGAAATGTGCAAGGATGAAGCCCGCCATGGCGCTGCATTTAAAGGCCTTCTCGAAAGATATTTCGGTAAATAAAAACTGGTAAATTTTGCGGACAACCGCTGTTATACCTGGTCTATACAATAACTGTAAAAGAATAGGTGTTTTGGAGAACCCCCGGCATTTTAAAATAAGTAAATGCGCGGGGGTTCTTGTCTGTCGACCATAGTGTTATTGCTCAATCTTACACTTTGTTAGACAACATCGCTGTAACCCTCCTATAAACAAGGAATATATTATACCAGAAGAATTTGAATGAGGGATTACTATGAAAAGTGAAGACACCAGTAAAGTAGTTATTTTAGTATTAATAATAAGCATAGTTACAAGTGTTGTCGCTCTTGATGTCGAATTAACGAACCAAAGGTGCAACAAGAAGGATGAGCAGGAAAAAAGGAAAAAGGAAAGAGAACTAAATACTGAACTTGAGGAGTTGCGTAAGCGGGTCAATTTACTGGAAAAACGTTTAATCCAAGCTTGAGCTTTCGTTTTTTTGACGCTGACTGCGTAACGAAAATAAAGCGTCGGGTTATTTTTCACCAATTCTCTTTGCCAGCATCTTATCCAATTAATTTATATGTTTTTAGTAAGTAATCCCTTGCATTTTTTTCGGGAAAAGGAAAGTTCCCAACTAACAAAAATGACCCTAATCTGACGTGGTTTTAATGCCATTCTTGACGTCAAATTAGGGTATCCTTCAAGCTAACTAAGTTTCAGATAAGGTTTTAATCTCACCCGAAGGGTATTGTTCTTATCCGGGAAGTTACTAAATTTATTCTCCTAAGTCTTGTTTTAATTTATCAAGTCCCAAACGATCAATCATGTTACCTAATCGTTCATAACTTTTTGCATTGTCTTTGTAGTAGCCGATAATTTTATCTACCAAGGGAATTACTTCTTCCTGCGGAACATTTTCAGCAAATATGTCGGCAAGCCGCGGCTTAATGCCGGCGTTACCGCCGATCATGATGGTGTACCCTTTCGGAGTACCCATAATTCCGATGTCCCGCACGGCCGGTTCACTGCAAGAATTAGCACAGCCGGCAACACTCATTTTAAATTTAGAAGGTAAATCCATCCCATGATATTTTTTGTCCAGTTCAAGTCCTAAAGTTACGGCATCCTGCTGCCCGCGTTTACAAAAATGAGTGGCCGGGCATATCTTTATACTTCGTACGCACAAACCAATGGCGTGTCCCTTTTGCATACCGAGCTCGTCCCAGACCTGATCAATTTTATCTTCTTCAATACCAACAATAGCAATTCGTTGAGCACTTGTCAATTTTAGTGCCTTAGCGCCGTATTTTTCCGCGGTATCCACAATCTTCCTCAGAAAATTAAAATCCAGAATAATTCCGCCAGGAATGTGCGGTGCTATAGCGTAGGTTTGTTTATCCCGCTGCAGTACAGCACCTTTATTCAGTATATCACGCTTTGTTTCCTGTTTTGTCTCCATTATGTAGCCTCCTTAGCAAAGTTACTCGC
>CAZCEN010000273.1:0-4638 GCA_964497205.1 uncultured Sporomusaceae bacterium
AGTGTTCCCGCACTTCCGGGTCACGGCGACTCTTTAATTTCCACCTATTTCTAATTATAGCTCTTTTCGAGTGAATTGCAAGTAAAGTGAGACCGGCAGACCAGGATTTTTTCCTGGCCGTTGCATATTTTACAATCTATGGGTATAATATAAGAAAAGGACTGACGTGTTGGTAGCACGCCAGCCCCACAGGCTGTCTAACCGGAAAACGGTTAGCCCAAGTTGACGTTATTTAAGAAATAGCCGCCATCTGAGCAGGGGCGGTTATTTCTTTTTGGTCGTGACCAATACCATGAGCGTGGCAAATGCAACCGCAAATGTCAATGCTTCGTAAATAGTCATCCTACCACCCCCCTCCTGGAAAGGAAGGGGCTAACCGTCCCCCGAGCAGCCTGTATAGTCAGTATAGCATATTTTTCCAAATGTAAAAAAGAAAATTTTATTCCTGGCTTAGTTGTAAAAAGGCCGCCTTTCAAACGAAGGCGGCCTTTTTATTTCCCCGCCGTGCAGTTCGAGGCTCCCTTGATGCCAGCAGGCCCGTTTGCACGGGACGCGGCGGCGCGGGTTCAGCCGCCGTGGCCGGTGCGCTTCCTGCCCGGCTTACAATCGTAAGCCGTCTTACCAGTCAGTTCGCCGGGAGGGTCAGGGGGTGGAGCGGGCCTCCTAGACATGCCATAGACATACTCCGATTTTCTCAACTCCTCCAATATTTAATTAGGTACCTAAATATTTTTATTGACATGTTTCACCAATGAATGTATAGTATAAATATAGTTAGGTACCTAATAAAAAAAACAGAAAGAAGTTGATATATTATGCCAACAAATACTACCGATCAATTATATTATGCTCTATCCCGTTTGAGCCGCCTGATCCATCGCCTGGAGCATCGAATCGCCCATGGTCGTAAAGAGGGTCATAAAATTCACCGCGGTCAATCCCGTGTGTTGTCCATTCTCGCCCAAACTAACGATGCCAGTCAGCGGGATATGGCCGAGATCCTTGATGTCCGCCCTTCGTCCATGACGGAAATGCTGCTGCGCATGGAACAGTCGGGTCTGATTTCCCGCCGGCAGGATGAAAATGATCATCGCGTCATGCGGATATCCCTGACGGAAAGTGGTAAACTGGCAGCTAGCCAATCAACCACCTCTACCCGTGATGTAACGGCAGCCTTGTTTAAAAGCCTTGCCGCTGAAGAACAAGCACAACTGCTCGCTCTCATTGATAGAGTAAACGCCAGTCTGGAAACAATGGAGACCACTGAAGATCATCACCCTGGTCATCATGGTTCGCACGATCATCACTGCCACCACCATTGCCACGGCAGAGGCCATCATTCCGATGACTAAGACTTTTTATCTCTCTCTACAAAATCATTGCGAAAGGAGTGTTCAACATGGCTTATCAAATCACCGGTGCCTGCCGGTGCTGTGGCAAATGCCTGCGGCATTGTCCTGCCGGCGCCATCAGCAAGAACAGCCCCCAGTATCAGATTGACCCGGGCAAATGTGTGAACTGCGGTACCTGTGCCGAAGTGTGCCCAGCCAAAGCTATCAGCGTATCCGGTTCTGCCGCACAAGCCCCAAATGCAGTCACAACGGCTTACAGCCATTCCAGGACCGGTCGGCGTCATCATCGCCGCGGTCGTTCACATCATCACCACAAACCGGGAAGCTGGCTTGGCAGACTAATGCACACTTTGTTTCATAAGCTGAAATCTTAGGCAAAGATATGCCCAAAAGAAACCTTCGCAGTCTCGCTCTCTATTGACATTCTGATATAGTCTTTATTTTTATCCCTAATAATTAGCTTGGCTAATCATTATTACATTGGATTATCACTTTATTCTTTTCGATAGGAGGATTTGCTTTGAAAGAACTAGCAAACCCAATAAAAGAACCTTCAAAAAATTATTTCCTCATGACAGGTGTCTTATTCTGGGCCGGTCTGGTGATCATGTCGAGTCTGTACATCACAATTCCCTTGATCATAACCTTTACAGACATTTTTAAGGTCACGCCGACCCAGGCAGCCTGGACCAGCAGCTCCTTTTCTTTTTGCTTTGCGATCGGCTGCCTCTTTTACGGGCCACTATCCGACCGGTTTGGCCGCAAGACTGTTATTCTCTCAGGATTATCTATTTTGGCAGTAATTTCACTGCTTATGGGCTTAATTACCAATCTGTCCTGGCTGATTCTATTCCGTGCCCTCCAGGGAGCGGCAGCAGCAACTTTTTCACCGGTAGCTCTTGCTTATGCTGTAGAAGTATTTCCGCCGCAAAAGCGGGTAATGACAATTGGTTTTATCAGTACAGGATTTCTGATGGCTGGAATTACCGGCCAGATCTTCAGCAGTTACATCAGCCAGCATTATGGATGGAATCTTGTATGTTATCTTCTGGGTATTATTTATGTGGTGACCGCCTTTTTGATCTTGTGGTTCATTCCCAAGAGTCCTGTTACACATGCCAATACAAGTACAACTGCGATATTCAGACAAATGGGAACGATTCTAACCCAAAAATCCTTACTTTATTCCTATGCAATCGCCTTAACACTTCTTCTTTCCTTCGTGGGCATGTACACTGCGTTAAATAATTATCTGAGCAGTCCTTTGTTTGGGTTTACCGCCCAGCAGATATTGTATGTCAGATCTATGGGAATCATCGGTATGCTACTGTCACCTTATGCCGGGCAGTTAGTGGAAAAGTACGGAGTTTTGCCTGTCCTGCGTAGTGGATTGCTGATAGCTATCATTGGGCTGTTGCTGCTTGGTATCAGCGCAAATTCACTATTAATCGTTGTCTCCAGTATCCTCTTTGTCGCCGGGATTGCTATCGCCGTCCCCACGCTCATTGCCCTTATAGGCAGACTGGGTGGAAGCGCAAGAGGCGCGGCTGTATCCGCCTATACGTTTATCCTCTTTGCCGGCGCCAGCATTGGCCCCATTCTTGCGCTGAACGTATTAAAATCAGGCAGCTATTTCTTCACCTTCCTGGCCTTGGCACTTTGCCTATGCTTCGGTTTGCTGGCTTCGTTCTTTATCCGTATGAACAATGAACCAAAACAAGCATCCTAATCACTTTTAAAGGAGGACTCACTATGTCCACCAAATCACACTCTCCTTATATCAATTCTCCCAAACTGCCGATGTTGTCGCTAAAGCCTCCCGGTCACTATGACTGCTCATCATCGTCTTAGTACGAAGAAAGGAAAATTGACCGATGAACACTTCTGTCTTACAAGAAAAATTCAATGGTAAGTATAAGCTGACCTGGCAGCGGGAGATTATTTTTCGCACCATCAGCAATTATACGGATCAGCATCCCAGTGCCGAAGATGTGTATAAAATTATTCACCGGCAACACCCGGATATCGGTTTGGCTACCGTTTATCGAACGCTGGAACTGCTTAGTTCTCTCGGCATCGTGCAAAAACTGGATTTTGGCGATGGCCGTCACCGGTATGAAATCAATGATTGTCATGCACTCCACCATCATCATTTCATTTGCATCTCCTGCGGCAAAGTAATTGAAATGAAAGAAATTTGGGTGAATACATTCCATGCCGGCCGAAACGATGTGAACGGTATTTCCGTTACTGATTACCAGTTATATGCATACGGCTACTGCAAGGATTGCGAAAAAAATCAGTCCCCGCCTCCCTGTTAACTTCTTTCATTTGGGTGAACGGCTATGGCACTCCTCGGTAGTTTTCATTCAATCTTAAATCGGGAGCGTGTTTCCTTATGAGTAAACCTATTTTTTATTCAAAACAACCGACTAAAACCATAGCCGCCTCACTAACCATTCTGTCTAATTGTCTGTTAATTACCGCCAAGGTAATGGCTGCCAGTTACTGCGGCTCTGTCAGTATTCTTTCTGAAGCCATACATTCGGGAATGGATTTGCTGTCGGCACTGATTACCTTTTTTGCCGTCCGCCTGTCTGTACGCCCCGCGGATGACTCCTATCCTTTTGGCTACGCAAAAGTTGAAAATGTATCAGCTCTCCTGGAAGGTATACTGTTGTTTGCTGCTTCCATGATCATAATGAAAGAAGCAGTACTAAAAATAATTTTTCCGGTCAAAGCGGAAGATACGTATCTTGCACTCGTTGTAATGAGCTTGTCCGCTATAGTTAACGCCCTGCTGTCAGCATATCTGTATAAAACTGCTAAAAGAGAAAATTCCGCAGCCTTGGCGGCGGATGCTTCCCACTTGAAAGCCGATGTTTATACTTCTGCCGGTGTAGCCATTGGCATCTTGCTGATGAAAGTAACGGGAATGCCTGTCTTTGATCCGATTATTGCCATTATAGTATCTCTGATTATTACCAGAGAAGCCTGGTATCTATCCAAAAATGCGCTAATACCACTACTGGACGCAGGACTGTCCCCAAAAGACCGCCTAAAAATCGAAGAGATTATGGAGAGATTTCAAGGAAAAATTATCAATTATCACGATGTTAAAACAAGAATAGCAGGACACGAAACGTATATTAATCTGCACGTGACACTGGATAAAAATGTGACAGTCAAAGAATCTCATGCTTTGGGAGAATTCATCGTATCTGAACTAAAGTTAGCAATTAAGAATACCCATGTCAGCATTCATATTGACTCATTCTAGAAAACA
>CAZCEN010000274.1:0-4560 GCA_964497205.1 uncultured Sporomusaceae bacterium
CATTTTTAAAACAGCTACATATTCGCGAACAGCATAATTAACCATAACTGTAGTTGGTGTTTCTGAAGATATACCATATGCTTTTGAATAATATCTTGATGCAATATATTTAGCTCTGAACATATGATAGTCACTAGTAATAATCAAAATATCTTGCACTTCTCGTCCGGTTAACTTCGTCAAAAGCTGTTTGGTAAATTTTAGATTTTCATCAGTTGTCGTAGAGCGTTCTTCCTTAATTATTCTTGATTCATTTATTCCTTGCATGATAAAATATCTCTTCATAACTTCTGCTTCCGATACCGTTGTGCCTTCGCCAAATCCACCTGAAGTTACTACTTTTGCATTAGGGTTTGCATTAAGATATTCAACACCTCTATCCAGCCTTCTTCTAAGGGTAACTGAGGGCTTCTCCCCCTGTATACCCGCACCCAGTATTATTGCGTAGTCAACCTGTACGTTATTGTCAGATTTTTGAGATTGGAATATAAGAATCTCTATCCCTATAAAAGATATCAGACCAAGTAGCAGAATGCCTGACAAAACTCTTTGTATCATCAGTAATTTCAGTTTGACATTTATATTCGATGTTGTTGTAAATGTCATACCATAAACAACAAAGAATACTCCCACACCAGTTAGGCAAGTTGTACCAAAGGTTAAACCGAAAACGGCAAGTGTTAGGACTACTCCAATAATAGTTAATCCCATACCTACGGCAACTATAACGTTACCGGTTTTTGAATTGAAACCTTTCTGTAAAAGCATTCTCTTCACCCACAAACATAGTTCTCCTATTATTCATAATACCCTTTATACACAATGTCTGTAGACTAAAAGTTTGTTGAACTGCCTGACAATAACTCAATTATTTCATATAACTCAAGCCTGACCCCAATTCTAAAATAAAAAAGTGACTAAATCTAGAACGTAAGTTCAAGACTAGTCACTTTTCTTTTGTTAGTTTATTCTGCAGTGAACGGCAGAAGGGCGATATTACGAGCCCGTTTAACAGCCAAAGTCAACTGACGTTGATGTTTGGCGCAGTTACCGGAAATGCGGCGCGGCAGAATTTTGCCACGCTCGGTGGTGTACCGGCGCAATTTCGGAACGTCTTTGTAGTCAATATCGGTTACTTTATCAACACAGAAGCTACAAACTTTTTTCTTAGGTTTGCGGCCTCTTTCACGTTTCATAGCCATCTTTTTACCCCCCTTTTAAAACGGTATTTCCTCATCAGGGAAGACATCTTTGCCGAACGAATTTATATCTATATTCCCGGCGTCCCCGCTGGACGCCTGTTTACGTTCCAGGAATTCGATGGACTGCGCCACGACCTCGGCGATACGGCGCTTTTGACCATCATTGGTTTCATATGAGCGAATTTGCAACCGACCGTCAACCAATACGCGCTGCCCCTTGGTAAGGTTATTGCCGCAGGTTTCGGCCAGCTTTTCCCATGCTACGATGGGTACAAAGTCGGCGTTGTTCTGACCCTGTCCACCGCCAAAACGGTTAACTGCTAAGGTAAACGACGCAACTGCTTTACCGCTCTGGGTGTATCTTACTTCAGGATCTTGCGCCAAGCGACCGACAAGGATGACTTTATTCATATATCCTCATACCTCCTGGCTCAAGAATTAGTCTTCCAATTTAATGACCATATGCTTAAGAACTTCATCAGTAATCTTCAGCACACGCTCCAGCTCGAATACAGTAGCCGGCTCGGCAGTGAAGTTAATGAGGGTGTAGTACCCTTCCATCAGGTCCTTAATCTCATAGGCCAGACGCTTTTTGCCCCAACGGTCTACTTTATCAACAGTGCCGCCGGTTGTTTTAATAATGTTTTCGAACTTGGCGATAGTAGCGTTGATAGCTTCTTCTTCACCAGTTTTAACAATAATCACGACTTCGTACTTTCTCACGAAATCACCTCCTCCTTTGGACTTGTGGCCCCCTATAAGGGAGCAGGGAAGGTTTTGAAATAAACAAAACCATGTCACAATATGTATTTTTGCGACTAAACTATTATATCATTAGTTGTCCGGCAATTGCAAGGAAAATACAAAGATATTTGCTAAAAGTTACTTCAATCCAGTTTAGACGTCTCCTGCGTCAGGTTAGCCAGTTTAGGAGCAGTGTGTTTAGCGACCGTCTGGGGAATGGCAAACGTCAAAGCCACGGCGATAACTAACGGCAAGAGTGACCATAATAGCGCGGCCTCAAGACCAATTCTGTCGCCTAATGCTCCGGTAATAGCAGCTCCTACCCCGCCTAAGCCGAAGGATAATCCCAGCATCATGCCTGATGCCATCGCGGCATTGCCGGGAATAAGCTCTTGTGCCCAAACTACCGAGGTAGGTGCTGTGCTTTGCAGTAATGCCCCAATAACGGCAAGCAGCACATAATTAATAGGTGATGGACCAAAGTTTGATAAAAACAGATACGTAACCGGCAAACAAATTACCAACGAGCCGATAATCCCTGATTTGCGTCCTATTTTATCGCCCAGCCAGCCACCAATGAGCGCCCCAAAAGAAGCACCCATGAGAAAAACGGTCAGCATACTTGCAGAAACAGCTGTAGGCTGCCCCATTTTAACTAACGCTACCGGTAAAAAGGTAGTCAACGCTACCTGCAGCCATGACCGAAGCGCCGTAACAGCATTTAAAAGTATTAACCCGGTAGATTTATACCAAGGCTCTTCCTGAGTGTCTGCGTCAATTTCTGTCCGCTTACCGGCCGGGCTAATGTCTACCTTATGCAATCCCGCTAGGTATGTAGCTAAAGTAACCAGTAATCCTGGAATAATAAGCCAAAGTATTCCCTCTGTGCCGCCAACGTCTAAACAATATAATATAATCGCAGGCGCTACGGCAAACCCAATGTTGCCGCCAAACACAAACACCGACATCGCCGTACCTTTAGTCTCCTCGGTAACTACTTTTCCCATCAGACTTGCCGCCAGCGGATGAAAGACAGACGCACCCAATCCGGCAATGCCTACCAGCAAAAATAAGGAAACAATGTTGTCAGCTAAACCTGCCATGCAAATAAATACTGCGCTAACCGGCGTAGTAACAAGAATAAGCCACCCATAACCATACTTGTCAACTAGATAACCGCAAAGCGGCTGCAGTACATTGGAGATAATCGCATAGGTCATAACAAGTATCCCGCTTAAAGTCAGGGACAAGCCTAGCTTAGCCATAACTACAGGTAGCAAAGCCGGCAAAAAGTTAGCGTAAAAATCGCTGAAGAAATGTCCAGCTCCTAGTAATGCCACATTGAAAGCTACAGATCCTCTTAGTTTATCCCCCATATTCCCACCTCACTAAAAAAGAAGAGAGCGGCCTAGGGAAAACCGCTCATGGTTTTAAACTTTGAACTGCAATTATATACTATACGTTAAACCGGAAATACGTTACATCGCCATCCTGCATAACATACTCTTTACCTTCAAGGCGTACTAAGCCTTTTTCTTTGGCGCCTGAATGCGAACCACAAGCCATGAGGTCGTTATAGGAAACGATTTCGGCTCTAATAAACCCGCGTTCAATATCGCTATGAATTTTCCCGGCGGCCTGCGGCGCTTTGGTTCCTTTGACTATTGTCCAGGCCCGGACTTCCTGTTCACCGGCGGTAAAGAAGGTCATTAATCCCAGCAGACTGAAGCTGGCACGAATCAGTTTATCGAGACCGGATTCTGCCAAACCCAAGTCCGCTAAAAACTCGCGGGCTTCCTCGTCATCAAGCTCAGCGATCTCGGACTCAACTTTAGCCGATACTACGATAACTTCGGCCCCCTCATGCGCGGCATATTCACGAACCTTGGCAACATGCGGATTGCCGCTGGCATCGGCAGCTTCCTGTTCGCTGACATTGGCAACAAACAAGGTCGGTTTTAAAGTCAACAGGAATAAATCCCTTAACAGCGCGGCCGTGTCTTCATCGTTAACAACCCGTCGGGCAGGTTGACCGTCAGCCAATGCCTGCTGTACCTGTTTGAGAACCTCCAACTCCGCTTGCGCTTTCTTATCACCGCTTTTTAGCATCTTCTGTACCCGTTCGATGCGTTTTTCCACTGTCTCTAAATCGGCGAGACATAGTTCGGTATTTATTATTTCAATATCCCGAATCGGATCAAGACTACCGGCTACATGAGTAATGTTATCGTCAGAAAAACATCTAACTACTTGTGCTACTGCGTCAACCTGACGGATATGGGACAAAAATTTATTGCCGAGTCCTTCGCCTTGTGCAGCTCCGGCTACGAGACCGGCAATATCCACAAACCGCATAGCCGCAGGCATTGTCCGCTTAGGATTATACATCTCAGTCAGTTTTCCCAGACGGGCATCAGGTACATCAACAACCCCAACATTGGGCTCAATTGTGCAAAAAGGATAATTGGCGGCCTCGGCTCCAGCCTTTGTGATGGCATTAAACAGTGTACTTTTGCCGACATTCGGCAGGCCTACGATACCTACTTCCAAATTTGTGCTCATTATACTACTCCACCTTTAAAGGCTGGTTCAAGAGTACAGCCTGATTGTTTTT
>CAZCEN010000275.1:0-4523 GCA_964497205.1 uncultured Sporomusaceae bacterium
ACCGGATACGGTAAGTTGATTAAAAGCTTCCTGCATTACTAACCGTTCTCTAAAATTAATTCGCTTACCGATTAATATCGCCATTAATGTAGCCATGGCCATAATGCCTAAACCGCCGGCTTGAATGAGAAAGATTACCACAAGCTGCCCAAATAATGAAAAATATGTACCTGTATCAACAACAACCAGTCCTGTGACACATACGGCAGAAGTTGCTGTAAACAAGGCGTCTACAAAGCTTAACCGCTCGCCTGTTGCCGAAGCAAGCGGTGTTGTTAAAAGAACTGCTCCCCCTAATATTAACCCGGCAAACCCCAATACAAGTATTTGATATGGTGTAAGCTTCCATTGGGCAATATCCAGCAGGTTATTAATTTTTGCCCCCAAAATTTTCCACTCCCTAATTTAAGTGTACCTTAAAATTATACCCAAATCGAGAAAACTAAACAAGATTCTGGATAAACTATTTTTCAGGAGGTGATATTTTGGGGTTCAGCAGGCGACGATGTAAACTTGATTGGGATATTGTGACATTTTGCAACGGCAACTTCTGCCAAGCATCCTTCAGATTTTTTCCAATCCCCATAAACCCACAGTTCATCACACGCTCTTAAAAGTTCTAGGCAGTACTGCATTGCTTTTACCGGCTCTTTGTCAGGGTTAAAGAAGCTAAATGCAAGTACCGGTGATAATGGTAAGATACTACTATCCGTGTCGATTATATTTCGGCAAAGGTGGGAAATAGAATCTATGTTATTAGCTATATCGCCGCGTAATGGATGAGCAATATACACTTTTTTCAATGGCGTCATTCTCCTTTCAAGTTTCGATTCGGCAAACATTATCATGATAAATCGGAGGGGAGTTTATGCAAGAAAAGGAACAAACTATTATTTCCTATTTTCCTTCTAGCACCAAAGCACAGTCAGCTGCAGATGCGTTGTCCAAAAGCGGAATGAATGACAACCACATTAAGCGAAGCAGCCGCTATGGTGTAACATTTGATACTGAACGCAATGATGCTACTGCTAACCTTGCTGAAACACTGACAGGATTAACCTTGTTTTCCATGAATACGTCTAACGAGACTAATTCGGCAGAAAGAGTTCTGATGGGAGCTGACCCGTCAGTTAGCGGATTGAGTGCAAGAGGCTATGGCATGGCCGGCGGACATGCTTTTTCCCTTATTGCATTTGTTCCAGAATCCCGAGTTGAAGAAGCAGTTGCGATCATAAAGAAAAATGGTGGCGAAGTTTAAAAGAAATACAAAAAACCCCCCCTCGTCCTAAGACCAGGGGGGTTATGCAACTATTCTTTTTGCTATATTGCCTTGGAGATACAATCAAATGATAACATGTATCTCCGCACGGAATCTTTTACGCCTTTTTTCACCATTGACATGAGGTTAATATAGTTCGCAGCCTGATTTTTTGCTAGCTCTGCTTTTATAGTCTCCCCTGCCGCCATTGACATATCGGTGGCGACATTAATTTTAGTTATGCCAGACTGAATTGAACTTTGATAATCTTCTCTAGTGAGCTTAGATCCACCATGCATAACTAGCGGTACATTTACCGTATTGCTAAGTTCGGAGAGGCGGGAGAAATTAAGTTTTGGATTTCCCCGGTAAACACCATGATTGGTTCCTACAGCGACAGCCAGTGCATCTACTTTAGTTTTTTCCACAAAATTATGAGCTATTTCCGGTTTAACCAAATTTTCTTCGTTTATATCTATAATATTGCCGTAACAGCCAACATAGCCCAATTCACCCTCGACTGATACTCCGAGAGAATGGGCTATGCGTGTAATTTCTTTTGTTCTTTTTAAGTTGTCCTCAATTGATAAGGATGAACCATCAAACATAACAGAAGTAAACCCCCAACGAATGGCCTTCATCACCCCTTCATAAGTGTGTCCATGGTCAAGATGAAGCGCAACAGGTACAGCAGCTTTTTGAGCAGCTTTCCTCATTGCTGCACTCAGGGTATCAACATCGACAAATTTAAACAAACGCTCGGGAATACCAAGCACCAGGGGAGTTTTTAATTCTTCCGCCACCTCAATAACAGCGCCTAAAGTCTCGAAATTGAAAACATTAAAACCACCTACAGCATACTTCCTTCTTTTTGCATCCTGGAGTAATTCTTTCATTGTTACTAGGGCCAAGGTTAACTCCTCCTTTTGTTTTAGTAAGCCAATATTTAATTGTAATTAATTTCTGTTGTTGTATATTTTATTCGCCGCATGGGTAAAAAAACCTGCCAATTATAGAAAAATTTTAAAAAATCAAATTTTTCAACCTGTGACAATACATGCTGGATTTGCTTACTAGTAATTCCAATATTTATATATATTATGCATCAAAAACAAAAAACTCCCAAAAAAATGGGAGTTTTATATATTTGACAACTTACCGTTGTTCTTTAGCAGTGTTTACCAGCTTGCCAAAAGCAGCCATATCATTAACAGCTAAGTCTGCAAGCATTTTACGGTTAACTTCTACTCCGGCTTTTTTAAGACCATTGATTAACTGGCTGTATGAAATACCGTTAATACGGGCAGCCGCATTGATCCGAGTAATCCACAGTTTACGGAAATCGCCTTTTTTGGCGCGACGGTCACGACGCGCATAATAAAGGGCTTTCATTACTGTTTCATTTGCTTTTTTGAAAAGTTTACTCTTTGAACCGCGATAACCTTTGGCTAATTTAAGTATTTTTTTATGACGTCTATGTGCAGTAACGCCTTTTTTAACTCTTGGCATGTCACATACCTCCTGGTTTACTTATAATTGTTTTACAGCTTAGGCATAAGGAAGCATTTTTACTACGCGCTCATGGTCAGATTTGCTAACCAGAGCTGCTTTACGCAAATTACGTTTACGGGATGGAGATTTTTTCTCAAGAATATGTTTCTTGAAAGCTTTAGCGCGTTTAAATTCACCGCTGCCTGTTACTTTAAAGCGTTTAGCGGCACTTCTACGGGTTTTCATTTTTGGCATAGTTGGATATCCCCTTTCTATTTATGTGCTGGATTGCGTAGTGTTAGGCTTAGGAGCTACAATCATAATCATATTTTTACCTTCGAGCTTGGGATCACGTTCGACAGTAGCCATATCTTTAAGTAAAGTAGCCATTCGAACTAAAACTTGTTTACCAAGTTCAGGATGAGAGAGTTCCCGCCCCCTAAACATAATGGTAACTTTGACTTTGTCGCCATCTTCCAAAAAGCGTTGGGCATTTTTAAGCTTAACATTAAAATCATGATCCTCTATATTGGGACGGATTTTAACTTCTTTAAGCGTAATTACCTTTTGCTTCTTTCTGACTTCTTTGTCACGCTTTTGCTGCTCGTACCGGAATTTACCGAAATCCATAATCCGGCATACCGGCGGCTTAGCAGTTGGCGCTACTTCAACCAAGTCAAGGTTTTGCTCCCCTGCCATGCGCAATGCGTCCCTTAGCGACACAATCCCCAGTTGTTCATTGGTGCTGCTGAGTAACCGAACTTCCTTTGCTCGAATTTCTTCATTAATCTTTAAAGTCTCTTTGCTAATTGCCGCTCACCTCCTGATATACTTTGTTAAATAAAAAAGCGGGTGGTACAAACCACCCGCGTAATAGCATAATCCCGAAATGATTTTGCTTATTATAACCTTACTAACTGCTCAGAGCGTTGCAAGGTGAGAAGCGGATGGCTTCTACTTAAAAATTCAACTTACCTAGTTATATTAGCACCTTATACCAGTTAAGTCAAGCTATTTCTTTTAATATTATCAGCTTTTGGCAACAATTTCAGCAATTGCAGTTGAAATGAAGTCGTCAACAGGCATTACACCAATATCGCCCTGCCCTCTTTTACGTACAGCGACACTATGTGTTTCGACTTCTTTATCGCCGACAACCAGCATGTAAGGAACTTTTTCCAACTGGCCTTCACGGATTTTATAGCCAATTTTTTCATTCCGGTCATCGACTTCAACCCGAATATCTTTATCACGCATTGCTTGGGCAATTTCCCTGGCATATTCAGCATGACGTTCGCTAATCGGTAGAATTTTCGCTTGGACAGGTGCCAGCCACATAGGAAATGCTCCGGCATAGTGCTCAATCAAAATACCAATAAACCGCTCAATGCTTCCGTAAGCTACACGGTGAATCATAACCGGACGGTGTTTTTGTCCGTCTTCGCCTATATAAGTTAGATCGAATTTTTCCGGCATCAGCATATCGAGCTGAATCGTGCCGCACTGCCAAGTACGGCCGATGGAATCTTTAAGGTGGAAGTCAATCTTAGGGCCGTAGAAAGCACCGTCTCCAGGGTTAATTATGAAAGGCATATTTAATTCTTCCAAGGCTTCTTGCAGTGCTGTTGTTGCAGTTTCCCATACTTCATCAGAACCCATAGCCTTTTCCGGTTTTGTGCTTAATTCAGCGTGATAAGACAGTCCGAATACACTGTATACCGTATTAAAGAGTTCAATCACTTTCTTGATTTCACTCTTGATTTGTGATGGTAGC
>CAZCEN010000276.1:0-4522 GCA_964497205.1 uncultured Sporomusaceae bacterium
GTGGTATGTTGGATTGCTGTTAAACCTGACCAGGTTATTGTGCTAAAAGATTAAAGTAAATCCCTCTATTATGGCAAATAGCTACAGTTTATTTCGCCATAATAGAGGGATGTTGTTTTTAGGACTATTTCGCTTTGTTCTCTAATGGAGTTAGCATTTCAATGAAAGTTTCCGTAAGAACAGGGTCAAATTGAGTTCCGGCACATGTGCGTATTTCGTCAATAGCTTCTTGATAACTCATGGCTTTACGGTAGGGACGGTCATTGGTCATGGCGTCAAAAGCATCGGCTAATGCGAGGATACGACATGCCAATGGAATTTCTTCGCCGGCAAGGTTAAGGGGGTATCCTTTTCCATTCCACCATTCTTGATGCTTTAAAATCCAATCGGCAATAGGAGCTAAGTCCGGCACTGATTTCGCAATCCGAAAACCAATATCACAATGACGACGCATAACAGATATTTCTTCAGGCGTTAGTTTTTCCGGCTTAAACAGGATATTATCGGGAATCCCCACTTTCCCTATATCATGGAACTTTGCCAAAAGCTTCAAATCGGCAACCAACGGGGCAGACAGTTGTATTTTTTGAGCAAAGGCTTCCACAAGACTTTCCAGGCGCTCGCCATGCCCTTCCGTAATATAGTCTCTGGCTTCTAACGCCTGCATCATTGCCTGCACGATTGCACTGCGTGTACTCAAACCCTTATGCATTTTTTCCCGGTACATGTTGTTATCTGCTTCTTTAAACAGCGACTGGATATCCCCAAAGCCGATAGCTGAGCCGCAGGAAAGACTTAATGGCAGCTGGTGGTTTGTATCGTTATATTTTTCTATAGCTATTTCGATTGTCTTTGATAGCTCGTTCATTTTCTGCGTATCGGGAGTTGACACCAGGATGGCAAATTCGTCTCCGCCAATTCTGGCGACAATATCATAAGGTGCTATGCATGAACTTAGTATTTTGGCTGCCGTCTTGAGTAATTCATCGCCTGAAAAGTGCCCTAATGTATCATTGATTAATTTCAGACCATCAACATCACAGACAATAATGCCAACAGTTTCGCCATTTTGTTTACCAATCTTAAGGATCTGTTCTTCGAAATAGGTGCGGTTGTAAATTTCCGTAAGTGAATCTTTAATACTAAGAAGTTCTAACCTTTGTTCAATTTTCTTTTTATATGTAATATCTCTGA
Organism: uncultured Sporomusaceae bacterium; assembly: GCA_964497205.1. GTDB lineage: Bacteria > Bacillota > Negativicutes > Sporomusales > Sporomusaceae > Sporomusa. The sequence goes on from CAZCEN010000276.1 coordinate 1,195, forward strand.
TTATTGCCATTACCTCGAAATCACTATTTTTCACAAAACGCGCTTCAAAGTAATGTACTTGATTATCTTGCTCCAGCTGGTACTCCATAAGTTGTATTTTTCCACTATTAATCGCTTGTTTTATAAACTCAAGGGCCTGCTGTGCCAATTCGCGGGTAAAGATGTCCGCAATGTTTTTCCCTAAAAATTGATCCGCCGGAACATATGGCTCAAAGTTAGCGGATTTAAAGTCAAGAAATTTCCCATGCCAATCAATACGCAGGATTAAATCTGGAATGGCCTGCAAAATTTCTTGTTGTATCTGGTTAGTGTGCGCTAATCTTTTTATATACCGATTGGCTATAAGGTAAATAAAGAAAGCCGATAAGCCAACAAAACTCCAGCCCTTTATAACGGAGTACAACATCGCGACATCTCTGTCTAAAGATAAAAATCCCACAATAGTATCAGATAATAGAATCCAGATTACCCCAAAAGCAAAATAGGCTAATGAAATTTTTACTGCGTAATTTTTGCTTGTCATGTGAATCCATCCTTTCGATGAACGGAAAGAAACTGGACGATACTACCATAAAGAATTACATACAATATTAGCTTTCATTAGGAATTCCCCAAGACTCTCATTATTCCTGTTTTGTTTCTCCAAAAAAGATCTATATTTCGACAAAATTTACACCCCATCGTTGGGAACACTCAAATTTTTTCAATATGATGTAACACCTCGGCATTTTCCTTCAGAATAACAGACGCGAAACCGTGTTAACGGCTTCTTGTCTGTTTTTTGATTTGCTTAGACACCTGACTTTACTACTGCTCAGCCTATAAAATATTTGTCTAAATTAATGTTGACAAATCCGATAGGATTTATTACCATTAGGGTAAAGCAAATGACTATATCATACGTGAAATGAAGGACGGTGCAAAAATAATGAGTGAAAAACATGTTTATCTGGATCATTCGGCAACCACTTATATCAAACCGCAGGTTTTTGACGAAATGCTTCCTTACCTAACCACCTATTATGGTAATCCTTCTTCCACCTATTCGCTGTCACGGGCAACAGAAGATGCGATTGACCAGGCTAGAGAAAGAGTAGCACAGGTACTTCACGCAAATAAAAATGAAATCTTTTTTACCGGTGGTGGTTCCGAGGCCGACAATTGGGCCTTAAAGGGCATCGCCTTTGCCAACAAACACCGGGGAAATCATATCATTACAACTAAAATTGAGCACCATGCTATTTTACATACATGCGAGTTTTTGGAAAAAAACGGATTTGAAGTAACTTATCTCTCGGTTGATGCAGAAGGATTTATTGATCTTGACGAACTACGGCAGGCGATTACGGATAAAACTCTGTTAGTCTCTGTTGCGTTTGCCAATAATGAAATTGGTACCATTCAGCCGATCAAAGAAATCGGACAAATATGCCACGAGAAAAAGGTGTTATTCCATACCGACGCTGTCCAGGCAGTAGGCCATGTACCCATTAATGTAAAAGATATGAATATCGATTTGCTCTCTCTTGCCGCCCACAAATTTTATGGTCCCAAGGGAGTAGGCGTACTTTATATTCGCAGCGGCGTAAAAATTGAAAATCTGATTCACGGCGGCGGCCAGGAAAGAAATAAACGGGCAGGTACAGAAAACATTGCCGGAATTGTCGGCTTAGGAAAGGCGATTGAACTTGCTCACGAGGAAATGGACACGGAAAACAAGCGTTTGACCTATTTGCGGGATAAACTTATTAAAGGACTTTCCCGCATACCTTACACAAAACTAAACGGTCCTGTCGGCGATAAAAGAATGCCGGGAAATGTTAACGTATGTTTCCGCTTTATTGAGGGAGAATCTCTGCTGCTACTGCTTGATAGCAAGGGAATCTCCGCTTCCAGCGGCAGCGCCTGCACTTCCGGCTCGCTTGATCCCTCCCATGTCTTATTGGCAATTGGACTTCCCCATGAAATTGCCCATGGTTCCCTGCGGCTTACTTTGGGAAGCAGTTCAACCGAACAAGACATAGACTATACCGTCAGCGTATTACCGGAAATCGTTCAACGCTTACGAGATATGTCCCCACTCTGGCATACCTTTTTGCAGGAACAAAAAAGTGTGAGTAAGCCCGCCGTATAACCACGACACTTGATAAAGTAGACTAACCTTCAGATGGGGTTTTAACCCCACCTGAAGGTTAGCCGTCGGATTAAACAACAATAAGGTCACTGCCAGGCAGTGACCTTATTGTGCATTTACGCCAAAACTAAATTTAGCCAACACCATTTTGCAGGTACCAGGTACCTTTACCGCGTAATGTATCGCCGCCCGTTCCGGGCCCGTCGCCTTGTTTGATGACCCATAGATCCCAGCGTTCCACGCTATTTTGCGGCCCGTATTTTCCTTGCGGATAGCCGTTAGCTTCATAGCCTGGGTCACAGCCATCCATATTATCAGCCGCCTCCGCATGGGTCATAAAGTGCTTGATATCAATAGGAATATTCAATGCTTTACTTAAAACTGCGGTAATTTGCGCCATGGCCTCAATTTGCAAATCTGTTGGCGGCTCAGGTCCCAAGTTATTGGTTGATGTGGCATTGTAGGCACAGGCGGCAGCGATGCCGATTGCTCCGCTGTTACGACAATAGGTATGACTTTTTTTCCCGCTTAAGTCGCTAGTACTTACAAAGACCGAACCGTCTTTGCCAATATTCAAATGATAGTCATTAAAGAATTGGTCATAGTGCCCGGCAGACCAATGATAATAAACCTTAATCGGCCAGTTATAGCGCTCGGCAGCTTGCAGCAGAGCCGGTTTAGCCTGAACCGCAAGGGCCTTAATCTCCGCTAATGTCACTTGTCGCATAACACGGCCAGTCCGGTCATCTGATTCCGGGTCATCGTGCAAATTGGGCGTATTGGCCGCTTTCTGCATTTTTCTAATAGCCGCTACCTCAGTATCAATTACCCAACCGATTACTTTTTCGGGAATAAATATTCCACGCCAACCCAAAAGGCTATTTATTTGATGGATTGCAATCGCTCTTTTTTCCCCATTCTCTAACTTATCTGCCAGTTCATCAATCCTATAGATAATATTGCGGATTATTTTCCTTAACTGACCGTTGGGCAATTTTGCATAGAGCACAAATAATGACATAGCTGTAAGATTGGCGGCGATTACCAGTCCAATCAGCCACATAACAATCTGAACATCGTTCGTAGTTAGCATTGGCCTTTCCTCCTCCTCTTTTTAGTATTAATATATTTAGGGGAGGACTTTTTTGTTACAATAATAGAAAAATGGTAAATAGCCACCCTGTCTAGTGAGCA
>CAZCEN010000277.1:0-4464 GCA_964497205.1 uncultured Sporomusaceae bacterium
TATTAAACGGCAAAACATGAAGGGGTTACAGCGGCTGCTACTGGAACGGGATACTTTGATTGGACAACTCGCCACAGTGGACGGTAAGCTAAGAAATGACGGGAGCAACTGGCGACAGGCGGCAGAGTGGAAGGAAATCCTGCAAACCGTTAACCACGAGCAATCCATGCTGTTGGACTCCTGCAAGCTTGTCGTGCAGGAAGCGGTAGCTGCCCGTTTGCAGATTGCCGACAACCTGCGCGAAATTAAAGCCGGGCGTCTTCTAAAAAACCACTATGCTCCGCCCTGGACAGGGATGGTTGCTGGGTGCCAATTGAGTATAAAAGGCTAACAAAAAATTCCCCTTACTTCATCTAGAAGTAAGGGGAAATTTTTATCCCGATAGAAAATATAACCTTCGCCAGGATAAGGGCAACATCAGCTTCCGTTGGGAGTTATACCCCTGCAGGTACAGGTGAGCGGCTAAGTCCCTGGATAAGGCGCCACAATCGGGAACCAAGCGGAGCTTTTTGGCTCAAAAATGCACAAAAAAAGACAGTGGAAAAACTTATTGCTAAGCTTCCCACTGTCTTTTTTATTGGTAAATATTAACCTTGCAGCAGAGTCAATACTTGCTGGGGTTGCTGATTGGCTTTGGCCAGCATAGCAGTAGCTGCTTGGTTTAGCACGCTCTTATTGGTATATTTGGCCATTTCCGAAGCCATATCTACGTCGCGGATATTGGATTCGGCCGAGGTCAGATTTTCGCTCGAAGTAGTCAGGTTGTTGATGGTATGCTCCAGTCGGTTAATAACGGCGCCCATTTTGGAACGTTCAGCCGATACGGTGGTGGTAGCTTGATCAATAACGCTGATGGCGGCAGTTGCTTTATCCGCAGTGGACAAATCAAGCGAATATTCGATGGAGGTGTCGGAAGTGCCGTCTGTTACAGTTTTAGCAGCCTTATAGCTTGCAGTTACATCCTTGCCTTCACTGTCTTTAACGGTGATAGATCCGCCAGCCGTTGTTGAAGAAACGGTAAGCGCCTTTGACCGCATGTCGTTAATACTGAGGGACATAGTTTGTCCGGTATTGGCACCGATTTGGAAGGTAGCTTTGAACGCTTCCTGAACGCCGCCATCTTTAACATTAATACCGTTGCCCTTGTCGCCGGTAGCTGTTGCTGTCACTGTCAATTTATTATTGGCAGTATCAGTACTTAGTAGGACACCGTCAATTTTTCCATTCGCCTGTTCAACAATGGCGTCTGCAATCTTTGCACCGGTAACAGTAGCTCCAGTATTTACCAAAGAACTGATATTGATACCAATTGCAGTGCCGGTATAGGCACCTGCATCTGCATCATAAAATTCAATTTGTTTACCATTGATAGTAAAACCCTTGCCCAATAATGCTTTTGCTTTAGTATCTGAGGTAATGGTAGAAAGGTCAATTTGTGTACTTGCTTTTGTTTCTGTTGTAGTACCCATGACACCTGCAGCAGGTATCGTCGCGCCTGCTGCTGCTTTCCAGAATGCAGAAGAAGCATCTGTCATAGATCCTACTCCAATGGTACCTGCGGCTCCATCGGCAGCCCCACCCTTGACTGCTTCTATCTTGACTTGCTCCGCGGCCGGGTTAGTTACTTTCCAATTATTAGCCAACGTGGAGTTTTTGGAAATCATGCTTGAGATAGCGTTACCAAGAACAGTACTAATATCGGTATCAGCTGTTGCTTTATACTTAACAGTAATCGAATTTCCGGTTGCAGAAGAAGCGTCAATTGCAGCGCCATCTGCACTCAGAGTCGCATCATTTACAAGATTAATAGTTAATGTTTCGCCACCTACAACAGTTTTGAAGCTATTGGATGCAGTTGTACCAGCTTTAACAGTTAGTTTATCAAATAGCATTGAAGCTTGTGTTTTGGCGACAGCTCCGCCAGTAGTTGAAGTACCTACACTTACCAAGCCGGTAGAACCAAGATTAGTAGAACCGTCACCTTTCAGTAGGCTTTTGGTATTGAACGAAGTGGTATTGCCAATCCGGTTAATTTCCGAAGTCAGCGCATCAATTTCATCCTGAACCGCAGTACGGTTAGCGTCGGTCAAGGTATCGGTGGAGGCTTTTACTGACAGTTCACGCATACGTTGGAGTATGCTGGTGGTTTCGTCTAACGCGCCTTCAGCGGTTTGGGTCATGGAGATAGCGTCCTGCGAATTGGACTTAGCCTGGTCAAGGCCGCGGATTTGGCCGCGCATTTTTTCCGAAATAGCCAGACCGGCGGCATCGTCGGCAGCCGTGTTGATCCGGTAACCCGAAGATAGTTTCTCCAGTGACTTGTTCATCAGCGAGTTGTTAGCACTTAGTTTGTTAAAGGTGTTCAACGCTGAAAGATTGTGATTAATAATCATTCCCATAATTTAACTCCTCCTTGATTTAAGAAAAATAGGCTTCCATGCTTGGTGAATCCTGAATGGAATAACGGGATTACCATTATTCCTGGACCTCCTTTCAATGTTCTAACTGGAAATTCGGAGGGCTATATTATAAAAATGTTTAAAAAAATATTAGGGAAATATTAAATTAGCAAATATTTTCACTTTTTTGGTATTAAAACAGGAAAATCGCGAATTTTGTCAGGGTTCGAACATTATAATTCCATAAAGAAAACACGGCTTGCGTCGAGCCTTTGGCGCAAGCGGAAGTCGACAAAAAAAGCAAGCCTTGGATTATCGTATCCGAGGCTTGCTTTATGAATTTTCGTTAAATGAGGTTTGGATTTTTACATAAAGAGAACTACCAAAGCCTAGCATGAAAGGGAGCTAGGTTTGATAGTCCTCTTTTTGAATCTCAATTAGCGGTTAACGAGCTATCTTTTTCTTTATGCAGATAGTAGCCAACGCCCCATACTGTTTTCAGATTCGAGAGATTGAGTTTTTTGCGCAGGTAATGAATGTAAAGATTGACGGTAGTAAATTCGGCTTCGGAAAAATAACCCCAGACTTTTTGAATGATAAGATCCTTAGTCACTACATTACCATAGTTACGAATCAACAGTTCCAATAGTTGAGATTCCTTTAGGGTTAACTGAATGACTTTATTGCCTTTAATTACCTGGCAGCGCATCGGATTTAAGACGAGATCGTCGGCAGTCAGTACATTTTCCGCTAATGTTTTGTTGCGGCGCCGGGTTAGGGCTTTGAGTCTTGCTAATAACTCTACGGAAAAGAAGGGTTTGACCAAATAATCATCGGCTCCGGCATCCAAACCTTCAGCCCGGTCCTCAGGAGAATCTTTGGCGGTTAAGAAGATAACCGGGGTATCATGTCCCAGACTGCGGAACTCTCTAAGTAAAGAAACCCCATCTTGATAGGGCAGCATGCGGTCAAGAATAATGATGTCATATATTCCGGTACAGGCCATTTCTAACCCTGTTTGGCCATCAAGAGCAGTATCTACTACAAAACCATTTTTCCTTAATAAGTGTGATAGTGATTCTGAAAATTTGCTTTCGTCTTCTACCAGCAGTAGTTTCATACATTACACCCTTTGTCACCACAGCCTTGTGAAGTTTTTCCATCCTTGGTATCCTATTTACTTTTCGCAAATAAATATTGGAATTTTATTTAATTCCAATATTTATTTGAAAATAATTAGCTTAATTCGTCCTGTGACAACCTTCAATAGGGCTAAGACCCCACCGGAAGCTATGCCTGTTTATTGGAAGCTCCACTGTAAAAGTGGTACCAATTCCTTTGGAACTTGTAACTGTGATAGAGCCATCATGTTTTTCAATAATCCATTTGGCAATTGCCAGACCCAAGCCGGAACTACCTTTATTGTGGGACTTATCTATTTGATAAAATCTGTCGAAAATTTTATCCAGATATTCCGGTTCAATTCCTTCCCCTGAATCGGTAACGCTTATTTGTGTTTTACTGTTGGTTTGTTCCAGTGAAACAGTTAAGCCCCCGGTTGATGTATGCCGGATAGCATTATCCAGTAATATTGCTATCACTTGTTTTATGCGAGCTTCATCGCCATAAAACTCAAGAGGCGCCGAGCATTTAATCGTAAGAAATAATCCTTTTTGCAGAGTTACTGCTTCAAAGGGAGCAGCTACTTGTCTGAGAGCAGTATCTAAGGAAAATGACTGCTTATGTAATGGCTGCCGCTCTGCGTCAGCTCTGGCTAAAAATAGGAGATCGTTAACCAATCCTATCGTACGTAGACTTTCTTCCTGGATATTATCAATCCATTTATCCTGACTGGCTACTGTTTCATCCCGGCTTAGCTTGATTATCTCTAGGTTGGTTTGGATTACCGACAACGGAGTACGCAATTCGTGCGAGACATCTGATAGAAAATTACGCTGCTGCTGCCAAGCTTGTTTGATTGGGATGATAGCCCGGTATGTCATGTAGAAACTGGCACCAAAAGAAAGAAAAGAACAGCAGAAGCCAACGGCAATCAGGACAGCTA
>CAZCEN010000278.1:0-4455 GCA_964497205.1 uncultured Sporomusaceae bacterium
TCCATTACCCTGCCTTCCGCCATAAACACTGTTTTATCGGCAATTCGTCTGGCCTGGGTAAGATTATGAGTAACAATAATAATTGTCACCCGGTTGCGTAGTTCCAACAATAATTCTTCAATCATCCGAGTTGATTTAATATCAAGACTGGAACATGGCTCGTCGAGGAGCAGCACTTGGGGAGCGACTGCCAGAATACGACCAATCGATAACCGCTGCAATTGACCGCCTGACAACTGACTGGCCGGCGAATTCAGTTTTTCTTTCACTTCCTGCCATAACCCCACACTCGTAAGCGTGCCTTCCACTATGCTTTCCAGTTCAGCCTTGGTTTTACCGCCATAATATCTGGGGCCAAATAAAATATTCTCCTTGATACTAAGTGGCAATGCTATAGGTTTTTGCAATACCATACCGATTTGCCGCCGCACATTAGCCGGGTCTTTAACTGTATAAACATCTTTATCTGTCAGAAGGATCCGGCCGCTTGCCCGAAAGCCTGGCTGCAATTCGGCCGTCCGGTTCATTGATTTTAACAATGTCGTTTTCCCACACCCGGATGGACCGATTAGCGCCGTAATGTCACTCCCGTTAAACGCAAGATTAATACTATGGAGTATTCGCTTTTCACCGTAAAACGCGGCAAAGTCCTGGATTTCAATCATAGGATACTACCCTCTTTCCGTAGCGGCTGCGCAAATAAAGACTGATACCGTTTAAAGTTAATAGCAGAATAACAAGCACTAATGCTGTCCCATATGCCCGTCCCAGCGATATGTGCTGACTAAATAAAATATAAAGGTGAAACGGCAAAGCCATAACCGGATTAAACAAGCTTACAGACCCCCGGGACATGACGACTGCTGCCGTAACCATGATTGGTGCCGTAGCTCCGGCCGCGTAACCCATACCCAATAGTACAGCGCTTACAAGATGCGGACTGGCCAGTGGCAGTATGACACGCCTTAGCTGATACTGGCGTGACACACCCAACGATTCCCCAATAAGCCGGTAGTCGTCATTAACGGCCCGTAATGCATCCCGCATTAACACTACTAAGGTTGGCAAAATCATCAGAGCTAAAGTAAGTCCCCCGGCCAAAAGTGACATGCCAAAACCTAAAGTAACGACAAACAAGGAATATCCGAACAAGCCCGTAAGTATTGACGGTATGCCAATCATGGCCTGAATAATAAAAGTAACGGCATGGGCAAAGGCTGAGTTTTCTCCATATTCGACCAGATAGATTGCTGTCAGCAGCGCAGGCAAAGCAGCAGTCAAAGTAGCAATCGCCACCAGGCTGGCTGTTCCGGTGATCGCCGGTAAAATCCCACCCTCGGTTCCTAAGAACAGCCCCTTGGGATTCGTGGTTAAAAAATCCCAAGACAACACGGCTCCCCCGCGCCAAATAAGCAGCCCCATGATAGCTGCCAAGATGGCAATCACCAGTAAACCTGAACTCCATAAAAACATTCGACCCACTAGCTTTTCCCCCTGCTATTTAAGTGATAAATGGAAAAATTAATGGAAGAAACAAACATCAGTAAAAGTAATCCTGCCGCGAACAGGGCATGATACTGAGGACTGTCAACAGGTGCTGTACCAATCTCCAGTGCGATAAGCGCCGACAGCGGTTCGCCTTTGCTAAACCAGGACAGCGGCAAATCCAGCGTATTTCCGGCAAGCAGTAACACGGCCATAGTTTCCCCTGCCGCCCGCCCAAATGCCAGAGTTACAGCACTAATCATGTTGCGCCCGGCCATCGGCATTAGAATTTTGGCAACTACATAGGGTTTAGACACACCCAACACAAAACCGGACTCCCGGTAAGCTGCCGGAATGGCCGCAAACGCGGCATACGTACCTGAAACAATATACGGAACAACCATAATAGACAATACCAGGGATGCGCAAAACAGGGATTCACCGCTAGGTACGCCGATTACCCGTTCATACCAGGGAATAATCACACTGGCTCCCAGAAAGCCATAAACCACAGACGGAATCCCGGTAAGTATATACAGGATTGTACGAATCACGGTCGACAACCATGCCGGCGCATATTCGGCCAAAAATATTCCACAGCAGATTCCCAGCGGCACTGCGATCAGCATGGCTCCGACCGCCGACCACAGCGTACTGGCCAGCATGATGCCAAATCCGAACACCGGTGGATTAGCAAGCGGCTGCCACTGACTGCTAAAGAGGAAATTCATCTTGCTTTGCTGCCAAAAAGGCAAGCTTTCACCGGCAATAAAAACATATACAGACAGCAACACCAGCACCGAACCGGCAGCACAAAGGCGGCTGCACCAGCGCAGCATTATATCCTTTTGATCACTTGCCATACCAATTCTCCATTATCAAATTCTCAACAACTGCCAAGCAGTATCACTCTATCTAAATCATCAGGAAAGAAAAAGCGAGATTGCAACACTAGAGGCAATCTCACTATAGAGTCCTATTTATCCGATGACTAACCCGTTCTAATACTCCCGTCCTCTGTAGGCGGAAGTAAAGAACGGCTAAGTCCCTGGATAATTCGACTAAGATTCAGGTGGGGTTAAAACCCCATCTGAATTAAGTCTCATTTATTTTTTGCAGGCACAAAACCCATATCTTCAAGAGTTTTCAGGCCTGTGTTAGATAGAAGATAATTGATAAATTCCTGCTGACGCTCATCAGGCTGCGCTTTGGCGATAAGGATTAACGGACGAGCAATTGTATACTTGCCGCTTACAATATTTTCGTTCGTTGGTTCAACGCCATCAACCGACAATACGGCAATTTTCCCTTTGTTCTGCTGAACTAAACCAGTAGATACATAACCAACAGCATCCACATTTTCTTGCACCTTGCCGGCTAACGCTCCCATGGACGGGAATTGAATCGCCTCTTTAGCAACAGGCGTACCTTTCATCACAGCTTCATCAAATGCTTGACTGGCGCCGCCGCCCAGGTCTCGGATAGCCAAAACAATGGGCCGGTCAGGCAAAGCAGCGTCAAGCTGTTTCCAGGTTTTAATCTCCCCGGCAAAAATGCGTTTGACTTCGTCTTTGGTCAGATTAGGTTTAACTTTTGCAACTGGGTTTTGCGGATGTACGGCAATCGTTAGCGCGTCATAACCCACAGTGTATAGTTTATGGTTAGGCAGTTTTTGTTTTTCGGCCTCAGTTACTACCCGTGACACCAAGCCAATGTCGACTGTCCCATTGGTTGCTGACTTAACACCGAAGCCTGAACCCCCGGTAGCCACAAAGACAGCAATGGGTTCATCAGGAAAACTATCTTTAACCTTTTTCCAGGTTTTATATTTTTCGGTATAATCGTCGGCCAGCTTGGCCACCACAGGCGCTAAGGTACTGGAACCGCCAATCTTAATAGATAAATCCTTCGCCGGTTGATTATTGGTAGGTGAACTGCCGCAACCGGCAACAAAAGCTAGTAGCGCTATTACCAGAAAACAAGTAATTAACTTTTTCATGGCTGCCTCCTTATTTTGTTAACTCATACAATAATTCTATAATATATGTATAAATTGTCAATGTAAAATTTAACAAATCGCAGCACAAAGGCCTATCGTTCACAGGCATTGTTAATAAAAGAGGTCAGCGAATCGTATCCGCTGACCTCTCTTCTTTATAAGATTTTTATATTGAAATCCAATAACGATGATAAATGGCACCATTCTTTTCGGTTTTATTTTCTAAAACTCCTTTGTTCTTAATTATAACTTTCTCTGACGCAATGTTATTTTTATTACAGGTTATAAGGACTTTGTCCAATCCAATTTCTTTACACTTTTTCAAAGCCAATTTTAACATTTCAGAGGCATATCCTTTTCTTCTCTCTGATTTTCTTACAGAGTAGCCAATATGACCTCCGGTCAATAATAAAAAGTCATTCAAATAATATCTTATGTCTATCATTCCAACCAAATAATTGTCTTTTTTTCGCAATGCCAAATAAGTAACGGAAGGGACAAGATTATCTGGTACTGTTTCAGGACTTGAACAAGCTCTAAGATGGGCAAGCCACTCCTCTACTGTCTTCATTTCCTTTAAAAAAGATGTACCCTCCATACTATCTCCATTAATTTCAAATTCCTTTTTAAATAACTGTATTGATTCTATATATTTTTCACATGGCCGTATTAAGATTAATCTATTTTCATTCATTCAAAATTTCTCCTCCAAATATATTTTAGATGATATATTCCACTTTCACTTTTCTCTCTAGCTTGTCTTGGCATTTTATCACCTCAAGACTAGTATAACATTCTTTTACCCCTGGAACAAAGAACCTGTCCCTTGTTCAAAAAAAATGCTGTTGTGCCGGATGAATTTACATATTATACTAGTATTGTACACGTATAGAATACACAGAAAGGGGTTTTACCGTGGAACAGAATCAAAGAAATCTTCGATGGTACAATCTAGCCATCATGGCCTTTAT
>CAZCEN010000279.1:0-2992 GCA_964497205.1 uncultured Sporomusaceae bacterium
ATTTAGGCGACTCCCTGTTTCTGCCCGTGCTGGTTAGTAGCTTTGGCCTCGCGTATTTTCCGGTAGAGCGCTTTTTCAGCCTCCGGCTGATTTTGCGGAATATCAATGCGGATTTTCAAATACAGGTCACCAAACCCTTGCTTTTGCGGCAAACCTTTGTTTTTGAGCCGCAGCCGCTGACCAGCGTGAGTATCAGGCTGGATCTTAAGCTGAACCGAACCGTGGGGAGTAGCAACTGTAACCAGGTCGCCTAATACGGCTTGTTCCGGATAGAGGGTGAGCTCAGTTTCCAGGTCGCTGCCGTTTACCTGCCATGCCGGATCGTCCACCTGGACATGAAGATACAGATCGCCGGCAGCACCCGTGCCAAGGCCCTTGCCACCCAATCCCTTCAAACGCAGCGATGCACCCGGACAAAGGCCGGCAGGTATTTTTACCTTGACAGTTTGCGTGGCCTCGGTAACACCGGTACCACCGCAGGCCTGGCAGACACCGCGCTGATTGAAGCGTTGCCCCTCACAGGCGGCACAGACATTCGGAGCCGACAGGTGGAGATTCTTTTCCACTCCCTGCATCAGTTCAGTAACTGAGAGATGGATTTCGGCATTTATATCTTCCCCTTTGTAGTTGACAGAGCGTGTCCGTCTGCCGCCAGGCTGGCTATGGCTGAAGTCCTGACCGAAAATACTGTTGAAGAAATTGCTGAACTCAAAGCCGGCTGGATCAAAACCAGCATTTCCCTGATAGCTGTAAGTATAACCGTTGCCGGTGGCGGACGGGTCAAACTGGACTTCATCACCGGCCCGCCAGTTCATCCCCAGCTTATCGTACTTGATCCGTTTGTCCGGGTCGCCAAGCACTTCATAGGCTTCATTAATCTGCTTGAATTTTTCTTCCGCTTGCGCCTTAGCATCACCCTGATGAAGGTCGGGGTGATGCTTACGGGCCAATTTACGGTACGCTTGCTTAATTTCTTTTTCGGTCGCAGATTTAGGAACCCCTAATATTTCGTAGTAATCGATATATTGCATATGCATCACCCCTCTACCTCTACTTTTATTTATTCATATTCCACGTCGATGACATCATCCTGTTTGGGTTGGCTGCCGGGATTACTGTCCGGCTGGTGTCCGGCATCTGCGGATTGGTACTGAGCGGCCTGGCTGTAGGCCTGTTCCAGTTCACCTTTAAGCTGCTGCAGCTTAGCCATATCCACTTTGTCTTCAGCCTGATTGACGGCTTCCAGTGCGGCCGTCAGCCGTCCGCTGAGGTGTGCGGGCAGGGTATCGCTTTTTCCCACCAGAAAATTGCGGGCCTGATAGGCCAGCGAATCTACTTCATTTTTTAGTTCCACATATTGCCGGCGGTTTTTATCTTCAGCAGCGTAGCGTTTGGCATCGGCGACCATCCGGTCGATTTCGGCTTTATCCAGGTTACTGGAGCCGCTGATGGTAATGGATTGTTCTTTGTTTGAAGCTTTGTCTTTGGCGCTGACCGTAAGGATACCATTGGCGTCAATATCGAAGGTGACTTCAATCTGCGGTAAACCGCGCGGGGCTGCCGGGATACCGGTTAATTTGAAGCGGCCGAGGGTTCGGTTGTCACCTGCCATTTCCCGTTCCCCCTGCAAAACATGAATGTCGACTTCCGGCTGATTGTCATCGGCCGTACTGAATACCTGACTGCGGCGGGCGGGAATGGTCGTGTTGCGCTCAATAATCTTGGTCAAAACACCGCCTAGTGTTTCCACCCCCAGGGACAACGGCGTAACATCTAAGAGGACTACATCTTTAAGATCACCATTCAGGACGGCGCCCTGGATGGCAGCACCTATGGCTACAACTTCGTCCGGATTCACGTTTTGGTTGGGGTCTTTGCCGATCAGTTGTTTGAGCAGTTGCTGCACGGCAGGGATACGGGTAGAACCTCCTACCAGGATGGCTTCATCAATGTCTTTGGCTGTTAGTTTGGCATCAGCCAGCGCTTTTTCCACAGGAATCCGGCAGCGGTCCACCAGGCTGCGAGTAATTTCGTCAAATTTTGCCCGGGTAAGTTTCAGTTCCAGGTGCTTCGGACCACTGGCATCGGCGGTGATAAAGGGTAGATTAACGGTGGTTTCAGTCACAACCGACAACTCAATCTTGGCTTTTTCCGCTGCTTCGGTAAGCCGCTGCAGCGCCTGTTTGTCTTTAAGTAGATCAATACCGTTATTTTTTTTGAACTCAGCGGCCAGCCAGTCGACAACAGCTTTGTCAAAGTCGTCGCCGCCCAGGTGAGTGTCACCATTGGTAGCTTTAACCTCGAAAACACCGTCGCCTACATCCAGAATGGATACGTCGAAGGTACCGCCACCCAGGTCAAATACCAGGATGGTTTCATTCTTTTTCTTGTCCAGGCCATAAGCGAGGGCGGCAGCTGTCGGCTCGTTGATAATCCTAAGTACATTAAGGCCGGCGACATGACCGGCGTCTTTGGTAGCCTGACGCTGGGCATCGTTGAAATAAGCCGGAACCGTAATAACGGCGTCGGTTATTTTCTCACCCAAAAACTTGCTGGCGTCATCCACCAATTTGCGCAGAACCTGGGCCGAAATCTCTTCCGGCGCGTACTGTTTGTCGTCTACCAGGAATTTAACCGTATCATCCGCTCCCTGGACTACTTTATAAGGAACCAGTTTCATCTCATCCGTTACTTCGTTGAAACGGCGACCAACGAAGCGTTTTACCGAATAGAAGGTTCTGGCAGGGTTTAAGACCGCCTGACGTTTGGCCAACTGGCCGACAAGACGCTCATTGTCGCGGAAAGCGACGACTGAGGGAGTAGTGCGACCGCCTTCGACGTTGACGATAACCTCCGGACGTTCTCCTTCTAATACCGAAATACAAGAGTTGGTTGTACCTAAATCAATACCTACTACTTTTCCCATAATTAGCGCCTCCTCTTTATAATTAATTGCTGATTGCATGGGATTACTGTTTAATTACAATTCTAT
>CAZCEN010000279.1:3092-4417 GCA_964497205.1 uncultured Sporomusaceae bacterium
TTAAATTGATGAAGATCAACAGGAGATGGTATTATGAGGAAGATTAATGTTGGAATTTTGTTTGGTGGTAGGTCGGCTGAGCATGAAGTCTCGCTACAGTCAGCTAAAAATGTAATAGACGCAATCGATAAGAAAAAATATGATGTTACCTTAATAGGAATAGATAAAACAGGACAATGGTATCTAAACGATAGCTCTCAATTTCTATTAAATAGTAATGATCCAAAACATATTGCATTAAATAAAACGAATAAAGACATTGTGTTAGTGCCTGGAGCTGAAAGAAAAAAACTTCTATGCACTTCCGACAAAAATATAGATGGTAATATTGATGTTGTATTTCCCATTTTGCATGGCCCGTATGGTGAAGACGGCACTGTTCAGGGGTTGCTAAAATTAGCCAATATCCCTTTTGTCGGATCAGGCGTTCTCGGGTCTGCGGTAGGCATGGATAAAGACGTAACTAAGAGACTGCTAAGAGATGCCGGAATTCCTATAGCTAAATTTTTAGTCTTTCATAAATGGGATCAAGATAATTTAAACTTTGACGAAATCTCACAGTTTCTAGGATTGCCTCTATTTGTCAAACCCGCAAATGCGGGATCGTCGGTCGGGGTCAGTAAGGTAAAAAATGCACATCAGTTTAGAAAGGCTATGGACGACGCATTTCAATTTGACAATAAAGTGTTAGTGGAAGAATTTGTAGAAGGCCGTGAAGTGGAGTGTGCTGTTTTAGGCAATCAGACTCCCATTGCCTCTAAGGTAGGCGAGATCATAGCACAACAAGAGTTTTACTCCTATGAAGCAAAATATATCGATGAGAATGGTGCTGTTCTCGAAATCCCAGCAAAAATTTCTAATGAACAGGTACAAATAATTCAAGATTTAGCAATTAAGACGTTTAAAGTACTTGGCTGTGAAGGAATGGCTAGAGTCGATTTCTTTCTCTCAAAAGATAATAAAGTTATTGTGAACGAAATTAACACGATTCCTGGCTTTACCAAGATAAGTATGTATCCGAAGCTCTGGGAAGTAAGCGGTATATCTTATGGTGAACTAATTGACAAACTCATTGATTTAGCACTTGATAGGCATGCTAGAGATCAACATTTGAAGACTTCTTACGAAACGATATAAACACTTCTCTATTCCCAATTTGAAACTTTTCTATATAAATCTAAACTCCCGTCAAATTAGTGTAAATTTGACGGGAGTTTCTCTTTTTGTTCCGCCTATTCGATTTATTGCACAAAAATGGTAGGGACAATAAGAAATTATAATCCGTATATTCGCTTGAGGTCAGCGGCAACGTCGGGAATGCGGGT